>NZ_BSTC01000001.1:1279672-1619074 GCF_030269305.1 Kineosporia sp. NBRC 101731
CCCCCGAGGTGCCCGAGGTGGGCCCGTCCGTCGCCAGCGACCTCTACACCCTCGGCCGCAGCCTGCTCTCGCTGGCCATGGAGTTCCGCGGCAACACCAGTACCTATGTCACCAGCCTGCCCAGCGTGGCCGACACCCTGCTGTTCCAGCGGTACGACTCGCTGTACCGGCTGCTCGCCAAGTGCTGCGCCCCCAACCCGGGCGACCGCTTCGCCACCGCGGACGAGCTGCGCACCCAGCTGCTCGGCGTGCTGCGCGAGGTGGTGGCCGCCGACCGTCACGGCGAACGGCCCGCCTCGCACTCCACGGCCTCGCTGCTGTTCGAGCCGCCGGTGGTCGAGGGCGACCGGCTGCAGTGGGACAACCTGCCCCGCCTGCGGGTGGACGACACCGACCCACAGGCCGCCTGGCTGGCCTCGATCAGCGTCGACGACCCGCCGGCCAAGCTCGACCTGCTGCTCAACGCGCTCAACCCGTCGGTCGAGGTGCGCCTGGCCACCGCCTACACCGCGGTCGAGGCCGGCGACCTGGACACCACCGATCGCGTGGTCGGCGAGATCCTCAACGAAGACCCCTGGGAATGGCGGGCCATCTGGCTCGCCGGGCTCGGGGCCCTGGCCCGCGGGGACGCGACGGCGGCCCAGGCCGCCTTCAACGCGGTCTACGGCCAGGCCCCCGGTGAACTCGCGCCCAAGCTCGCGCTCGCCGTGGCCTGCGAGGAGGGCGGCCAGCCCGACATCGCCGAGAGTCTCTACCTGACCTGCCTGCGCACCGACGCCAACTTCACCGCCCCGGCCGCGTTCGGCCTGGCCCGGATCCGTTCGCAGCGGCACTCGCAGGGTCAGGGTGAGCTGGAGGCGGCGATCGCGGCGCTGGACATGGTGCCGACCACGAGCCGCAGCTTCGTCAGCGCCCGCCGCCAGAAAGCCGCTCTGCTGGTGGGTTCCGGCGCCGGGCTGGACGCCCTGTCGGCCGCGTTGGACAGTGTCGCGGCCGTGCGGCTCGACCCGCGCGACCGCGCCCAGCTGCGGGTCGACGTGCTGGCCGCGGCCCTGACCGATGTGCAGCAGACCGGAGAACGGTCCGACGTCCTGCTGGGCGGTGTGCCAGCACAGACGCCACAGTTGCAGGACGGTCTGGAAGGGGCCTACCGCGAACTGGCGGGGCTCACCGAGAAACGTGACGAGCGGGTCCGGCTCGTCGACGAGGCGAACCGAGTGCGCCGCTGGACCTGGCGGTGAGCATTCCGAACCGACTGCCGAACCGACAGCCCGACCGAAACGCCAAGAGGTTGATGTGAACGAGAATCCTCCGTCCGACGTGCACCCGGCGCCGGGACCGACAGCGGGGCAGCGCATTGTCTGTCCCAACTGCGGGGAGGACGCCGAGCCCGGTGACCTGTTCTGCGAAGGCTGTGGTCAGGACCTGCCCGACGGCATCACGCCGATGCCGGCCGACCCCGCCAAGCGGCCCGGGGGCATGTCCCACCCGGCCGCCGTCCTGCCGGCCACGCCGGTCGACCTGGAGTCGCTAAGCCCGATCTGCCGCACCTGCCGGGGCACCACCTTCCAGGACGGTTACTGCGAGAACTGCGGTTCGCCCGCGGTGAAGGTGCGCGACCACTGGGAGGAGCGCCCGGCCGCCTGGGTCGCGGCCGTCTCCGACCGGGGGGTGCGTCACCACCGCAACGAGGACGGGATGGCTGTCTCGGCCCGCCCGGAACCCGGATCCCGTGCCATTCTCGTTGTCTGCGATGGGGTTTCGTCGTCCTTCGACTCGGACATCGCCAGCCTCGGCGCCGCCCGGGCGGCCGCCGAGGTGCTCGACCGGCCCCGGCCGGACGTCGCCTCGGTGGCCGGTCGCATCTCGGCCTGGAACGAGCGCCTGGCCCTGGCCGGCGACGAGGCGAACAAGCAGGCGGTCGAGGCGGGCCGCCATCCCAGCGGACGCCCGGGCGAACGGCAGGACAGTCCGCCGTCGTGCACGTTCGCGGCGGCCGTCGTCGACAACGGCGTGATTGTCGTCGGCTGGGTCGGCGACAGCCGCATCTACTGGATCCCCGACTTCGGCGAACCCGAACAGATGTCGCGGGACGACTCGTGGGCTACCGAGCAGATCCTCGCCGGGGTGCCGCGCGAGGAGGCCGAGAACGGACCCCGGGCCCACGCGATCACCCGCTGGCTGGGACCGGACAGTCCCGACACCGTGCCCACCCGCGACTCTCGCGTGCCCGATCGCCCGGGCTGGCTGCTGGTCTGCTCCGACGGTCTGTGGAACTACTGCTCCCCGGCCTCCGACCTGGCCACCCTCGTACGAGGGCTGGCGGACGAGGTGCAGGGCGATCCCTCACTGCTCGCGAGCCGGCTCATCGACTGGGCCAATGCGCAGGGCGGTATGGACAACATCACGGTGGCCCTGGCCCGGATCGCGCCGATCCCGCCGCAGCGCGGCACCGGGATCACAACGGACGAAACCACCACCCCGACGCAAGCAACGTCGAGCGGGCTCAACGGCGTCCTTGGTTCGGACCCCACCGGCTACGGAAATCCGCACGCCTGACCTGCCCGACCTTGCCCCCGGAAACACACGGGCCACACCTCACGGTGGCCCACGAACGATCGGAGAGCCAGATGCCGTCCTTCAGCGCCGAGGTGTTCCAGAACGAGTTCATCTCCGAGGGCGCCACCGACGTGCACGCCATCGTCTCGGTGACCTGCGCCGGAGCCGGCGAGGCGGGCCGCGGGGAAGGCGGTGACGCCGCCGAGATCATCATCGTCGATACCTCCGGCTCGATGCTCGACGCGAAGATCATCGCCGCTCGTCAGGCCGCGGCCGTCGCCGTCGACCAGATCCTGGACGGCACCTGGTTCGCGGTCATCTCGGGCACGCACGTGGCCACCCGTGCTTTCCCGTACCCGAACGCCCGGATCTCGATGGTGCAGATGGAGCCCGGTGCCCGGGCCGCCGCGAAAGACGCCATCTCCCGGCTCGAGGCCGACGGCGGAACCGCGATGGGCTCCTGGCTGAAGCTCGCCGGGCAGCTCTTCGACACCGTGCCCCAGGCCACCCAGCGGCACGCGATCCTGCTCACCGACGGGCAGAACCAGAGCGAGCAGCCCTACCAGTTCCAGGCAGCCATCGAATCGGTCACCGGCCGGTTCCAGTGCGACTGCCGTGGTGTCGGCGCCGACTGGGACGTCGCTGAACTGCGCCGCGTCTCCACCGCGCTGCTCGGCACGGTCGACCTGATCGCGAACCCGGCCGCCATGGCCGCGGACTTCGAGTCGCTGATGCAGAAGGCCATGGGCCGCGGCGTCGCCGAGGCCACCCTGCGGGTCTGGGCGCCGCAGGGCTCGCAGCTGCTGTGGGTGCGCCAGGTCTCGCCCAGCGTGGAAGACCTGACCAGCCGCAAGATCGAGGTGAACCCGCTGACCTCGGCCTTCCCGACCGGAGCCTGGGGCGATGAGTCCCGCGACTACCACGTGGCCGTGCGCGTTCCCCCGCAGCCCGTCGGCCAGGAACGTCTCGCCGCCCGCGTGCAGCTGCTCGTCAGCGACTCGGTGGTCTCGCAGGGCCTCGTGAAGGCCCGCTGGTCCGGAGACGACGCCCTCACCACCCGTATCGACCCCGCCGTCGCCCACTACACCGGCCAGGCCGAACTGGCCGTCGTGATCCAGGAGGGTCTGGCCGCCAAGGCCGCCGGCGACGAGGCCACCGCCACCACCAAGCTGGGCCGTGCGGTCGCGCTCGCGGCTGAGACCGGTAACGATGAGGCCACCAGCAAGCTGCGCAAGGTCGTCGACATCGACGATCCGGCCACCGGAACCGTGCGGCTGAAGCGCTCGGTCGACAAGCTGGACGAGATGGCACTCGACACCGCTTCGACGAAGACGACAAGGGTCAACAAGCGATGAGCTCACGCTGTCCCGACGGGCACGTCTCCGAATCGACGGACTACTGCGACGTCTGCGGTCAGCCGATCGGTGCGGCGCCCACCCCTCCGCCCCTTCCTCCGAGCAACCCGCTCGACCTGATCTCCCCGGCCCAGCAGGGTGTCGGGCAGCCGGAGAAGGATTGCCCCCACTGCAACTCGGTCGTGCCTGCCGACGACCTGTTCTGTGAGGTCTGCGGGTACGACTTCACTACCGGGGTCATGCCCGAACCGGTGGGCGGGACCCCCGAGCCGCTCGCGCCCGAGCCCGCCGCTCTCCAGCCGCCCGACCCCACGATGCCCGTCGCGACCCAAAACCCACAGGCGCCACTGACCTGGGTGGCCGAGGTGTGGATCGACCCGGACTGGTACTCCACCCAGGAGAGCGACGAGCCCTGCCCGTCACCCGGTATGCCGCAGGTGGTTCCGCTGTGGGACCAGAGCATCCTGGTCGGCCGCAGGTCGACGAGCCGCAACATTCACCCTCAGGTGGACTGCGGCAACGACCACGGCGTCTCCCGCCGCCACGCCCAGCTCACCACCGACGGACAGCGCTGGTTCGCCGAAGACCTGCAGTCGTCCAACGGCACGCACATCGCCCCCGCCGGAGCCCCGCTGCCCACCACCCCCATCCCCGGAGGGCAGCGCACCGAGTTCCGCGAGGGTGACCGGGTCTACGTCGGCGCGTGGACGAGAATCGTCATCCGCCGGGCCACCCCCGACGAGTACTGAGCCTTATCGTCCGGTCGCACCTGCTCCCTCTGAAAGGGGCAGGTGCGACTCTCGTTTCAGGACGAGGACCCGGCCACCAGACGGTTCTGCGCCGAGACGACGTTCAGCGTGCTGGCCGGGCTGTTCACGGTGGCAAACCCGTCCACCGGTAGCCAAGGCCCACCCCCTACCGAGTACTCGCCGCTGTAGACCGTGGTCAGGCCAACCCGTGGGCGTCCGGACGAGCGGTAGACGTGTGCAGTCCGAAGCTCGGGATAAGGCGCCCCAGCATCCTCCGTGGTCAGCCCGTCCCCGTCCCCGTACCGCCATCGAAACTCTTCCGGCGTGGCCCGAACCCGCACCGGCAACCCAAGAATCGTGGTCGGAAGCGTCACCGTGTCAGCATCGGCGTACAGATTCGTCGGAACATTCACCAAGGTACGACCATCAGCCGGCTGCACCACGATCGGCGAAGCCGGCAAGGGCAGCCGCTGAAAATCCTCACCCGTGAGAACCGGCACGACAGGCGCAGGTTCATCGGGATCGACATCGCCCAGACAAACGTACGCACCGGTCGCTGTCCAGTTATTGGAACCGACGGGGGCACTAAAAACCCAGTACCCGATGTCGCGCGGCGCGGGTGTGCCTGCACACATAAGAGTGGCGTTGTTGCACAGCACGATTGCGCTTGTGGTGGGCAGGTTTCCAGTGCATGCGGGAAGGTGCATGTGTTTGAGTCGAGGCCTGGTAGAGATATGGCTCGTGGTGTTTGAACCTTGGGCGCCGCCAGATTCGGTCCACCCCTGAAGATCCATGTTGCTAGCTGAAGCACGTGAGGTTATGGATCGATCTGTGTCCGCGGGAGCATCCTCGGCGAAGGCGGCCTGACCGGGGAGCAGCATTGCTAAGCCCGTCATGGTGCTCACGAAAATGCGCTTCACGAGGAACTCGGTTCGTCGATAGACACGTCGTGCACAAGCCACTCGTGGTCCGCGGTCCACTGCAGAGCGACTGAGCTTTGAGACTTGGGTACAGGGGGGTATGTCTCTCGGCTTCCGTCTGGGCGCGTTTCAACACCGGCTTGTTGCGAGATCACGGTGGCAACAAGTATGCGATTTCCTACTTTTCCGGGCGGTGCAGCAACGAAATGGAGCTGGATGGAGGAGCCGGAGATCGTTGATCCTTTGGATTTCGCGTCTCCAACGTCATCGAGTGTGGATGCACAGAATGTGCAGTTAGATTGAATGATGGACTCAAATTTATTCGTATTCAAAGATTTGTAGGTCCAGTTATGTACATCCCAAAAATACCGAACAAAATCCTCGGCCCCCTTCGCGCTCCGCACCGCCTCTGGGGCGACTGGAGGTGTCACAGTCGCACTTGGGGTGGGTGTTGAAGAAGTTGAAATTGTTGTTGTGGGTGGAGGAGTGGGGTCTTTGCTGCCTCCTGTGCAGCCAGCCAGGGCTAAGAGCCCGGCCGTGAACCCGATGGCAACATCTTGTGCTCTAAACCGTCCCCCGACCATGAAAACAGAATAACCAGCCCTCGCCCCCAAAGTCCGCCCCTGAATCCGAACTGTGGATAACGTCCATAATCCCCCAAGCGGAACGGCCCGGCCCTTGGGCGTCGGGCTGCGAGGGCTTTGGGGAAGGTGGCGGGGGTGAGGTGACGGTGGCGGCTTTCGGTCCTGGTGGTCGGCGACTGTGGGGGTCGGCTGCGTTGTGTACACCTGGTACATCCGGTACCGGATGTACCAGGTGTACACATTCCGAAGGGTTCCCCGGCTGCCCGGACTCCGCTGGTTAGTGCCACTGCGTGGTGTCGCCTGCTGGGTGGGACGGGTTCGCCGGGGGAGCTCCTCCGGAACCGGCCTTACCTATCTGTTCTTGCGGCCCTGCTCAGCTGAAGACGACGGTCTTCGTGCCGTTGATCATCACCTTGTTCTCGGCGTGCCAGGTGACGGCCCGCGAGAGCACCTGGCACTCGACATCCCGTCCGGCGGCGGCCATCTGCTCGGCGCTGGTGGCGTGGGTGACGCGCTGGACGTCCTGCTCGATGATCGGGCCCTCGTCGAGGTCGGACGTGACGTAGTGGGCGGTGGCCCCGATGATCTTCACACCACGGGCATGGGCCTGCTGATAGGGCCTCGCGCCCTTGAAGCTGGGCAGGAACGAGTGGTGGATGTTGATGGCGCGTCCGCTGAGGGCCTGGCAGAGCTCGGGGGAGAGCACCTGCATGTACCGGGCGAGGACGACGAGGTCGATCTGCTCACGGTCGACGATCTCGAGGAGCTGTTTCTCGGCCTCGGGTTTGGTGTCCTTGGTGACCGGGATGTGGATGAACGGGATGCCGTGCGACTGCACGAGGTCCTCGAACTCCCGGTGGTTGCTGACGACGGCAGGGATGTCGATGCTGAGCGCGCCGATCCGGTGCCGGAAGAGCAGGTCGTTGAGGCAGTGGCCGAACTTCGACACCAGCACGAGCGTGCGGCAACGGGTGCTGGCGTCGACGAGACGCCACTGCATCTGGAACGAGTCGGCGACGGACAGGAAGCCGTTGCGCAGACGGTCGAGGGTCTCGACCGGGTCGAGCGCGGTGAACTTCACCCGCATGAAGAAGGTGCCCGGGTCGGTGCCGTCGTGATCGTCGAACTGCTCGCTCTGCAGGATGTTGCAGCCGTGCTGGATGAGGAAGCTGGCGACGGCGTAGACGATGCCCGGCCTGTCCTCGCAGGCGAGTGTCAGAACGTACTGCCGGCGGTCGGCCGGGGCGGAGCCGCCCGTGCCGAGGGGAGTAGGTGCGGATGTCGGCGTGGATGGAGTGGATGCAGAGGCCTCGGTCACCTGCGCAGCGTGCGTGGGAGGACGCCGAACGGTCAAGAGCGGCGCCCCGGCGAGGTGGAGCGACCTCGGGAAAAGCGGCACGACCAAGCACGAGAACGGGTCACTTAGCACACCGGAAGGAGTGCTCGTGACCTTCAAGGACGTGCACGCTAAGTGAATGTTATGGAAGTGGCAAATATGTCTTGCGGGCTACCTGACGGTACTGCGTAATCGAATGATGCCTTGCTGTTAGACCCGCAGCTCACATGATCATTTGGCGCCGTCAACGCGCCGCCATGACCTGCACGACGTCCGTTCTGCGAGGGTTGGGAATTGGCTGGCCCGGTCTCACCTGAGACCGTCCTGAGAATCCCAAGATTGTCTTGAATGGCCTCTGACCAGCACTGGTATGGTCTGCCACACATTAGACGGTTGGGGGCGGGGTCACCTAGCATCACGATTCGATCTCGGTTGCGACATATGGCCGGGATGCATCCGTATCAACCGGCCGAGGACGGCCAGTAGCCGTGCAGGACGCCGGGCGACCATGGGAGCAGAGAACCACCGTGACGAGCAGACGCAGAGCGCAGGGCGAGAGCGAGCGAAGAGCCAGATCCGCTGCGGAGCGTGAGGGCCAGGAGGCTCCCGCGAACCGTGGCGAAGTGCTCGACACCCGCCGCAGCCGCGCCACCCGCGCATCCCGCGATTCCGTCCGATCTGCCCCGTTGGACCCCGCAATGGCCCGCCGCAAGCGGCGCGCCGCTACCAACGCCCGAGTGGGTGCGTTGGAGGGGTCCTCTTTCTTTGCTGACGACGATGGCCAGGACAAGAGCGCCAAGGCCACGAGTGTCCGGGTCGAGCCCGCCCCGGCCGAGCAGCGGCTCAGTCGCTCCGACCTGCGGGCCCGCCGCGAGCGCATGGAGAAGCGGCGCCGTCGTCGCGCCCTGCAGCGTCAGCTGACGTTCGGGCTGATGGGCCGCGAGACCGACCCCGATGCCGTCACGGTCGCGATTCCCCAGCTGGAGGAGACGCAGACCGGTTCCATCAAGGTGCGCTCCGGCCACGCCAAGGTGGCGACCCCGCCGTCCGGGTCGCTGGAGATCGTCGAGACCGACGTCACGGTCGACGATCCGACGCCCACCGGCGAACTCAGCAGCCGCCGCGCCCTGCGGGGGCAGCGCCCGAAGACCGGCCGCCGTTCCAACCGTGGCCCGATCGGCCGCGCGGTCAGCAACAAGCGCGCCTGGCTCGGTGCTGTGGCGATCGCGCTGACCATTGCCGTGCCCGGCGCCTACTTCATCGACCGCGCCCAGCAGGACACGGTCGAAGAGGCCGCGCTGACCAGCGACAGCAACTCGATGCCGGCGATCACCGCGGACCGTTCCGCGTCGCCGACCTCGGAAGAGCTGAAGAAGAACCAGGAACGCCTGGGTAAGGCCACGGCCACGAAGACCAAGAAGGCCGCGGCCAAGACGAAGACGAGCAGCAAGTCGCCGAGCGCCAGCAAGACCACGACGGAAGACTCGTCGCCGTCGGCGACCACCGGCAAGACCACCCAGATCGGCCTGGCCAACCTGAGCGACAAGGCCTCGGGTCTGGGCTGGGCGTCGGGCCTGTACATGCCGGGCAGCAGTGCCGGTAACGCTGCGGCCTTCGGGAAATGGCGTGGAGCGGGCGTCGACGTGGTCGTCGACTGGCCGGCACGCGCCAGCTGGGACGACCTGATCAACCCGGAGTGGTTGTACGACTCCTGGAAGAACACCTCGTACACCAAGTCTTTCGGCTTCCCGCCCTTCCCGGAAGACGGAAGCACCCTGTCGCAGTGCGCCTCGGGCGCCTACAACGACAAGTGGAAGCAGATCGCCACGAACATCAAGGCCGCGGGTCTGGACGACACGAGCGTCATCCGCCTGGGCTGGGAGTTCAACGGTGACTGGTACGCCTGGCAGGCGAACGACCCCGCCGCGTTCGCCGAGTGCTGGCGACAGGTTGTCTCCGCGGCCGAATCGGTGGCCCCGGCGCTGACCTGGGACTGGAACGTCAACCGGGGCGTGAGCGCCGGTCAGGCCGACCCGACCAAGGCTTACCCGGGCGACAAGTACGTCGACATCGTGGGCATCGACTCCTACGACATGTGGCCCGGCGCGACCAGTGAGTCGGCCTGGGACGAGCAGCTGAACGGCAAGCAGGGCCTGAAGTACTGGAGCAACTTCGCCAAGAACCACGGCAAGAAGGTCAGCGTGCCGGAGTGGGGCGTGTACCCAGGTACCGCGCATGCCGGTAACAACGGTGGCGACAACGCGTTCTACATCGGGAAGATGAAGGCCTGGTTCGAGAGCCTGGGCAGTCAACTGGCTTACGAGGCCTACTTCAACGAGCCGGCGAGTTACTACGCCGGGTCGATCTTCGGTGAGGTGCAGAACCCGAATGCCTCCGCGAAGTACAAGGCACTCTGGGGCAAGTAGATCGTGCAAGAGAACGCCTCCCGGGAAAACCATTTTCCCGGGGGGCGTTTTTTCGTGGTGGACGATCGGCCCGGCTAAAGAATGCCGTCCTCGATCTGTTCCACGGTGACGGACCAGTGCAGGTCTTTGAGCAGCGCCTCGGCGTCGATCGCGGTGAGCTGTTTCTTCAGCAGCCGAATTCGCTTACGGCGCGGGATCTCCGGATCGGCATCCCCGCCCGCGTAGAACTCGTCGAACGCCTTCAGGAATCCGCGGAAGGCATCCATGCTGCTGCTGAGCAGGCACGGGGTGCTCGGGGTGGGGTCGAGCAGGAAGAGACGACCCTCGGCGTCCACACCGATCTCCTGGTAATGATTCGCCGCCCCGATGACCGTGAACTCGCGCCCGCCCATCTCCTGAACCCGTGCGGGCCGGTCGTCGAGGGTCATGCCGAAGCGCAGCTCTTCCATGACTTCAGGATATGACTCGTCCGGTAGGACCGGATGGTCTGCCCCTTGGGCCGTGAATGGGGTGAAGGCGTGGAATGAGGGGTCGACGACTGGCTACGTTGAGGCCATGGTGCTCGTGGTGACGCTTGTCGTCCTGGTGGTCGTGGCGCTTTCCCTGTTCTGGGCGGTGCGTGCCCACAATGGACTCGTGCGCCGTCGTCACCAGGTCGAGGCCGCGTCCGCGCAGATCGACGTGCACCTCAAGCGCCGTCATGACCTGATCCCGGATCTGATCGAGACGGTGAAGGGATGCGCGGCCCACGAGAGCGGCACCCTGGACGCCGTGGTGCAGGCCCGGCAGCAGGCGGTGTCCGCGAACGGCGCCGGCGCCGGGCAGCGCGCGCAGGCCGAGAACGAGCTGTCGGCCAGGCTGTCGAGGTTGTTCGCGGTGGCCGAGGCCTACCCCGACCTGAAGGCCAGCCAGAATTTCGGCGCGCAGCAGAGCGAGCTGGCCGACACCGAGGACAAGATCGCCTACGCCCGGCAGCTCCTGAACAACGCCGTGCAGACCTACAACACCAGCCTTCAGACCGTGCCGACGAACATCGTCGCCGGGCTGGGGAGCTTCACGCCGGCCGAGTACTTCGAGGCCCGGGGCGAGGAGCGCGGAAACATCTCCGTCCAGTTCTGATGTCTGTAGCCGTGTCTGCAGCCGGCAGCCGGGTCTGGTGATCCAGCCGGTTTGAGAAGTTCGTCCAAGGGCTACTGACAGCTGTTGCGGATGATGCGATGCTTATCGCCATACGCAACCGACCGGCCACTCGCGGGCATTGATACGATGTTCCTCGCCGCGACTGGCGTTCGGGTGGGTCACCACCGGGAAGCGGTGGAGTGTCGTCGTCTTCGGGTCGTTCGCCTGGGCCCGGGGCAAGGGAAGCACGACCTGACCACCCGACGACCGACTCTGCTTGGAGTAACCGCATGACGTCTGACGCCGCCTCCACCAGCCGCGCGATCACCAACGAGTCCCTCGCTGACGCCGACCCCGAGCTCGCCGCCGTTCTGGGCAACGAGCTGGGCCGCCAGCGGAACACCCTCGAGATGATCGCCAGTGAGAACTTCGCTCCCCGCGCCGTGCTCGAGGCGCAGGGTTCGGTGCTCACGAACAAGTACGCCGAGGGTTACCCGGGCAAGCGCTACTACGGTGGCTGCGAGTTCGTTGACGTCGCCGAAGAGCTGGCCATCAGCCGGGTGAAGTCCCTGTTCGGGGCCGACTACGCGAACGTGCAGCCGCACTCCGGCGCGCAGGCCAATGCCGCCGCGATGCACGCCCTGATCCGCCAGGGCGACACCATCCTGGGCCTGGAGCTGGCCCACGGTGGTCACCTGACCCACGGCATGAAGATCAACTACAGCGGCCGGCTGTACAACGTGGCCGCCTACGGGGTCGACCCGAAGACGTTCCTGATCGACATGGACGTCGTGCGTGCGAAGGCCCTCGAGGCCCGGCCGAAGCTGATCATCGCGGGCTGGTCGGCCTACCCGCGTCAGCTCGACTTCGCCGCGTTCCGCTCGATCGCCGACGAGGTCGGCGCCTACCTGATGGTCGACATGGCGCACTTCGCCGGTCTGGTCGCCGCGGGCCTGCACCCGAGCCCGATCCCGCACGCCCACGTCACCACCAGCACCACGCACAAGACCCTGGCGGGCCCGCGAGGCGGCATCATCCTGGCCAACGACCAGGAGAACGCCAAGAAGTTCCAGTCCGCGGTGTTCCCGGGCCAGCAGGGTGGCCCGCTCATGCACGTGATCGCCGGTAAGGCGGCCGCGTTCAAGATCGCCCACTCCGACGCGTTCAAAGACCGTCAGGCCCGCACCGTGCGCGGCGCCAAGATCCTCGCCGAGCGCCTCACCGCCGCCGACGCCACGAAGGCCGGCGTCTCGGTGCTCACCGGTGGCACCGACGTGCACCTGGTGCTCGTCGACCTGCGGGAGTCCCAGCTCGACGGCCAGCAGGCCGAAGACCGTCTGCACGAGATCGGCGTGACCGTGAACCGCAACGCGGTTCCGTTCGACCCGCGTCCGCCGATGGTCACCTCCGGTCTGCGCATCGGCACGCCCGCGCTGGCCACCCGGGGCTTCGGCGACGAGGAGTTCACCGAGGTCGCCGACGTGATCGCGAACGCCCTGCAGCCCACGGCCGACATCGAGAGCCTGCGCAAGCGGGTCGAGAAGCTGGCCCAGGACTTCCCGCTGTACGAAGGCCTGGAGACGTGGTGACGTCGGTGACCGCGCAGCTTCTCGACGGTAAGGCCGCCGCTGCCGCTATCCGCGTCGAGCTCAAGGAACGCGTCTCCCGGCTGAAGGAACAGGGCATCGTTCCCGGTCTGGGCACGGTGCTGGTCGGTGAAGACCCGGGCAGCGCCAAGTACGTCGCGATGAAGCACGCCGACTGCCTCGAGGTCGGCATCAACAGCATCCGCGAAGACCTGCCCGCCGACGCGACGCAGGAGCAGGTCGAGGCCGCGGTCAAGCGGCTCAACGACGACCCGGCCTGCACCGGGTACATCGTTCAGCTGCCGCTGCCGAAGGGCCTCGACTCCGACCGGGTGCTCGAGCTGATCGACCCGGCCAAGGACGCGGACGGTCTGCACCCGACCAACCTCGGTCGGCTGGTGCTCAACGTCAACGCACCGATGACGAGCCCGATCCCGTGCACCCCGCACGGCATCGTGGATCTGTTGTTGCGCAATGACATCGATCTCAAGGGCAAGGAGGTCTGTGTGGTCGGCCGCGGTGTCACCGTCGGTCGCCCACTGGGTCTCCTGCTCACCCGCCGCGAGCTCAACGCCACGGTCACGTTGTGCCACACCGGTACCCGTGACGTGGCCGAGCACGTGCGCCGGGCCGACGTGGTGGTCGCCGCGGCCGGGGTCGCGAACATGATCACGGCCGACATGGTGAAACCGGGCGCGGTCGTGCTCGACGTCGGCGTCAGCCGGGGCGTTCCCGACCCGGTCACCGGAAAGTCCAAGCTGGCGGGCGATGTCGCGCTCGACGTGCGCGAGGTGGCCGGCTGGGTGGCGCCCAACCCGGGTGGGGTGGGCCCGATGACCCGGGCCATGCTGCTCGCCAATGTCGTCGAGGCGGCGGAACGGCAGTAAGAGCTTCAAAATTGAGGACGCCCGCCACTCACCGATGGTGAGTGGCGGGCGTCCTCAATTTAAATGCTGAGTTGACGCAATGCCAGCTCGGTGTACAGAGCTGCCCCGTCGGGAAGCACCGCGTCGTCGAACGTGGCGTGCGGCGAGTGGTTGCTCGGCGCGGTTTCCGGATCGTGCCCATCGGGGCACGCGCCAATGAGAATCATTGCCCCCGAGACCTTCTCGAGAACCCGGGAGAAATCCTCGGTGCCGGTGAGGGGCCGGGCCAGGGTGTGGATGCGTGATTCGCCGAACAGGTTGGCCGCCGTCTCGAAGGCGAAATCGGTGGCCACGGAGTCGTTCAGCGTGACCGGGCACTCCTCGACGTACTCGACCGCCACCTCCACACCGTGCGCGTCGGCGACGCCCTGGCAGACCTGGTGCACCAGATCGCGCATCTGACGGCGCACGCCCCGGTCGAAAGTACGCACGGTGGCCTCGAAACCAGCGGTCTCCGGGATCACCGTGTGCTTGGTGCCGGCCTTCAGCTTGCCCACGGTGAGCACGGCGGCCTCGAAGGCGTCGATGCGGCGGGTGATCGCGGTCTGCAGCGCCATCACCATCTCGCAGATGGCCGGCACCGGGTCGCGGGCCAGGTGTGGTGAGGCGGCATGCCCGCCGGAACCCCGGGCCGTCACGAAAAGACCGTCCGCAGCGGCCATCACGGCTCCCGGGCGGGTAGCGATCGTGCCCAGCGGCACCTGGTTCGGCAGCACGTGCAGGGCGAAGGCCTTGTCCACGGCCCGGCCGGCGGCGCCGAGCACGCCCCCACCGATCATCTTCGAGGCGCCCTGATAGCCCTCCTCGCCGGGCTGGAACATCAGCACGACGTCACCGGCGATCTGATCCCGCCGGTCGTTGAGCAGCCGGGCGGCCCCCACCAGCATCGCGGTGTGCAGGTCGTGACCGCAGGCGTGCATGGCGCCGTCGACGGTGGAACGGAACGGGCTACCCACCTCCTCGTGCACCGGCAGGGCGTCCATGTCCGCGCGCAGCAGCACCACTGGCGCTGTCTCCGGGTCGGGAGCGGCGGTGCCGCGCAGCACGGCGGTCACCGAGCCGATCTCCTGGCCCGCCGTGATCTCCAGGTCCAGGCCGTCGAGGGCCTCGAGCACCGCCTGCTGGGTGCGTTGCAGCCGGAGCCCGATCTCGGGTCGCCGGTGCAGCCGGTGCCGCAGATCGGCGAGATCGTCGCTGATCCCGGCCGCGTCGTCCAGAAGGGTCATGCCACGTGTTTACCCTTTGTCGAGCCCCCTGGACAGGGGTTTCACAGAATGTGACTCCTGATCCACGCCGCGACCAGGTCCGGCGCCTCCTGGACCGGCGTGTGCCGGTGGGTATCACCTCCAGCCGGGCCTGGTCGTCCCGGGCCCGTTCCTCAATGGGAGAGGATGGCGTCATGAGGATCGCGACCGTCAACGTCAACGGTATCCGGGCTGCTGAACGGCGGGGTATGCCCGCCTGGCTCGCCGAGCGGCAGCCGGACATCCTCTGCCTGCAAGAGGTCCGGGCCGACGACGCCACGCTCATGAAGATCATGGGTGAGGGCTGGTACGGGGTGCACGAGGAGTCTTCGGCGGCGAAGGGCCGGGCCGGGGTGGCCGTGCTGTCTCGGACTGAGCCGGTGGCCGTGCGCTCGGGCCTGGGGTCCTTCCTCGGCGCTGGGCGATGGGTTGAGGCTGACTTCGCTCTGACGCCTTCTGCTGAGGGGGAGCCCTCGCTGCTGACGGTGGTGTCGGTGTACGTGCACACCGGCGAGGCCGAGACCCCGAAGCAGGACGAGAAGTACGCCTTCCTGAACGAGATCCGGGAGCGCATGAACAAACTCGCCGCGGACGGGCGTCATCTGCTGGTGTGCGGCGACTTCAACATCTGCCACCGCGAGGTCGACCTGAAGAACTGGAAGGGCAATCTGAAGAAGGCCGGCTTCTTGCCGGCCGAGAGGGCCTGGATGGACTCGCTGTTCGACGAGGACGGGTTCGTGGACGTGCACCGCAGCCTCGCGGGGGAGGGGCCGGGGCCTTACACCTGGTTCTCCTGGCGGGGGAAGGCCTGGGACACCGGGGCCGGTTGGCGCATCGACTACGCGATTGCCGGCGCCGGCCTGGCTGCACTAGCCACCTCAGCCGAAGTCGACCTCGCGCCCTCCTACGCGGAGCGCTGGAGCGACCACTCACCGGTCGTTGTGGACGTGACGCTTGCGTAGAACGCTGCATTGGCAGTGCGCGATCTGCGGCGCTGAGTTCCGCCATCGCTTGAGCGATTGAACTGTCGCTCGCGGCCCCAGCGTCAATGATCGTAGTAGTGGCCTCGGAGAAGGACGATCACGAGTTGCTTCTCGGTGAAGCTGTAGACCATGCGGTCCCCCTCGGTCACACGTCGGGACCAGTACCCGGCCCACTCGGCGACCAGAGGTTCCGGCCTGCCGATCCCTTCCTCCGGTGTCCGGCGAGCTTCGTCGATCATGCGATTGATTCGCCGAAGCGTGGGCTTCTGCGCTACCCAGGACTGGTAGTCGTCCCAGCCCTGAGTGGTGAAGGTGAGGAGGCGATCAGACATCGGGGTCGATCAGCTCCCGCTCTTGGGCCAAGCCAGCCTCTGCCTGGGCGATGGACTTGCGAAGACGGTTGGCGACCTGCGGGTCGGACATCAGGAACAGGGTCTCCTGGATGCGCCGCCACTGCTCTTCGGGCACGAGGAAGGCGGTGCCGCCCTTGGACAAGATCTCCACGACCTGCTGATCGTTGTTGACTTCCTCGATAAGGGGGAAGAGACGTTTACGCGCTTCGGTCGCAGTGATGGCCATGGTGCGCTCCAGTGGTGTCGGTATCAAGACGTCACTGCATGGTACCAAATCTGGTACCAGTACGGTGGGCTGGTCCGCCTGCTCGACGGTTCCTGGTCGAAGTGGTGGATTATCGACGGCCCTGGGACACCGGGGCCGGTGGAGCGATCATTCTCCGGTGGTCGTGGACCTGGAGCTCGGCTTCTGACGTCTTGACGGGTAAGGGCTACGGGCCGAGCAGCGCGGCCGGAACGACGGCGATCCCGTCGGGCCGACGGTAGGCGAACTGGCCGTTCGTGATCATGATCGCGTCTGCGAGCCGATCTCCGATCATGGTGCGCAACCAGTGCAGGTGCTTGACGTCGTCCAGGCCCACTTCACCGTAGGGTCGCTGCAGCGGTTCCCTGCATCATGGCACTTCAGACCCTCTATGTGTCCGTCTGCGCCCTCGCTACGACACCGTTTGCATGCTGGCTACAGATCCATTTGCACGCTACTTACGGATCTGTTTGCTTGATCGACTGAGAGGGTCCGGGCGGGCAGGCTTCTATAGGGCGGCCAGTCTCCGGGCCAGCTCGTCCGGCCGGCTCAACGCCAGTAGGTGGCCACCCGGCATCTCGATCGTCTCGGCGCCCAGCCGCTCGCGGGCGAGTCTGCGCACGAACGCCAGAGGGAACAGTCGGTCGTCACGTCCTTGGAGAACGAGGGTCGGCACCGACGGCCAGACTTTCGCCGGCCATGGTTCTGTGAAGGATCGGTCTGAGGGACTGCGGTGCGGCCAGGTCATGGCGGTTGCCTCGATGTCCGGGGAGACGTCGTGGAAGAAGTCTTTCGGCGCTTCGAACTGACCCAGTCCGGCCTGCACCCGGGCCACCTGGTGCCCGGTCGCTTCCCACCACTGCCCGGCGGTCTCACCCGGCGCAGGAATCATGGGGTTGATGAGCACCAGTAGGCGTACGGGTACCGCTCAGCCACCAGAGGGGCCACATAAGCGCCCATGGAGTGGGCGACCACGATCGTGGTGTGCGGGTCGGCGTCGCCCAGAGCCGTGACCACCGTGTGCGTGTACTCGGCCCAGCCCGCGGACTCGTCCTGAGCCGGCAGGTCGACCGCTATGGCAGTGTGCCCCAGCTCTTCCAGCCGCGGAACGACGTAGTTCCAGTAGCGGGCGTCGCCTCCGGCCCCGGGGATCAGTAAGAAAGTCGTCACGCCGGTCCGACTCCCGCGGGAGTCGCTTCTCATCTCTGGCGACAACTCTCGTGGTCCTGTCCGGTTCACCGGGGTGAGTTGACGAAGGTCCCTGGACGCCGGGGGGCGCATCGACTACGCCATTGCCAGCCTCGGGCTGGCCGTGACGGCCACCGCCGCTGAGGTGGATCTGGCCCCGACGTACGCCGAACGCTGGAGCGATCACTCTCCAGTGCTAGGGCCTTGGCGCTCGACTCCTGACGCGCGGCGCCTGCAGCTATGCAGCATTGCTGCTTTGCGACTTGGAGACTATCGTTGATAGTGGGGTCACGTAGATACAGGAGGGCAGGCTGTGGCAGACGCTCTTTTCCATGGATTCATCGCCTTGCAGTCGCGAGGATTGTTCGCTCTGCCCAGTGAAGTTCGGCGTCGGTACGGGCTGGACAAGCCCGGTGCCCAGGTCGAGATCACCGAGCGCTCGGACGGTGTTCTGGAGGTGCGCCCGCAGGCGGCCATTCCCGCAACCCAGGCGTGGTTCTGGGAAGAGGCGTGGCAGCAGCGCGAGCGCGAGGCCACGGCGGACCTCACAGCGGGCCGGTTCACCGACCATGACAGTGCCGACGCGTTTCTTACCGATCTCGACTCGTGAAGTTCCGAACTCTTGACAGCTTCAAGGCCGATTACAAGAAGCTGAAGCCCGAGCACAAGGACACTTTCAAGAAAGTCGTCCTGGACAAGTTCGCCCCCGCCTGTGACGACTGGGCGTCGGCGCAGGCGGCGCAGGCGGCGCGTCGGGCCTACGTGTGGCCGGCTTCGCTTCGGGTGGACGAGATGCGAAGAGCTCCCGGCATCATGGAGATGACCTGGAGCTTCGCTTCGCCTGACGGGCGCGCTACGTTCCAGTTCCTCTCCATCGATGGTGAATGGTTCTGTGTTTGGCGGCGAATCGGCAATCATGGCGGCTATGCCAATCCATGAAGCCTGAAGAACGCCCCGTCTCTCGGAGGCTTGCTGTCGAATCAGCAGCGGAAGCGGGAGATCAGACCGTCGACCTGACGCGCGATGCCATCCAGTTCGGTGGCGGAGGCGCGGTTCCTCACCGCGATAGCGGATGTCTCCTGGACCGTTTCCTGGATCCCCGCGGTATTCCTGCTGATCTGGGTGGCGCCGTCGGCGACCTCGTCGACGCTTCGGCTGATCTCCGCAGTGGTCGCGGACTGTTCTTCGACCGCGGCGGCGATCATCGACTGGTTCTCGTCGATCCTCCTGATCACTCCCACGATGGTATCGATGGCGTCGCTCGATCTCTGCGTGATGCTCTGAATCGCGGCGATCTTCGCGGTGATGTCCTCGGTCGCCCCACCTGTCTCGTGGGCCAGATCTTTCACCTCGGAGGCGACGACGGCGAAACCGGTGCCGGCTTCGCCGGCCCGCGCCGCCTCGATGGTCGCGTTCAGCGCGAGGAGGTTCGTCTGCTCGGCGATGGTGGTGATCGCCTTCACGATGGCCCCGATCTCCTCGCTCGCCGCGGTCAGGTCGGCGACTGATTGGCTGGTGATCTGGGCTTCGCGAACGGCCTCCGCCGCCACCTCGACCGCAGACGCGGTCTGACCGGCGATCTCGCGGATGGCCGACTGCATCTGCATGGTCGCTGAGGACATCCCCGCGATCTGTGTGCCGACGAACGTGGCGGCCGAGGACGTTTCCTCGGCCTTGGCGGCCGTTGCCTCGGCAGACTGCCCGAGCCGCACCGACGTGTCCGACAGTTCGGCACAGGCGCCGATGAGAGTTCCGGTCGCGGCCCCGGCGGCCGAGATGGTCTCGCTGATCTCGGTCATGGCCTGGTTGAAGGCCACTCCCATCTGTGCGAACTCGTCCTTGCCCTCGGTCGCCACCCGCGCGGTCAGGTCGCGCTCGGCCATCGAATGCAGGGCCACCATCACCCGCCTCAGCGGCCGGATCACCGATCGGCCGACCATCCAGCACAAGACGGCGAACATCAGGATCGAAGCGATGACTCCGATGAGCAGCCAGATCTTCGCTTGTCGCGCTGAAGCCTGGGCCTGGACCTGGCTGTCGTCCACGGCGGCGAGCATGGCTTCGTCCACACCCCCCATGCTTTCCTCCAGCTGGGCGAACAAGGTCAGGAAGGCAGGGAGCTCGGCCCTGGCCGCGGTGGGATCGCTTTCCGCCAGCTGGCTGAGCGAAACCGCCTGATCTGCATACTTCTCCAGGTCGGGCCGAACCGCGGCGAACTGTGCGGCAACGTTCGAAGGAGCCAGTGCGGCCGCCTCGTTGAATCGGCTGAGGATGGCTGCGGCGTCATCGGTCACCGCCGCCGTGTCGAGCAGCTCCCGATCGGCTGCGGTCTCGGCGAGCAGCGCGGCCAGCACGTCGCCGCGTATCCCGTCGTGCAGCATGTCAGCATTCCATTGAAGCGACATTCCGTTACTGGTCCGGGCCAACTGCTGGCCGGCGTCCTCCTGGGAGCTGGTTCCTTGCAGTCCGACCGCGGCCATCGCGATCACGCAACCCGAGCCGGCTAGGGCGATGAACAAAAATCTCCGTCTTACACCCATTTTCGCTTTACCTAACCTCGTGAAGGCAGACCGAGTGGAGGGATATCCGCGGCGAGGCCGGTGACCGGCGCATCCGTTCGTTCGTGCCCTGTCAGGTTCGGCGGATCATGGTCGGTACTCAAGCCGGTTCCGCCGAATCCTTGGCGGTCGGGTCACTGCTCCTCGGGCGGTCCGGTGGGCCGGCCGGTGTGAGTGACTGCTCAGCTCTCCGCCAGCACGATCACCCGGTCGTCGCGGCCGAGGGTGACGAGTGAGCGCTTGTCCGGGTTCATGACGATGCCGAAGGCGGACGGGTCGTGGGCGTTGCGGGCCAGTTGGTAGCCGATGGCCACCTGGCCCTGGTTCAGGGCGGCGGCGCTGACCACGGCGAACTCGACCTCGGTGGGAGCCACGTAGGCGTCGGCCGGTTTCAGGTAGATCTCGTGGCCCTCGGCGGTGAAGAGTTCTTCGAAGACGTCGAGCAAGGAGGGGGTCTCGGAGACCTGGGCGACCATGAGCGAGACCAGCATGTTGCTGACGATGAAGTCGTCGGGCTCGCCGATCGAGGCCAGGTTGCGGCTCTGGATGTCGAGGATCTCGCTGGTGACGCGCAGGCCCCCGGTCTGGCGACCGATGTCGCGCAGGTGCAGCAGGCACACCGTGGTGCGGGCGTCGGCCATCTCCTGGTTGCGGCCCTCGCTCTCGGAGAGGATCAGGATGTGGTCGAAACCGCTGACCCCCAGCGACTCCAGCAGGCCGCGGTCGGTGACGTCGCCGGTCTGGGCGGTGACCTTCAGGTTCTCGAAGTCGCCGGTGATCAGCGACTGGGGATTGCCCTCGCCGACGATCCAGGTCTCGCTGCCGTCGGGGGCGTACGAGTCGAGTTCGTGCAGCACCACCGGTAGCCGGGGGCTGCACCCGAGGATGAGGGTGCGCTCGGGGCGGGCCGTCGGCTGCGGCGCGAGGTCGGGTCGGACCGGCACGGGGGGTTCCGTGGTTCCGTCCAGAAAGATCCGGTCGTCGTCCTCACTGATGACGATGGACTCGTCGCCCGGCTCGAAGCGGCGGTCCGGCGGCGGGGGCAGCAGGATCTGCCCGGAATCGGTGCGCACGCCGATCAGGGTGGAGGTGCCGAGGGTGAAAACTGCCTCGCGGAATGTCTTCCTGGTCATTTCGGGCTGCCCGACGACGTAGATCTCGACACCGGCGAAATCGAGCAGCTCGCTGTACACGGCCGCGAGCCCAGGCTGCCGGCTGGACTGTACGAGCAGTCGGCTGATCAGCGTTCCGGCCTGGACCAGGGCCACGCGATCGCCGGCGACCATCCGCGCGACCGGGGCCGTGCGCAGGTCCTGGATCTCGGCGACGATGTGACCCGGCTGGTCGTCCTCCCGCTTCGTGATCGCCAGCAGCGTCTTCAGCACCCGGGTGTCGGCCTCGCTCTCGCTGACGAGGGATCCGTCCGGGTGGTAGTCGGGGGAGATGACGATCACGGAGCGGGACCGGCCCAGCGCGAGGAGGCCGAGGTCGCTGAACGACATCGGGCTACCGCTCCGGGTGACGATCCGCAGCTTCGAACCGTCCATCGCCTCGGCGATCTCGGTGTCCATCTCGACCTTGTCGCGGTCGGCGAGAATCACCACGCAGGCGTCGCGGCGGTTCCGGTTGGCCTCGGCGAGTTCGTCCAGGAGGGAGAAGATCTTGCGGTCCCAGCCGAGGATCACGGTGTGCCGCTGCTCCACGACCGCGCTCCGGCCGCGCCGCAGGGCTTCCATCTGGTCGCCGAACCCCTGGGTCAGCACACCGATCAGGGCCGACACCACGAAGATCCCGCCGATCGTGAGGGTCAGCATGATGGCCATGAAGACCCAGCCCTCGCCGTCCCCGCCGATCATCCCCGGGTCCATCGCGTGCATCAGCGACAGCCAGATCACCCGGCCGAGCGAGTCGGCCTTCCCGCTGTCGTCCATGGGCCGGACCCGGAGGACGGCGGTGGCGAGGGTCGCGATGGCCACCAGCACGATGGTGAAGGCCGCCAGCAGCAGGATCTGGCTCCCGGCCCCGCGGGCCATGATGTTGTCGAACCGATAGCGCAGCCGGGCCTTCAATGACATGAACCGGAAGGTACTGATGGTTGACCGGAATAGCTACATCGGGCCGAGCCTGGCCTCTTGTGGCGTTGACCTGGTCCGATGGCGACCATCGGTGGAATAGCGGAGGTTCTGGACATGCAAAGACTTCATGTCGGGTGCGCGATGTGGACGCACAAGGCCTGGTCGGGTCGTGTCACGCCGCGAGGGGTCGGGGCCCGGGAGCGGCTGCGGTTCTATGCCGGCTGGTGCAACGCGGTGGAGGGCAACACCACCTTCTACGCCACGCCGACCCGGGAGACCGTGGAAACCTGGGCACAGCAGACCGATTCGGATTTCCGGTTCGTGGTGAAGCTGCCCAGACTGATCACTCACGACCGCCGGTTCGTCGGGGTGGACGAGGAACTGCGGCAGTTCCTGCACGTGGTGGAGCCGCTCGGACCCCGGATCCAGGCCCTCTGGATCCAGTTGCCGGGCACCTTCGCGCCCACCGACGTCCCCACGCTCGAGGCTCTGCTGCGAAAACTCCCGACGGAGCATCGTTATGCCGTTGAGGTGCGGCATCCCCGGTTCTTCAGCGACCCTGGCGAACTGGAACGGATGTGTGCGCGGACCGGTACCGAATGGGTGCCGTTCGACACCACGGCCTTCTTCGCCACCCCGCCGACGAGTGACGCGGAACGTGAGGCGTGGGAACGTAAACCGCGTCTGCCCCGGCGCGACCGGGCGTTGACCGAGCGGCCGGTGATCCGGTACCTCGGCCGGGACGACGAGGCGCGCACGATCGCGGGCTGGCAGCACTGGGTGGAGGTCATGGCCGCCTGGCTGCGCGAGGGCCGTTCCCCGACCTTCTTCCTGCACACCCCCGACAACGTCGACGCGCCCGCCCTGGCCCGCCGGTTCCACGACGAGGTACGGGCCCGGGTGCCCGGGCTGGAGCCCCTACCCACGCCGGATCCGGTCGAGCCGGAGACCCTGTTCTGAACGTCCGAAAGAGCGAATAGCCGTCCCGCGCTCAGGTGCCGGAACGCCCGACCGATCAATCAGTCGTGAGTCCTGGACCCAGCCTGCCTCCGCAGGCCCGACACGAGGCGGCCGCCCGCCTGGTGGGTCTGGGGCTTTATCGCGAGGCGCAGAGCCTGCTGAGCGTGGACGAACCGGACGATGCGGTGCCGGGCATGCTGGCCTCGATCCTGGCGAGCGATCCCCGGGCGGGTGCGAAGTTCCTGGGCCGGCGGATGATGGCGTCGCAGGCCAGGCCCGGGGAGACCGAGCTGGTGCGGGGCTGTATCGCGATGGTCTCCGGGCGCGCGGAAGGGCTGCAGACGGCCCGGCTGGGGCTGGAGCGGCTGGAGGAACCGGGCCCTGACGACTGGACCATGTTCGCCGTGTCGGCGGCCCCGCACGATCTGACCGCTGCGGCCGAAGCCGCGTCCAGCATCACCACCGCACCCAACGCGGCCGTGCTGGCCGTGCTCGCCGCGGCCCGGGCGGCGCAGGGAGATGCTCACGGGGCGCACCGGCTGCTCGACGCGGCGGCCTGGAACGGGGTCGGTGACGATCCCCGGCACCGAACGGCCGACCTGCTGAAGAGCCACGGGCACGAGAGCGCCGGCCAGGAACTGGACGCGGCGCACTGGCACCGGCGATCGCTCGGGGAGTCGTGGGCCCGCCGGATGGAGACCTGGCGGCGTCGCCGCACCGAGCGCGACCTGCGCTGCCGCTGTGCGAGCACCCCCGTGTTCGTGGGAGAGGGCACGCGCTACTACGTGAACTGGCACCTCGAGCTGCTGGAACACCTGGAGGGCGACGAGAGTGACGGCTCCCCGTCGTGGCGCGTGCTGTTCTGCCCGCGCAGCGGCGTGCGGTATCTGGACCGCGAGTCGATCCCGGCGTCGGTGCGGATCGGCGTCTTCACCGAACCGCTGCCCATGGTGGACGAGGAACCGCCCCGGGCGGTCGGCGGTCAGTTCTAGAGGTTCCCGGGTCTCAGAGGGAGCGGCCGGGGGCGGCCCGGAAGACCTCACCCTCACCGGTCAGGGTGAGGGGGCCGGCGGTGGCGGTGACGAAGGCGGACTGGCCACTCTCCAGCGGCACCGAGACACCTCCGGCGGTGACCGTGACCGCACCCTTGGTGCAGAGCACGATCTGCGGACCGCTGATCGAGGCGTCGGCGGTCACCGGATGGCCGGTGCCGCCGGTCACGATGACCCGGCTGAGCTGGAAGTCCTGGACCGGCGGACGCCAGGCGACCTCGTCGTCCGAGAGCTGGGAGAGGTTGCTGTCACCGGAGGCCAGCGGACGGCTGTCGATGACGTGGAGCAGCTCCGGGACGTTGATCTCCTTGCTGGTCAGACCACAGCGCAGCACGTTGTCCGAGCCGGCCATGATCTCCACGCCGAGACCGCTGAGGTAGGCGTGCGGCACCCCGGCGTCGACGAACACGGTCTGGCCGGGAACCAGCCGCACCAGGTCGAGCAGCAGCGGCGCCAGCACCATCGGGTCGGCCGGGTGCAGGCCGATCAGACGGTCGAGCCAGCCGAACACCTCGGGGTAGTCGGGGCTGCCCTCGGCGGTGAGGCGGCTGCTGCCGGAGGCGACCTCGGCGACCAGGGCGGCCCGGTCCTCGATCGGCCAGGTGATCAGCAGCTCCAGGGCGGAGTGCAGGCGGGCGGCCTCGTCGGAGGTGCTGCCGTGGGGCATGAGCACGTCGATGAGCTGCTCCAGGCGCGGCGCCCGCAGACGACTCAGCAGCATCGCGACCTGGGCCGGCGGGCGGAACCCGAACAGGGCCTCGATCGGCTCGAGCGCGTAGAGCATCTCGGGCTTGTGGAACGGGTCGACGTAGATCGAGTCGGGGCCCGGCGTGTACTTCTCCTGGGCGCGCTGCATGGTCGGGTGCACCTGCACCGACAGCGGGCGGGCGATCGCCAGGATCTTGAACAGGTAGGGCAGGCGGGCGCCGAAGCGGGCCTGCACGTCGCGGCCCAGCACCTGCTCGCCGAAGCGCTCGATGGCCTCGGGCAGCGACAGCTCGACCGTCGAATCGCCGTCGGGCAGCACCAGCACGGAGGGTGCGGACGGGTGCGTGCCCATCCACAGCTCGGCCTCCGGGCCGCCGCTGGGGGTACGGCTCTGCAGCAGGGCCAGCGCCGAGGTGGAGCCCCAGTCGTAGTCGCGCACGGCGTTACGCATAGCGGTGACCGCCGGAACCGCGGTCAGGTACTGCTCGTTCGCCGAAGGTTCAGCGGTCCAGGCCGTCATGACGCGCAGCCTACCTGGCCGGATGCCCGGTTCCGGCCGAGAAGGGCGTCCTGGCCGAATGTTCGGGCCAACGTCACTCGGTCAGTCGGCCGGGAGGGGTTTCACCCGACAGTCGGCTCGGCGTCTGCGGCGAGGGTCAGCAGGTCGTCGGCGATCCGGCCGGGATCGGCGGTGAGCATGCGCCCGCCGGATCCGTAATACCAGCTCACCCGGGTCCGGGGCAGGCCGCCGAGGGCCTCCGCGATCCCGGTACGGGTGGCGGTACCGCCACCGTCGGGGTCCGGCACACCGTCGGGCGGCACCACCGGGCAGAGCACCACCGGCACCCCGACGAGCGGGTACCAGGCGCGTGGCTCCCCGAGGAAGACGGAGTGGGCGATCGAGCGGCGCCGGGTGAGCAGGGGATCTTCGCCGTCCGCCGGATCGGAGGGGCTGTCCGGGTGGGTACTCGCCCAGAACGCCTCGAAGGTCGGGTAGCGCCAGGCCGGGCGGGTCCAGCCGCCGTCGATCAGGCAGAGGCCGGTGATGCCGTCGCGCCGGGCGGCCAGCGACAGGGCCACGTCGGCGCCCCAGCCGTGCCCGGCCACGATCGGCGAACGTGCACCGGTGTAGCCGAGCTGGTCGAGCAGGGTGGCGAGGTCGTCGGCGCTGGTGTCGGTGTCGTACCCGGTCGGCGGGGCCTCGGACCGGCCGTGACCGCGCAGGTCGACGGCGGCGATCTCGTGGCCGGCCTCGACCAGTCGCCCGGCCACCTGGCGCCACACCGTGGAGTCGGCCGACTCGCCGTGGACCAGCAGGAACGGCCGCAGCGGGGCCTCGATCCGGGCCACGGCCAGCGCCGGCCCGTCGGTCAGCTGCACCGTCTGGACCTCGCCCTGTTCGACCGGCATGTCCGCCCTGCTCTCGTGTGTGCCTTCGTCTTCACGTGCATCAGCCGCATCTGACTCGACGACCGTAGATGATCGCGCGCCGGTCTGCCCGGCGAAGCCCGGTGCCCCGTAGCCGGTGGAAGGTGCCAGAATGAGGGCCATGCCTGAAACCGGTCCCGCGCGACCCCGGCTGCTTTCCGGTATGCAGCCGACGTCCGACTCCCTGCACCTGGGTAACTACATCGGCGCGCTTGCGAACTGGGTCGAGCTGCAGGAGCAGTTCGAGGCCTTCTTCTTCGTCGCCGACCTGCACTCGATCACCGTCGACTACGACCCCGCGGCCCTGCGCCGGCGCACCCACCGCTACATCGCGCAGTACCTGGCCGCGGGCATCGACCCGGCGAAGTCGGTGCTGTTCGTGCAGAGCCAGGTCCCGGAGCACCCGCGCCTGTCCTGGGTGCTGGAGTCGATCACCGGGTTCGGCGAGGCCGGCCGGATGACCCAGTTCAAGGACAAGTCGAGCAAGGAAGGCTCCGACCGGGCGACCGTCGGGCTCTTCACCTACCCGATCCTGCAGGCCGCCGACATCCTGCTCTACCGTCCGAAGGTCGTGCCGGTCGGCGAGGACCAGCGCCAGCACCTCGAGCTCACCCGCGACCTGGCCCAGCGCTTCAACAAGCGTTTCGGCAAGACGTTCCCGGTGCCCGAGGCCCACATCGTGAAGGCCACGGCGAAGATCCTCGACCTGCAGAACCCGGACAAGAAGATGAGCGGCAGCGTCGGCGGCCCCGGTTGCCTGTGGCTGCTCGACGACCCGAAGGTCTCGGCCAAGAAGATCCGTTCGGCCGTCACCGACACCGGTCGCGAGATCGTCTTCGACCCGGAGAACAAGCCCGGGGTGTCGAACCTGCTCACCATCCAGTCGGTGCTGACCCGGTCGCCGATCGAGTCGCTCGTGGAGAAGTTCGCGGGGGCGGGCTACGGCGACCTGAAGAAGGAGGTCGCGGCGGCGTACGAGGAGTTCGCCGGGCCGATCGCGGAGAAGGCCAACGCGCTGATCGCCGATCCGGGCACGCTCGACGACATTCTCGCCGACGGGGCGGCGAGGGCTCAGGAGACGACCACACGGGTGCTCGCCGAGGTCTACGACCGGGTCGGGTTCCTACCTCCGAAGCGGTGATCGGGATGACGGGGGGAACCCGCCGGGAACCACCGGCGACCATGAGCATGGCTCTGGTGAGACCGGTCTCCGAAGACGTGGTCACCATCGGGGTGGTGCTCGACATCCCGCAGCCGCAGGCCGACTTCCTGCGGCAGAGCCGGGCCGGCTTCGGCGATCCGCTGGCGGCGGAGATCCCGCCGCACATCACGCTGCTGCCACCGACCCAGGTGCCCGCCGGCGACGACCAGGCGATCCAGGATCATTTGCGCGCCGTCGCGGCGGTCACCACCCGGTTCAGCATCACGCTGGGCGGCACCGGGTCGTTCCGGCCGATCTCGCCGGTCGTCTTCGTCAAGCTGGAAGACGGCGCCGAGCACTGCGCCGACCTGCAGCGGCTGATCCGGACCGGCCCGCTCAAGCGGGCCCTGCCGTTCGACTACCACCCGCACGTCACGGTGGCCCACCATCTCGACGACCCGGCGATGGACCGGGCCGAGTCCGAGCTGGCCGATTATCGCTCGACGTTCGACGTCTGCGGGCTCAACTTCTACGAGCACGGGCGCGACGGGCTGTGGCAGTTGCGGCGTCGGTTCGGCTTCAAGGGCGATCTGCTGGACACTTAGCCCGTGAGCGAGACAACAGCGGGGACAGCGGGGAAGAGCTCGGCCGGCCTGCTCGAGCGGGCCAAGGGGTCGGTGCCGTGGCGGGCCTGGCAGCGGTACGGCAACGCCCGCGGCGGTGTGCTCGCGGGCGGGATGGCCTACGCGGCGTTCTTCTCGATCTTCCCGGCCCTGGCGGTCGGCTTCACCGTGTTCGGGCTGATCGTCGGCGACGACAAGCCGATGCAGCGCCGGGTGGTCGACGCGGTGAACGACGGCGTCGGCACCGTGGTCATCAGCCCGGTGGGCGGCAGCGGAGGCATCGTCTCGATCGACACGCTGACCAGCTCCAGCCAGCTCACCATCGCCGGCATCATCGGTCTGGTCGGTTTCCTCTTCACCGGCCTGGGCTGGCTCGACGCCATGCGGGAGGGCATGCGGGCGATGTTCGGTCAGCTCAAGCTGGAGCGGAACCTCGTCATCTCGAAGGCCCGCGACCTCGGCGTGCTGGTCAGCCTCGGCCTGATGATGCTGGTCTCCGCGGTGGCGGGCATCTTCGTCAGCGCGTCCACCGGCGTCCTGCTCGGCTGGATCGGTGTGGACGAGGGTTCGGCCATCGGCCGGGTGGTCCTCGGCATCGTCGGCACCCTGCTCGTGCTGGGCGTCGACACCCTGATCTTCATGCTGCTGTTCCGCCTGCTCTCCGGCGTGAAGCTGCCCAACCACGACCTGTGGGACGCCGCCCTGTTCGGCGGTATCGGCCTGGGCGTGCTGAAGCTGCTCTCCGGGGTGCTGCTGAACGGGGCCACGAACAACAAGTTCCTGGCCACCGCCGGCGTCGCCCTGATCCTGCTGGTCTGGCTGAACCTGGTCTGCCGCCTCACGCTGGTCGCGGCGGCCTGGGGGGCCACGATCGCGATCGACCGCGGGCACCTCGCCGACACCGCCCCCACCCCGGAGGCGACCCTCACCGTCACCCGCACGCGGGCCGGTACCGCCACGTCCACCCGCCCCGCGGCGTCCACCAACCCGGCCGCCGCCGGCCGGCGCACCGCGGCCCCGATGCCTCCGGCGCAGTACTCACCGGTCGTGAGTCCTCGCGCGGCCGACCGGGTCTCGGTCGCGGCCGGGGCTGTGCTGGGTGCCGCCGGTCTGGTCGCCGCCCGCTCCGCGGTGGGAGCGGTGAAGTCGGTCGGCAGTGTTCTGCGCCGCCACGACGACGACTGAAACCAAGAACACCATGGTGGACGTCGACGTCCACCATGGTGCGTGGGTTCAGTAGAGGTGCCGGGAGTCGCGCTGCCGGCGACGCACCTTGCGGGCGCGTGAACGCCGGCTGTTCGCGAGGACGGGGCGCAGGCCGAAGGCCGTCGCCACGAGCAGCAGTGCGAGGGTGAGGACGAGCGGCCAGAAGCGGGTCATGGGCTGGGTGGCGCCGACGGCGTTCGCTGCGGGTAGAGCCGCCTTGAGCCGGCCGGAAGCGGCCCCGTCGACAGCCCCGTTGACCGTGCCGTCCACCGCGTCGGTGTCGGGTGAATCCGTCGCCTGCGCCGCCGAGACGTCGATACCGGGGCCCGTCATCGCGCTCAGCTCACCGGGTTCCACGAGACGGCCGACCGGGTTGGCCTTCTGGCCGTAGGTGAAGGCCCACTTCAGCAGGTCACCGCTGGGGGTGAAGACCGGGCCGTCGGAGCGCAGGACCACCGCGATGTAGTGGTGGCCCTGGTGCGCCGCGGCGGCCACGTTCGTGCTGCCGGCCTTGGTGGTGTAGCCGTTCTTGACGCCCATCACCCCGGGCAGATAGCCGAGCAGCCGGTTGTGGTTCTGGATCTGATAGTGCTTCCGCTTGGCGCCCAGTGACTTTCCCTTGTTCGGGAAGGCGTACGACGGGGTCACCATGATCTTGGCCAGCGTCTCGTTCTGCAGCGCGGCGGTACCGGCCAGCGCCAGGTCATAGGCGCTGCTCACCTGGCCCTTGGCGTCGAGACCGCTGGTGTTGCGCACGACGGTGTCGAACGCCCCGAGCGCGTTCGCCTCGGCCTGGATCTGCGTGACCGCCGCGGCCTGGCCCCCGATCAGGTTGCTCAGGGCGTTGGCCGTGTCGTTGCCACTGGCCATCAGCAGGCCGTGGAACAGGTCGTCCACCGTGTATTTCGAGCCCTTGACGATGCCGACGCGGGTGCCCTCGATCGCCTCGTCCTCCTCCCGGCCCGTGTAGACCTGGTCCGGCTCGAGCTGGGGCTCGATGGTCAGGGAGGTGAAGAGCTTCAGGGTGGAGGCCGGCCGCAGCGGCACGTGCACGTTCTTCGCGGCCAGGATCTCCCGGCTGTCCAGGTCGGCGACCAGCCAGGCGGCGGCCTTGACCTTCGGTGGGGCCTTGACCCCGTCCGGCAGGTCGGTCAGCGTCTTGGTGCTGATCAGGGCTTCACCGCCGACCCAGGAGACCGCCTGGGGCAGGACGAAATCGTCTTTCTTGTCCTTGGTGGGCACCGCCTGGGCCGTGCCGGCTGCACCCAGGGTGAGAGCGGTGACGGCGGTGACAGCAGAGACGATCCGGAGCACGCGGTGAGAACTGGACATCGTGTTTCGAGCGTACCCGGCGCCTGTGGGGGGTTCACAAGGAACGGACGACGCCCGGGGCACGCCGTCACCGGGTGGGCGGGTCAGGAAGCGGCTACCGCCCGCACCCGCAACACGCTGCGGTAGTGCTCGATCAGCTCGTCGCCCAGCAGTTCCCAGGTGTTGCGCTGCACGCCGACCCGGCCGGCCGCGCCCATCCAGCGGCGCTGTTCCGGGTCGGTGGCCAGGGCCTGGACGCAGCCTCGCAGGTCGGTGTCGTCCTCGGGAGCGTAGAGCAGGCCGTTCGTGCCCGGGGTGACCAGGTCGAGCGGTCCACCGGCAGCCGGGGCCACCACGGGCACGCCGCTGGCCATGGCCTCCTGGAGGGTCTGCCCGAAGGTCTCGGAGGTGCCGGTGTGCACGAACACGTCGAGCGCGGCGAAGGTGTCGGCCAGGTCATCGCCGTCGCGCCAGCCGAGGAAGGTGGCGCCCGGCAGGCTGCGCTCCAGGGCCTTGCGGTGCGGGCCGTCGCCGGCGATCACCAGGCGCACGTTCTCCAGGCCGTTGAGCGCGGCCAGACGCTGCACCCGCTTCTCGGTAGCCAGGCGGCCGACGTAACCGACCAGCACCTCACCGTTCGGGGCGAGCCGCTGCCGCAGTTCCTGCACGGCCGGGGTCTCGCGGCGGCCGGGGTGGAACCGGTCGCTGTCCACACCGCGCTGCCACAGGGCCAGGCGCGGCACCGTGTGGGCGCGCAGTTCGTCCATCGCCGAGCTCGAGGGCGCCAGCGTGAGGTCGGCCTGGGTGTGGATGCGCCGCACCCAGCGCCAGGCCGTGCTCGCCAGTTTGCCCAGGTGGTGACGCTCGGCGAAGGCCGGCACGTCGGTCTGGAAGACCGCGACCGTCGGCACCCCGAGCTGTCCGGCCGCGGTCACTCCGACGGCGCCCAGGACGAAGGGGGAGGCGAGGTGCACGATGTCCGGGCGGAACGCCGAGAGCGTGCGCAGCACCTTGGAGCTGGGCATGCCGACGGGGAACTGCCGGTAGTTGAAGGAGGGCACCGAGACCACCGGGAACCCGGCGAAACTCGTCGGGGCCGGGCCGGGGCAGATGACGACGGCCTCGTGGCCGTGGGCGCGCAGGTGCTCGAGCACCCGGCAGACGCTGTTGGTCACGCCGTTGCCGGTGGGAAGGAACGACTCGGCGACGATCGCGACCCGCAGGGAACGGTCCGGTCGGCCGTTCACGGAGAGGGAGGAAGCGGCCGGCGGCGTGACCTCCGCCGCGGGCAGTCCCGGACGCAGGATCGGCTGCATCGGCCGCACGCTCTGACGCAACAGGCCCAGCTCGCTGCCGGACCCCACCACAGACATTCGCTGCATGGGCCACAGCGTGGGCCGACCGGGTGAGCGTCAGGGAAGCGGCGGTGGTGTCGCAGGTGAACAGCGACCGGCGAGGGGTTGGCTACCGCTACTGGGTTGCTACTGGGTGAGGTCCGGCTCATCCGGGGGCTATTCCGCTGAGTTCGGTACAGAGAGGTTGCCCGGGGCCCTACGGTGGGGCGGGTGACTGAGCTAGCACCTGAATCGTCGGCCGCCCTGCCCGGGTTCTGGGCCATCGTGCCCGCTGGCGGGGCCGGCACCCGGTTGTGGCCACTGTCCCGCCAGGCCCGGCCCAAGTTCCTGCTCGACCTCACCGGTTCGGGCCGCACCCTGCTGCAGCAGACCTGGGACCGGCTCGTACCGCTCGCCGGGGCGGGTGGGGTCGCCGTGGTCACCGGTGCCGCGCACGCCGAGGCGGTCATCGAGCAGCTGCCCGGCCTGCTCGAGGCCAACCTGCTGACCGAGCCGACGCCGCGTGACTCCGCCGCCGCGATCTGCCTCGCCGCTGCCGTCATCATGCAGCGCGACCCCGACGCCGTGGTCGGCTCGTTCGCGGCCGACCACGTGATCCGCAACGCCCCCGGCTTCGAGGCCGCGGTGGCCGACGCCGTGGCCGCCGCCCGGCACGGCGAGATCGTCACCCTGGGCATCGAGCCCGACCACGCGTCCACCGCGTTCGGATACATCAAGGTCGGCGAGGCCCTCGGCCTGGAGGGCGCGTCGTCGGCCCACCGGGTGGAGCGATTCGTCGAGAAGCCCGACGCCGACACCGCCGCCCACTACCTCGAAGAGGGCGGGTACCGCTGGAACGCGGGCATGTTCGTGGCCCGGGCCGACGTGCTGATGGCCGAGCTGGAGCGCAACCGCCCGGAGCTGTACGCCGGGGTACGCCGCATCGCCGCGGTCTGGGACACCGACGAGCGCCAGGCCCTGGTCGACGAGGTCTGGCCGCAGCTGGAGAAGGTCGCGATCGACTACGCCATCGCCGAGCCCGCGGCCGAGGCCGGCCGGGTCGCCGTGGTGCCCGCCACCCTGGGCTGGGACGACATCGGTGACTGGGCCTCGCTGGCCGCCCTGCTGCCGGGCGACGCCGCGCTCAAGGTCGTGGGTGACGCCGCGCAGGTACTCGACGTGGACTCCTCCGGCATCGCGGTGCCGGCCGGGGAACGGCTCGTCGCCGTGCTCGGCCTGAAAGACGTCGTGGTCATCGACACCCCCTCCGCCGTGCTCGTCACCACCCGCGAATGGGCCCAGGACGTCAAGAAGGTCGTCGAGACCCTGACCCAGCTCGGGCGGCACGACCTGCGCTGATATGAGCTAATACGGGAGTTGGCCAACTCCTGGGAGCGGCATGTCGTCACGCAGGGCCCGCAACGATCCGGCGCAGTACGACGACCTCACCGACGAATGGTGGCGTCCGCACGGAAGGTTCGCGGCCCTGCACTGGCTGGCCCGCGCCCGGGCCGGCCTGATCCCGGACCCGCCGAGCGAGGGCGCCCCGCTGCTCGACATCGCGTGCGGTGCCGGTTTGCTGCAGCCGCACCTCACCGGCCGGCTGTCGGGCTGGGCGCACACCGGCATCGACCTGTCGCTGCTGTCGTTGCGGCAGGCCCGGGTGCGCGGGGTGCGGGTGCTGGCGGCCGACGCCGCCCGGCTGCCGTTCGCCGACAACACGTTCGAGTGTGTGGTGGCCGGTGAGGTGCTCGAGCACCTCACCGATCTGCCGGCCGCCGTGGCCGAGATCAGCCGCGTGCTGGCGCCCGGCGGCACGCTCGTCGTCGACACCCTGAACGACACCCTCCTGTGCCGGGTCGCCCTGGTGCGCATCGCCGAGCGTCTGCCCGGGGGCCCGCCGCCCGGTATCCACGACCCGGACCTGCTGGTCCCGCCCGATCGGCTCGGCGAACTGCTGGCCCGCCACGGAGTGCGACTGCGGCCGCCGACCGGTCTGCGCCCGGCGATCGGGGAGTACCTCGCCTGGCTGACCCGTCGCCGCGACGACGTGACCATGCTGACGACCCGTTCGGTGGCCATGGTCTACCAGGCAACCGCGATCAAGGAGTCTGTGTGAGAGACCTTCTGGGGCATCGTGCGGTGATCACCGGCCAGAGCCAGGCAGTTCCGCAGCCCATTGCCCAGAAAGAATTGTGGGATGACGTTTTCTCGCCTCGATTGGGGGGAGACCGGGTCGCCCGGCAGATCTTCCTGCGGGCCGGCATCACCACCCGGCACGCGGCCGTCGACCCCCGCGAGACCGATGTCAGCGGCTGGAGCACCGGTGACCGGATGCGTCGCTACGTCACCGAGGGCCAGGCTCTCGGGAGCGCCGCCGCAGCAGCTGCGCTCGCCGAGGCAGGACTGGACGCGTCCCGGATCGGGCTCTTCGTGGTGGTGTCCTGCACCGGCTACGCCACCCCCGGGCTGGACATCCGGATCGCCGAGCAACTGGGCATGGGGTTGGACACCCGCCGGTTGCTGGTGGGCCACATGGGTTGTTACGCCGCCGTGCCCGGGCTCCAGGCCGCCGCCGACTTCGTGCGGGCCCAGGGCCTGCCCGCACTGTTGCTGTGCGTCGAGCTGCCGACCCTGCACATGCAGAAGTCCGACGACCCCTCCGACCTGCAGACCGTGGTGTCGCACGCGCTGTTCGCCGACGCCGCGGCCGCCCTGGTGATCGAACCGGACGCCCCGGCCGGCCTGGAACTGCTGCACACCACCGCTGTGACCGTCCCCGGCACCGAGGAGCTGATGACCTGGGACGTCACCGCCCACGGCTTCCGGATGGGTCTGTCGCCCAAGGTTCCGGACGTGCTGGCCGGGCAGGTGGAGGACGCCGTCACCGGCCTGGTCTCCGGATTCGGCCATTCGGTGGACGACGTGGCCGGGTGGGCCGTCCACCCCGGCGGGCGCCGGATCGTCGATGTCGTCGCCGAACGGTTACGGCTCGGCGACGACCAGGTCGCCGAAAGCCGGGCCGTTCTCGACCAGTACGGCAACTGCTCCTCGCCCACCGTGCTGATGGTGCTGGGAGCGATCCGGCGGCAGCGCCTGCTCAGAGCCGGGGAGCCGCTCGTGGCCATGTCTTTCGGGCCCGGACTGACTTTGTGCAGCGCCCTGCTGAGAACGGTGTGTTAAATACTTGTTGGTCCACCATTCGGGTGCCAGGGATCACACCACGCAGGTCTATGCTCGCGGGATCGTGAACATTCCCGAGGTTGCTTCCCTGGTAGCGGCGTACGCCGACGAGCTGATCGACGTCCGGCGCGACATCCACGCGCATCCGGAACTCGGATTTCAGGAGTTCCGTACCACCGGGCTGGTGTTCGACCGGCTGGCGAAGGCCGGCCTCGAACCCCGGCGGCTGAACAGCGGCACCGGGCTCTGGTGCGACATCGGCACGGGCCGGCGCACCATCGTGCTGCGCGCCGACCTCGACGCACTGCCGATGATCGACAGCTGCGGGCGGCCCTGGGCGTCCACCCACGAGGGCGCCACCCACGCCTGCGGTCACGACGTGCACACCACCGGTCTGCTCGGCGCCGCGCTCGCGCTCGCCGACCTGCACGAGCGCACGCCGCTGCCCGGCCGGGTGCGGCTGATCTTCCAGCCCGCCGAGGAGAAGATGCCCGGCGGCGCCCTGAAGGTGCTCGGCGAAGGACTTCTCGACGACGCGACCCGGGCCTACGGCCTGCACTGCGACCCGCACACCGACGTCGGCCACATCGGCTCCCGGGTCGGCGCGATCACCGCGGCCGCCGACCACGTCAGCGTCACTCTCACCGGTCACGGCGGGCACACGTCCCGCCCGCACCTCACCGAAGACGTCATCTTCGCGCTCGCCGCGGTCGTCACCGGTGTTCCCGCTGCCCTCTCGCGCCGGCTCGACCCGAGGTCCGGGGCGAGCATGGTCTGGGGCCGCATCAACGCCGGCGTGGCGATGAACGCGATCCCCAGCGCCGGTGAGGTGGCCGGCACGTTCCGCTGCCTCGACAGTGCGGTCTGGACCGTCGCCAGTTCGGTCATCACCGAGACCATCCACGCGATCGTGCAGCCCTACGGGGTCAAGGCCGAGGTCAACTACCAGCGCGGGGTGCCCCCCACGGTCAACGACGCCGATGCCGTGGCGATCGCCGAGGCCAGCATCAAGGCCGAGCTGGGGGCCGACGCGCTGCAGCTGACCCCGCAGAGCCTCGGCGGCGAGGACTTCGCCTGGATCCTGGAGAAGGTGCCCGGCGCGATGGTCCGGCTCGGCACCCGCACGCCGGGCGGCACGACCTTCGACCTCCACCGGCCCGACTTCGACGTGGACGAGCGGGCCGTGTCGGTCGCGTCGACGTTCCTGGCGTCGGTGGCGGTGCGGGATCTGTTCGGAGGGTAGGTCCGTGAGGGCAATCAATCCAGGGTTGCCCCTCCTGACCAGGTTCAATCTGATATTGGCGAGTTCCGGTCCGGGGGCGGCGAGTCCTCCGGTCGGCGGGGCGAATGACGAACAGATTTCAACGGTCACGGTTCGGACACCGAATGTCTCCGGGTCAGATCGCGCCCTGAATAACAGCTATGGTCGCCCCTGATACCGGCCCGGTCAGGGCCGGGACCGGGGCAGTTGTCCTGGACGTCATGTCCTGGATACCCCTGGTTCGACCAAAGCTGTAACTCAAGAGGAGGCACCTGTGCTCCGGGTGACCAAGCTGGTTGCGGTGGCTGCCGCCGCTACCTTCGCCCTCGCCGCCTGTGGCGGCGGGAGCTCCGACGGCTCGAGCGACGCCGGTGACACCGGTTCCGCGAAGTCCGACGTCAAGGTCGGTCTGGCCTACGACGTCGGCGGCCGTGGCGACCAGTCGTTCAACGACTCCGCCGCGACGGGCCTGGACAAGGCCAAGTCCGAGTTCGGGATCGATGTCAAGGAACTCGAGGCCAGCGCCAACGAGACCGACACGGCCCGTGAAGAGCGCCTGCGCCTGCTCGCGCAGGGCGGCTACAACCCGGTGATCGCGGTCGGCTTCGCCTACGCCACGCCGCTGGGCAAGGTCGCGGAGGAGTTCCCGGACGTCCAGTTCGGCATCATCGACGACTCCAGCCTGGAGAAAGTCAGCAACGTGACCTCGCTGGTCTTCGCCGAGGAGCAGGGCTCGTTCCTGGTCGGCGCGATCGCGGCCGAGGCATCCAAGAGCGGCAACGTCGGCTTCGTCGGTGGCGTGAACACCCCGCTGATCCAGAAGTTCGAGGCCGGCTTCACGCAGGGCGCCGAGTCTGTGAACAAGGACATCAAGGTTCAGGTCAAGTACCTGACCCAGCCGCCGGACTTCGCGGGCTTCAACGCTCCCGACAAGGGTGAGACCACCGCGCAGGGCATGATCGACGCCGGCGCGGACGTCATCTACGCCGCCGCCGGTGGTTCCGGTTCCGGTGTGTTCAAGGCGATCTCCGCCGCAGGCGAGGGCAACTGGGCCATCGGTGTCGACTCCGACCAGTACCTGACCGCCGACTCCGCGGTGAAGGACTACATCCTGACCTCGATGCTCAAGCGCGTCGACACGGCCGTCTACGACTTCATCAAGTCGGCCGTCGACGGCAAGGTGCTCACCGGCGTTCAGGAGTTCGACCTGTCCGACGAGGGCATCGCGTACTCCACCTCGAACGAGGCGGTCAAGGAGTACGAGGCCAAGGCGGACGAGCTCAAGGAGCAGATCATCAGCGGCGACATCAAGGTGTCCGCCACCCCGTGACGCTGATCGATCAGATCTGACGCATTACCCTGGCCGCCGTCCCGCCCCGATTCTGCGGGGAGGGGCGGCGGTCCAGTTGTCCCCCCGGAAACGGATGTCCAGCAGTGGGTGAAGAGGTGTTCCGTTGATGCCCGAGTCGGAAGGTGCCGCGCAGAGCGAGACTGGCGCGGCAGCCACCGTCCCCGCGGTCGAACTGTCGGGGATCACCAAGCGGTTCCCCGGCGTGGTCGCCAACCATGACGTGAACCTGCGGGTCCGGCCCGGCACGGTGCACGCCGTGGTGGGTGAGAACGGCGCCGGCAAGTCCACGCTGATGAAGACCCTGTACGGCATGCACAAGCCGGACGAGGGCACGATCACGCTGAACGGTGAACAGGTCGTTCTGCACAGCCCGGCCGACGCGATCTCGCGCGGCGTGGGCATGGTGCACCAGCACTTCATGCTGGCCGACAACCTGACCGTTCTGGAGAACGTCGTGCTCGGGGCCGAGCCCCGGCGCTGGGGTGGCTTCGGCCTGAACCGCGCCGCCGCCCGCACGAAGATCCGTGAGATCGGCAAGCAGTACGGCCTCGAGGTCGACCCGGACGAGCTGGTCGAGCGCCTCGGCGTCGGCGACCGGCAGCGGGTCGAGATCATCAAGGTGCTCTACCGCGGTGCCCGCATCCTGGTGCTCGACGAGCCTACGGCCGTGCTGGTGCCGCAGGAGGTCGACGCACTGTTCGAGGCGCTGGCGGTGCTGAAGGGCCAGGGGCTCTCGATCATCTTCATCTCGCACAAGCTGGACGAGGTCCGCTCGGTCGCCGACGACATCACCGTCATGCGCCGCGGCACCACCGTCGCCACCGCCGACCCGAAGACGGTCAGCTCCCGCGAGCTCGCCGAGCTGATGGTCGGCAGCGAACTGCCCTCCCCGCAGACCAGCGACTCGACGGTCACCGACCGTCCCGTCCTCGAGCTGTCCGGCATCAACCTGGTGGACGGCGCCCGGCACCTGCTGCGCGACGTCACCCTGACCATCCACGCCGGTGAGGTGCTGGGCCTGGCCGGGGTCGAGGGCAACGGGCAGGCCGAGCTGGTCGAGTCGATCATGGGCATGCGCTCGGTCGACAGCGGCACGATCAAGCTGACCGGCGAGGACATCACCTCCTGGTCGACCCGCCGCCGCCGGGAGGCCGGCTGCGGCTACATCCCCGAGGACCGGCACCGGCACGGCCTGATCCTCGACGCCCCGCTCTGGGAGAACCGGATCCTCGGCCACCAGAGCCGCAAGCCCAACGTCCGCGGGCCGCTCGTCGACCGGTCCGGTGCCCGTGCCGACACCGAGCGGATCGTGCGCGAGTACGACGTGCGCACCCCGTCCATCGACGTGCTGGCCAGCTCGCTGTCCGGCGGTAACCAGCAGAAGCTGATCGTCGGCCGCGAGATGAGCGGCAAGCCGAAGCTGCTGATCGCCGCTCACCCCACCCGGGGCGTCGACATCGGCGCGCAGACGGCCATCTGGGACCTCCTGCGCACCGCCCGGGCCGAGGGCCTGGCCGTGCTGCTGATCAGCGCCGACCTGGACGAGCTGATCGGCCTGTCCGACAGCCTGACCGTGATCCTGCGCGGCGAACTCGTCGCCGAGGTCGATCCCTCCACCGTCACCCCCGAACAACTCGGCTCCGCGATGACCGGGGCCGGTGAGGCTGCGTGAAGAGCATGAATGCGGACACCGTCCGCCGCGTCGGCCTGTCCCTGGCCGCACCGGCGCTGGCGATCATCCTGTCCCTGGCGATCACCTCGGCCGTCCTGGCCGCCGCCGGGAACGACCCGTTCGAGACGTTCAAGCAGATGATCGAGTACGCCAAGGAACCGCGTACCACGGCGATGATCATCAATGGCTCGGTCACCTACTACTTCGCCGCGCTGGCCGTCGCCTTCGGGTTCCGGATGAACCTGTTCAACATCGGTGTCGACGGCCAGTACCGGCTGGCGGCCATGCTCGCCGCCGCGGTCGGTGGCGCGGTCAGCCTGCCCCCGATCCTGCACGTCGGCCTGATCCTTCTGGTGGCCGTTCTGGTCGGTGGGCTCTGGGCCGCCGTCGCGGGTCTGCTGAAGGTGTACCGCGGGGTCAGCGAGGTGATCTCGACGATCATGCTGAACTCGATCACCACTGCGCTGATCGCCTTCCTGCTCACCACCGACAAGCTCGCAGTGCAGGCCGAGGGCTCGAACAACATCGGCACCAAGGCGATCCCGGCCAGCGGCCAGGTACCGGGTATCGGCCTGGTGCCGGACTCCCCGCTGAAGGTCTACGGCCTGATCGTCCTCGCCGTGATCGTCGGTTTCCTCTACTGGTTCGTGATCGAGCACAGCCGCTTCGGGTTCGACCTGCGCGCGGCCGGCCGTAACGAGGAGGCCGCTGTCGCCAGCGGCGTCAACGTGAAGCGGATGATCCTGATCAGCATGGCCGTCTCCGGCGGTATCGCCGGTCTGGTCGGCATGCCGCAGCTGCTCGGCTCGAGCTACACCTACTCGCTCGACTTCCCGGCCGGCATCGGCTTCACCGGCATCGCGATCGCGCTGCTCGGCCGCAACACCGCCCTCGGTGTGGCGATCGGGGCCCTGCTGTTCGGGTTCCTCGACAACTCCTCGCAGATCCTCGACCTGGAGGGCGTGCCGAAGGAGATCGTCATGATCACCCAGGGCGTGATCGTGCTGTCCGTCGTCATCGCCTACGAACTGGTCCGCCGCTACCGGATCGTCGCCCAGCAGCGTGAGGTCGGCCGCCGTCTGAGCGAACCGCCCGCGCCCGCCGCCGGTAACGACAAGACGCCGCAGGGAGCGCAGGCATGAGCACCACGCTGGAAACGACCACCCCGCCCGCCGCTCCGGCCCCGGAGAAGGCCACCCGTCTGAGCCAGCCGCTGCGCCTGGCCCTCTACGCCCTGGTCGCGCTGGCCGTACTGAGCCTGATCCGGGTGCTCACCGACGCCAACGACCTGACCTCGGCCGGCACCGTGAGTGCCGCCCTCACCCTGGCCGTGCCGATCGGCCTGGCCGGTCTCGGTGGCCTGTGGTCCGAGCGGGCCGGTGTGGTCAACATCGGTCTCGAGGGCATGATGATCCTCGGCACCTTCGGCGCCGGCTGGATCGGCTGGCAGCACGGTCCCTGGGCGGGTCTGCTGACGGCCGTGATCTTCGGCCTGGTCGGTGGTCTGGTGCACGCCGTCGCCACCGTCACCTTCGGCGTCGACCACGTGGTGTCCGGTGTCGCGATCAACATCCTCGGCCTGGGCGTCACCCAGTACCTGGCCGGTGAACTGCTGGCCGACAGCCCCGGCGGTGGCGAGACCCAGTCCCCGCCGATCTCCGCGCTGCCGCGTCCCTCGGTCCCCGGGCTGGACGGGCTGCTCGAGCCGCTGGAGAAGCACCACTGGTTCCTGATCTCCGACATCGCCGGCATCCTGCGGGGCCTGCTGACGAACGTCTCGATCCTGACCGTGGTCGCCGTGCTGCTGGTGATCGCCAGCTACGTGATCCTCTGGCAGACCCCGTTCGGCCTGCGGCTGCGCTCGGTCGGCGAGGACCCGCACGCCGCGGAGTCCCTCGGCGTCAAGGTGCGGCTGTACAAGTACATCGCGGTCGCGGTGTCGGGCGGTCTGGCCGGTCTGGCCGGTGGCTTCCTGGCCATCGTCGCCTCCGGCATCTACCGCGAGGGTCAGACCGGTGGCCGTGGTTACATCGGTCTCGCCGCGATGATCTTCGGCAACTGGCGCCCGGGCGGCCTGATGATGGGTGCGGGCCTCTTCGGCTACACCGACGCCATGCAGCTGCGGAACGCGGTGGCGGTGCACGCCCTGCTGCTCGTGGTCTTCGCCCTGCTGCTGGTCGTCACGGCGCTCAACCTGTACCGCCGCAAGTGGATCACCGCCGCGGTCGGCCTGGTCTTCGCCGTGCTCTCGCTGGTCTGGTACCTGAACAGCGACGAGCTGCCCGGCCCGATCACCACGATGACGCCGTACGTCACCACACTGCTGGTGCTCGCCCTCTCGGCCCAGCGGCTGCGCATGCCGAAGGCCGACGGGCTGGTCTACCGGCCGGAGGGGAAGTAGGTATGACGGAACAGCAGGATGCGGCGGCAGCCGATCCCGACTTCTACCCGGGCCGGGTGGCCGGTGACGCCGGGCCGGACCAGATCGACTGGACCGCCCTGCGCGCCGCTGCCCGCCTGATCAAGGAGAAGGCCTACGCGCCGTACTCCGGGTTCCCGGTGGGTGCGGCGGCCCTGGTCGACGACGGCCGGATCGTGACCGGCTGCAACGTCGAGAACGCCTCGTACGGCGTGGGTCTGTGCGCCGAGTGCGGGCTGGTGTCGTCGCTCAACGCTTCGGGCGGAGGCCGTCTCGTGGCCTTCACCTGCGTCGGCCCCGACGGCGAGTCGCTCATGCCCTGCGGGCGCTGCCGTCAGCTGCTCTACGAATTCGGCGGCCCCGAGCTGCTGGTCGAGACCAGCCACGGCATCGTCCCGATGACGCAGGTGCTGCCGGACGCGTTCGGCCCGAGTGATCTGTCCCGGGCGACGGGCCCGACGCACACCTGATTTCTTTCGTGATCATGCAAAACCTCCCCGGGGAGGTTTTGCATGATCACGGTTGTTTTGGGGGGACTACGCGACGGGCAGAAGAGCCGAACGGGACTCACCCCGCCGTCCCGTGCGTCCCTTCGTTAACCTCGCGACCATGACCGAACCTTTCGCCGCCGTCGACGTGATCGCCGCCAAACGTGACCGCAACCGACTGAGCGACGCGCAGATCGACTGGGTGGTCGGCGCCTACACCCGCGGGGTGGTGGCCGACGAGCAGATGTCCGCGCTGCTGATGGCCATCCTGCTGAACGGCATGCTGCCGGAGGAGATCTCCCGGTGGACCGCCGCGATGATCGCCTCGGGGGAGCGCCTCGACTTCAGTGGCCTGTCCCGTCCGACCACCGACAAGCACTCCACCGGTGGGGTGGGCGACAAGATCACGCTGCCCCTGACCCCGTTGGTCGCGGCGCTCGGTGCCGCGGTGCCGCAGCTGTCGGGGCGCGGGCTCGGTCACACCGGGGGCACGCTGGACAAGCTGGAGTCGATCCCGGGCTGGCGGGCCCGTCTGAGCAATGCCGAGATGGCCCGGCAGCTCGACGAGGTGGGCGGGGTCATCTGTGCCGCGGGCGAGGGCCTGGCTCCGGCCGACCGCAAGATGTACGCCCTGCGCGACGTCACCGGAACCGTCGAGGCGGTGCCGCTGATCGCCTCGTCGATCATGAGCAAGAAGATCGCCGAGGGCACCGGGGCCCTGGTGCTCGACGTGAAGGTGGGCAGCGGCGCATTCATGAAGAGCGAGGAGCAGGCCCGTCTTCTGGCCGGGACGATGGTGCGGCTGGGGGCGGACGCGGGGGTGAACACCGTGGCGCTGCTGACCGACATGTCCACACCGCTGGGCCTGACCGCGGGCAACGCCCTGGAGGTGCGCGAGTCGCTGGAGGTGCTGGCCGGCGGCGGGCCGCCCGACGTGGTCGAGCTGACCCTCGCGCTGGCCCAGGAGATGCTCGAGACCGCAGGCCTTTCCGGCGATCCGGAGAAGGCCCTGAAAGACGGCCGGGCGATGGACTCGTGGCGCCGGATGATCGCGGCGCAGGGCGGTGACGTGGATGCCCCGCTGCCGGTCGCGCAGCACACGCACCAGGTGCTCGCCCCCGCCGACGGCGTGCTGGTGGGCCTGGACGCGATGGCCGTCGGTGTCAGCGCGTGGCGGCTGGGCGCGGGCCGTTCGCGCAAGGAAGACCCGGTGCAGGCCGGCGCCGGTGTCGAGATGCACGTCAAGCCCGGTGGCGAGGTGCGCGCCGGTGAGCCCCTTTTCACCCTGCACACCGACACCCCCGAGCGGTTCGACCAGGCGGTCGAGGCGCTGGAGGGCGGTTACCAGATCGCCCCGTACGGCGACCGCCCGGCGCACCGACCGCTGATCATCGACCGCATCACGGCCGACTAGAGCTCGCCAAAAAATCCTCCGTGATCATGCAAAACCTCCCCGGCGTTCTAGAACTGTGATGACGAGAGTTCTAGAACTCTGGGGAGGTTTTGCATGATCACGAACAGGTTTTGGGGGCAACCTAACTGGGGACGCCCACCCGCCCCGATCGGGGCGGGTGGGCGTCCGCAGTTGTTGCCTTTGTTGCCTGGGACTACTTGCGGCGCATGGGTTCCCGGCCGAAGGGCTGGGTCGGCCGGGGGTGCGTCGGGGTGGCCGGCACCGCCAGGCTGACCGGGTCGCCGATCTTCAGCGTGACCAGCTCACCGTGGTGCAGGATCTCGAGCTCGTCCGCGGGGTTGCGCTCGTGCTCGGTGAGCAAGTAGGTCACCTGCTTGCCGTCGGTCTCCACCCGCAGGCGCAGGCCCTTGTGGGTGATGGTGAAGGCGAGCCGGTCCAGGCCCTCCGGAAGGCGCGGCGCGAAGGCGAGAGTTCCTGTCGTGTCGCGCATTCCGCCGAACCCGGCGACCAGGGACATCCACGTGCCGGCCAGCGAGGCGATGTGCAGGCCGTTCATCGTGTTGCCGTGCAGGTCGTGCAGGTCGGTGAGGGCGTTCTCGATGGTGTAGTCGTAGGCCAGGCCCAGGTGCCCGACCTCGGCCGCCATCACCGACTGTGTGCAGGCCGACAACGACGAGTCGCGCACCGTGAGCTTCTCGTAGTACGCGAAGTTCGCGGCCTTCTGCTCGGGGGTGAACGCGTCGCCGCGCAGCTGCATGGCCAGCACCAGGTCGGCCTGTTTGACCACCTGCTGCCGGTACAGCTGCACGTACGGCATCGTGAGCAGGAGGGGGTAGTCCTCCTCGGTCAGCGATTCGAAGTCCATCACCGCGTGACGGGTGAAGCCCTCGGCCTGCGGGTGCACGCCGAGCTTCTCGTCGAACGGGATGAACATCGAGTCGGCGCACTGCCGCCAGGCGCTGATCTCCTCCGCGTCCACCTCGAGAACGGCTGCCTCGTCGGTGTAGTTGGAGGCTGCCGTGGCCGCGGCCCGGAGGTTCCGCTGTGCCATCAGGTTGGTGTACACGTTGTTGTCGGTGATCGCGCTGTACTCGTCCGGCCCGGTGACACCGTCGATGCGGAACCAGCCGTCGCGGTCGAACGCGCCGTAGGAACGCCACAGCCGGGCGGTCTCGACCAGCAGGGGCAGGCCGATCTCGCGGTCGAACTCGTCGTCCTCGGTGGCGTCGTGATAGCGGATCACGGCGTCGGCGATGTCGGCGTTGATGTGGAACGCCGCCGTGCCGGCCGGCCAGTAGCCGGAGCACTCGTCACCGTTGATGGTGCGCCACGGGAACGACGCGCCCTTCAGGCCCAGCGTGGACGCGCGGTCCCTGGCCTTCTGCAACGTGCTGTGCCGCCAGCGCAGGGCATCCGCCGCGGCCCGGGGCGCGGTGTGGATGAGTACCGGCAGGACGAAGGTCTCGGTGTCCCAGAAGCAGTGGCCGTCGTACCCGGGCCCGGTCAGGCCCTTCGCCGGCACCGGCCGCTGCTCGGCCCGGGCTCCCGCCTGGAAGATGTGGAACAACGCGAAACGCACGGCCTGCTGCAGTTCCTCGTCACCGTCCACCTCCACGTCGGCACGGGCCCAGAACTCGTCCAGGTACTGCCGCTGCTCGGCCAGGAGGTCGTCCCAGCCGGTGTGGATGGCCCCGGTCAGGCCGGCCGCCACCTGGTCGCGCAGGGCCGGCAGCGACCGCTGCGAGCTCCAGCCGTAGCTGACGAACTTGATCAACCGCAGCTTCTGGCCCGGACGCAGGGTGGCCGTGACGGTGAGGCGGCCCCAGTCGGGACGCACGCCCCAGTTGGTGGAGACCTTGACGCCCTCGGGCACCTCGATGACGTGCTCGGCGGCGGCCGCCACGCGGCGACCGCTGTGCCGGGTCTCGTGCACCAGGGTGATGCGGTTGCCGTTGCAGTCGTGCTCCAGGGCCTGCAGCGGGTTGTGCATCGCCGCGGCGACCCGGGGGTCGACCGAACCACCTTCGGGCATCTGCTCGTTCGCGACCAGCTCGGACTGCAGCACCACGCGGGCGGTCTCGTGCAGCGGCTCGACCTCGTAGGCGATCGCCATCACCGAGCGGTGGGTGAACGACACCACCCGGGTGCTCGTGACCCGCACCGACTGGTCGGCGGGCGAACGCCACTCGACCTCGCGCTTGAGCGTGCCCGCGCGCATGTCGAGCACCCGCTCGTGCTTGTCCAGGTGGCCGTAGCGCAGGTCGAAGGGCTCGTCGTCGACCAGCAGGCGGATCAGCTTGCCGTTGGTGACATTGATGATCGTCTGGCCGGACTCGGGGTAGCCGTAACCGGCCTCCGCGTGGGGCAGAGGCCTTCGTTCGTACACCGAGTTCAGGTAGGTGCCCGGCAGGCCGTGCGGTTCGCCCTCGTCCAGGTTGCCGCGAATTCCGATGTGCCCGTTGGACAGGGCGAACACCGACTCGGTGGAACCGAGGTCTTCCAGGTGGAGCTCGGTCTCCCGGATGCACCAGGGCTCGACTGTGAATGCCGCTCGACGGTTCATGCGCGGTTATCTATCAGCTGAGCGAGATCGGTAACCACCACATCGGCCCCATGCTGGGACAACGCGGCGGCGTGACCGACCCGGTCGACACCGATGACGATACCGAAGTGCCCGGATCGTCCGGCTTCGACGCCGACGAGGGCGTCTTCGAAGACCGCGGCCTGGCTCGGCTCGACGCCGAGCAGCCGGGCGCCCTCGATGAAGGTGTCGGGAGCGGGCTTGCCGTTCAGGCCGGCGGCGATCGCGGCCTGGGCGTCGACCCGGGCCTCGACGAACTTCTCCATGCCGGTCACGCGCAGCACCTCGGCGGTGTTGGCGCTGCTGGACACGACGGCGATGCGCAGCCCGGCGGCCTGGGCAGCCTCCAGGTAGCGGAACGTGCCGTCGAAGATGGTCACGCCGTCCTCGGCGATCATCTCGTGCACCAGGTTGTTCTTCCGGGTGCCGAGACCATTGACCGACTCGGTTTCTGGCGAGTCGGCCGCGTCGCCCTCCGGCAGGGTGATGCCGCGGGACGCCAGGAAGCTGCGGGTGCCGTCCTGCCGGCGCTTACCGTCCACGTATTTCACGTAGTCGGTGGCGATCTCGAACGGGACGAACGCTTCGCCGAGGCGCTGGGCGCGCTCGGCGAGATACGAGTCGAACATCTTCTTCCAGGCGGAGGCATGCACCGACGCCGTGTCGGTGAGCACCCCGTCCAGATCGAAGAGGCAGGCCAGTACGTGTTCGGGGAGGCCGACGTCTTTCGGCCGCGCGGTTTGCGGATCGGACATGTGTCCAAGCAGACCACAGCGGGCGCCCGCTTGTAGACGCGTTCGGCCTCGCATGCGACGACATTGCCTGTTCTTTCCCCGCCGGGGGCCCCCGCGATGACACGATGGGCGACATGGATCTGCCCGTGATGCCGCCGGTCAAACCGATGTTGGCCAAGTCGGTGCCGGAGATTCCGGACGTCGGTCACGTCGAGCCGAAATGGGACGGATTTCGTACCGTCGTGTTCCGGGACGGTGACGAGGTCGAACTGGGCAGCCGCAACGAGAAACCGATGACCCGGTACTTCCCGGAGCTGGTCGAGGCGCTGCGCGAGAACCTTCCCGAACGCTGTGTGATCGACGGCGAGATCGTCACCGTCGTCGACGACCGTCTGCAGTTCGAGGTGCTCCAGCAGCGCATCCATCCGGCGGCCAGTCGCATCAAGCTGCTGTCCGAGCAGACCCCGGCCTCGTTCATCGCGTTCGACCTGCTCGCCGTGGGCGACGAGAACCTGATGGGGCAACCGTTCTCACAGCGCCGGGCGCGTCTGGTCGAGGCCCTGTCCGCGGCCCGGGCCCCGATCCACTGCACGCCCGCCACCGGCGACCTGGCCACCGCGCAGGAGTGGTTCGGCATGTTCGAGGGCGCCGGGCTGGACGGGGTGGTCGCCAAGCCGCTGGACGGGCCCTATCTGCCGGACAAGCGGGCTATGTTCAAGGTCAAGCACGCCCGCACCGCCGACTGCGTGGTGGCCGGATTCCGCTGGCACAAGAGCGGCCCGGTCGTCGGATCGTTGCTGCTGGGGCTGTACCGCGAGGACGGCTCGCTGCAGCACGTCGGCGTGGCCGCGTCGTTCCCGATGATCCGGCGGGCCGAACTGGTCGAGGAGCTCGAGCCCTACCGGATGGCCGTGGAAGAGCTGGGGCAGCACCCGTGGGGCCAGTGGGCCCAGGCTCAGGCCCACGAGCACCAGCGCATGCCCGGCAACGTGTCCCGCTGGAACTCGACGAAAGATCTCTCCTTCGTGCCCCTGCGTCCCTCCTTGGTGGTCGAGGTGGCCTACGACCAGATGGAGGGCGACCGGTTCCGCCACACCGCGCAGTTCCGGCGCTGGCGCACCGATCGCGAACCGGGCAGTTGTGGGTACGGCCAGCTCGAGCGGCCCGTGAGTTTCCGGCTTGAGGACGTCCTCTCGCCTTCGGGGTCACAGGCGCCACGGATCCAGAGTGAGGGTTGAGTGATGGCCGCCAAGAGCGCAGCGGTGCAGATCGAGGTCGAAGGTCCCGAGGGTGCCCGGTCGGTGCGCCTGTCCAGTCCTGACCGGGTGCTCTACCCGGAGGTCGGGCTCACCAAGAAAGATCTGGCCGAGTACGTCGTGGCGGTCGGCCCGGCCCTGGTGCGGGGTCTGCGTGACCGGCCGGTCTCGCTCGAGCGTTTCCCGGAAGGCGTCGGCGGGGAACGCTTTTACTCCAAGAACCCGCCCCGCGGGGTGCCCGCCTACGCCCGTTCGGTCACGGTGACCTACCCGAGCGGGCGCAGCCATCCGCAGCTGGTGGTGGACGAGGTGGCCACCGCGGTCTGGGCCGTTCAGATGAACACGCTGACCTTTCATCCGTGGCCGGTGCGGTCCGGGAACGCCGACAACCCCGACGAGCTGCGCCTCGACCTCGACCCCCAGCCCGGTCGTGACTACGCCGACGCCGTGCGGGCCGCCCTTCACCTGCGTGACCTGCTGAAAGAGCTCGGCCTGGAGGGCTATGCGAAGAGCTCGGGCAACCGCGGCGTGCACGTCTTCGTGCCCATCGCCCCTGACCACGAGTTCCTCGACGTACGGCACGCGGCCATCGGTATCGGCCGGGAGCTGGAGCGGCGCGATCCGGACCTGGTGACGATGGCCTGGTGGAAGGAGGAACGGGGCGAGCGGGTCTTCGTCGACTTCAACCAGTGCACCCGCGACCGCACGATGGCCGGCGCCTACAGCCCTCGTCCTCTGCCCCACGCCCCCGTCTCCACCCCGCTGACCTGGGCCGAGCTGCCCGAGGTCGACCCGAGAACCCTGACCGTGCGTACCGTTCCGCAGCTACTGGCGGATCGTGGGGACCCCTGGGAGGACCTGCACGCCTCACCCGGTGACATCGCTCCCGCGCTGGCTCTGTGGCAGGACGACCTCGATCGAGGGCTCGGTGAGCTGCCCTTCCCGCCCGACTACCCGAAGATGCCCGGCGAACCCAAGCGCGCGCGGCCTTCGGTCTCCCGCGCCGACACCGAGGGCATTGCCGACCGGGACTGGTACGCCGACCCGGCCCGGTGGGACGGCGACCAGCCGAAATAGTTATCCGGCCAGGCTGTCGCGGGGGTCGGCGTCGCCGTAGAACTTCTGCCAGAGCAGGGCCAAGTGGGAGTGGAACTCGGCGTCGTCGTCGAAGTACCAGTCCGTATGGTGCTCGTACTCGGCGGGTGTCAGCTTCCCGGTCAGGCTCTTCGCGAAGCCACGCCGGAAGCTCTCCTTGAGCGAATCAATCTGCATCCCTGAGATGGCGTTGACGAAATCGTCTTCCCAGTCCCGGCCGAGGACATTCACATTGATGATGCGCCCGGCATAGTCGAGGAAGGTTCTGACGTCTTCATCGGGATTCTGGATGCGACTCATGATCCGTCCATCGGCTTGGGGTACATCGTTTTGAGACGGTACTCGCCGCCGGGGCCACGACGGAAGTACGCGAACATCACTCCGTCGGTGAAGTCGGTGGGAGTCGGTGGTCTGCTGCCAGGAGGATCGCCGGTGGGCCGAGCCCGGGTACCGTTCATGCGGATCCCCTTGACGTACCGGCGGTATTCGGGACCAAAGATCTCGGAGAGTGGCGCCTCCACCCGGATGTACTCGATTCCTGAAAGCGTGTTCTCCTGCTGTTGTCCCGCAAATGCGCGGCCGGCCCGAAGGAAGCTCGCGGCTTTCAGGAATGCCTCGGGGGAGGTAATCCTCGTGGCGTGGCGTCCGCATCGGTGACTGCGGCCCGTGTCACCGTCCACCGTGGTGCCGGTCATCGGGTCGATCCACCACAGCACCCGGTCGGTCAGCTGCTGATCGGTGACCTGCGGCCCGTGCCGCTGGGGTCCGTGGCCCTGCCGGCGCAGTTCTTCGATACGGGGCGGTGTTCCGGTGTCCGTGGAGCTGAGGGAGTCGGCTGTCCTGATCTCCTCGGCGACGTCGTCCTGGATCGTCACCAGCGCTTCACCCGACTCCTGGAGGTCGCGGGCCAGGTCCTGGGCGACACCGATGAGCCAGCCGGCCTCGACGGTCTCCAGATGGCCGAGGGCCTCGTCGATGGCCAGAGCCGCATGATCGAGGTGGTCCTCGCCGAGTTCCGCGGTGACGGCGCTCAGATGCCCGGACGCCTCGGGGGCCGACATGTCGTCGTGCACCCGGTCGAGCACCTCCACCGCGTGGGCCAGCCGCTCCTCCAGGTCCGACAGGTGGGAAAGAGCGTCGGAGAGGTACTCGGACGCGGTCTCGTAGCCGTAGGCGACGCCGTCCCATCCGGCCCGCAGTGCGTTCTCGGTCTGCGTCTGTGCGGTGTCCGCCGCCCGGCCGCAGCGGGTCTGCGAGTCGGCCAGCACCGCGGCCAGGCCCGTGATCGCGGCGGCGATCAGACCGGTACGCGCAGTCACACATCAGTTACTACAGGTGGTTACGTAACGCTGACAAGTACGGATGAACCACTCGCCCGCGACCAACGGCCCTGGCAGTTACGATCACGCGGCGGATCCGCCCGGAACCCCTGTGGGACGGGTGTCGCGCTATAAGCTCCTCGGGTGACCGGTCCAATTGATTCAGCCAGCATTGCCCGGGCCCCCAAGGTCCTCCTCCACGATCACCTTGACGGTGGCCTGAGGCCGGAGACGATCGTCGCGATCTCCGCGGAGATCGGCCACGAGCTGCCCACCACCGACCCGGAAGAGCTGCGCGAGTGGTTCCGCAGCAGCGCCGACTCCGGTTCGCTGGAGCGCTACCTCGAGACGTTCGTGCACACCGTCGCGGTGATGCAGCGCCGTGACGACCTGGTGCGCGTGGCCCGCGAGGCCGCGATCGACCTGGCCGCGGACGGTGTGGTCTACGCCGAGATCCGCTGGGCCCCCGAGCAGCACCTCGAGGGCGGCCTGAGCCTCGACGAGGTGGTCGTCGCTGTGCAGGAGGGTCTGGCCCAGGGCGAGAAGGAGGCCGCGGCGGCGGGCACCCCGATCCGCACCGGCCAGCTCGTCACCGCCATGCGGCACGCCGCGCGGGGTCGTGAGATCGCCGAGCTGGCCGAGCGGCACCGGGACAACGGCGTGGTCGGGTTCGACATCGCCGGGGCCGAGGCCGGGTACCCGCCCTCGCGTCACCTTGACGCCTTCGACTACCTGCACGAAGCCAACATGCACGTGACCATCCACGCCGGTGAGGCCTTCGGCCTGCCGAGCATCTGGGAGGCCGTGCAGGTCTGCGGCGCCGACCGGCTCGGTCACGGCGTGCGGATCATGGAAGACATCGAGGTCATCGGGGGTCGCGACACGTACGGCCGTCCGGCCGCCAAGCTCGGCCGGCTGGCCGGGTTCGTGCGCGACAAGCGCATCCCGCTGGAGCTGTGCCCGACCAGCAACGTGCAGACCGGGGCCGCGGCGAGCATCGCCGAGCACCCGATCGGCCTGCTCAAGGACCTGCGGTTCCGCGTCACCCTGAACACCGACAACCGGCTGATGTCCGGTACCTCGATGACCCGGGAGATGACGCTGCTGGTCGAGCAGGCGGGATGGACCCTGGAAGACCTACGATGGGTCACCATTAATGCCCTGAAGAGTGCATTCATCCCGTTCGACGAACGACTCGCCCTGATCGAGGACGTGGTGAAACCCGGTTACGCCCAACTGGGTATCAGCTGATCGGCCTGAGCTCGAAGGAGGACTGAGCGGTGGCGTACCGGCCGGCCCGCTTCCCGGGCTCCCGGCGCGTGCTCGCCGCGGACGCGGTGGGGCGCTATGACCTGCGCCGGACCATGATGGCCCGGTTGCTGGCGTCCAACCCGGCGCTCTCGTTGCTGCTCCTGGTCGGCGATGTCGAGATGGACGAACTCGACCTCGACCCCCATGCCGGCGTCGAGGCGGTGTCTGCTGCCTTCACGCGTCCCGAGCCGGATGTGCACGGCCTGATCATCGCCGGGAACCTCCTGGTCAACACGGCCGTGCAGCATCCGCGGACGAACAACGGGATGAGCCTGTACGTACTCGGCGACCTGAAGGCCCGCAACGTGGTGATCAGCGGGCTGGAGCTCGTGGTGCACGGCGATCTGCGGGTTTCCGAGGTTTTCGCCGGAGCGGGCCCGTCCGGCGGGGCCCGGCTGGACGGTGACGTCCACGCGAAGATGCTCGTCTCCGAAGCCTTCCCGATGCTCGTCGGCGGGCAGCTGAAGGCGCCGGTGCTGGAGACCGGGCGCACCCGGATCGGTGTGGTCGAGGGCGCGGGGGTGCGCGAGGCCAAGGGTGAGGTGCCTCCCTCGCTGGTGATGACCGATCAGGTGCTGGAGCCCGGCCCGGAGGGGGTCGAGCTGTTCTCCTGGCCCCGCTTCAAGACCGCCGTGGCCTCGCGCATGCCCACCCTGAGCCCCGACTACCTGGCCGGCCGCACCAACCTGGAGTCGATGCGCGAGCTGCGCCGGCTCGAGGGTGAGATCGAGGTGGTGCTCGCCGAGGGCCGGTACGCCCGCGGCGCCGAACTGCTGCGCAAGGCCCGGGCCATGGGGGCGCCCCGCAACGAGACCGGGCTGATGCTGGCCGACGCGATCTACCGGGTGCATCACGGCACCGGTAGTCGCGAGGCCCTGGCCGAGGCGCTCGAACTGCTCGACGAGGCCCTCGGCCCCAAGCCCGACACCGCGGCGGTGATGGCCCACCCGCAGGCTCTGCTGCAGCGTGCGGCGATCCTGCTGCAGCTGAAGGAACACGACGACGAAGCCTTCGACCAGGCCTGGCGTGACTGCAGCCTGGCCGCGGTGACCATGCCCGCGCAGGAAAGGGCAGGCATCGCCGGGCTGATGGGGCAATGGCTGTTCACCCGTCACCGCTACGACGAGTGCGTTCCCTACCTGCGGCAGGCGCTCTCGGCCGATCCGGACGACGGCGCGCAGCACGGCCGTCTGGCCCGGGCGCTGTGGATGCTCGACCGCGAGGCCGAGGCACTGCCGCACGCCACCCGCTCGCTCGAGCTGAACCCCGCCGACAACCGGATGTGGTACGTCCGGGGCAAGTGCCAGCAGGTGCTGGGCGACCCCGAGGACGCCCGGCTCGACCTGGCCACCTACCTGGAGATGCACCCCGACGACGACCTGGCCGTGGAGGCCCTGATCATCGTCGACCTCGACGCCGGGGACACCGACGAGGCGGTCGAGAGTGCCCTGCGCTTCATCGAGCACTACCCCGATATCGACGGCGCCCCGGCTCGTTTCGGCCGCCTGTTCCACCTGCGCGAACGCTACGACCTGGCCGTGCCGCTGCTGCGCCGGGCGATGCAGCTGCACCCGGAAGACTCGTCCATCGTCCGTGACCTGGCCTTCGCCCTCAACGAGAGCGGCCACGACCAGATGGGTCTCGACACCGCGCTGCGTCGCGTCGAGATCGACTCCGAGGACGACCACATCACCTACCTGCGGGCCGAGGTCAACCTGGCGCTGAACGACCCGAACGCCGCCGAGGGTGACCTCGAGGAGTACGTGGCCCGGTTCCCGCGGGCCGGGCGGGCTTTCGCATCATTGGCCAGCATCCGCCTGCTGCAGCTGCGTCCCGCCGAGGCGAAGCGGCTGCTCGAGACCGCCCAGTCGATCGCGCCGGACGACTACTACATCGACAGCGTCGTGGAGAAGGCCGGTTTCGCTCAGGACACCGATCCGACCGACACGACCGACCTGACCGACCTGACCGACTCGGCGAGCCGGCCCACCCAGCTGATGAAGGCAGGCCCCTCGCCCCAGGAGGGCGAGAGGTCTGCGGCCGCTCAGTTGTCGTTCCGGGACGGCGGTTTCCGGCGACCCGGCTGATCTAGCTGATGCCCAGCGCGTGGGACACGTCGGCGGTGATGCGGGCCAGTCGGTCCGCGGCCGCCTCCCGGGCCCGGTCGACCGAGCCGTTCTCCACCGGAATCACTACTTCCAGATAGCACTTCAGCTTCGGTTCGGTACCGCTCGGGCGCACGATCACCCGGTCGCCGTTGGTCGTGCGGTAGCGCAGACCGGGCGTGCCGGGCAGCCCGTCCACCCCCTCGGACAGATCTTCGGCCGATTTCACCGGGCTGCCACCGAGATTCGCCGGCGGCCGCTGGGTGATGCGATCGAGCATGCTCGAGATCTGCGCCAGATCGTCCACCCGCACCGAGAACTGGTCGGTGGCGTGCAGACCGTGCCGCGTGGCCAGATCGTTCAGGGCATCGAGCAGGGTGCGCCCCTGGGCCCGTAGCTGGGCCGCGTACTCGGCGATCAGCAGGGCCGCGCTGATGCCGTCCTTGTCGCGCACGGCACCGGGGGAGACGCAGTAACCCAGCGCCTCCTCGTAGGCGTAGGACAGCTCGGGAACCCGGGCCAGCCACTTGAAACCGGTCAGGGTCTCGGTGTGCGGCACGCCGTGGGCCGCCGCGACGCGGGAGAGCAGCTGCGACGACACGATCGAGCTGGCCACCACGCCCCGGACGCCCCGGACCAGCAGGTAGTCACCGAGTAGGGCCCCGACCTCGTCACCGCGCAGCATGCGCCAGTCGCCCTCCGGCACCGGTACCGCCACGGCGCAGCGGTCCGCGTCCGGGTCGTTGGCGATCACCAGATCGGCGCCGCGCTCACGGGCGGCGGCCAGCGCCAGGTCGAGTGCACCGGGCTCTTCCGGGTTGGGAAAACTCACGGTGGGGAAGTCCGGGTCGGGCTGCGCCTGCTGCTCGACCACGTAGGGGGCCGGGAAACCCGCGGCCGCGAAGGCCCGCACCGCCGTGTCCCCGCCGACACCGTGCAGCGGGGTCAGCACGATACTGATCTCGCGGGCGCTGCCCGGTGTGAGCACGGCGCCGACCGAGGCGAGGTACTCGTCCACGATCGACGGGCCGATCGGTTCCCAGCCATCGGTCGCCATCGGCACGTCGATGGCCGGCGGCGCGGCCGCGATCTGGTGGGCGATCAGGTCGTCCATCGGGGGGACGATCTGGGCGCCACTGCCGGGGGAGGAGTCGGCCCGCCCACCCAGGTACACCTTGTAACCATTGTCCTGCGGCGGGTTGTGGCTCGCCGTGACCATGATCCCGGCGTCGGCGTGCAGATGGCGCAACGCGAACGCCAGCACCGGTGTCGGCAGCGGGCCGGGCAGCAACTGGGCCACACACCCCGCCGCGGTCAGCACCGCGCAGGTGTCCCGGGCGAACACGTCGGAGTCGTGGCGGGCGTCGTACCCCACCACCACCCGGGGCTGCTCACCGTCGGCGCCCACCGTTGCGAGGGCCTGGTGCAGATGGCCGGCGATGCCGGCCGCGGCGCGGATGACGACTGCACGGTTCATCCGGTTCGGCCCCGCGCCCAGTGCGCCGCGCAAGCCCGCGGTGCCGAACTGGAGGGAGCCGGAGAAGCGTTGTACGAGATCATCGACCGCTTCACCGGAGACGGTGGAATCGCCGGAGGTGACCAGCTCGATCAGCCGGTCCACCTCGCGCCGGGTACGGGGATCGGGGTCCGCGTCCCGCCAATGGGTCGCGCGGTCTACCAGACCCGCGAGCTCGGTTTCGTCCACACCCAGAACTTACCTGGTCGTCACCGGAGTCTGCCTGCGGCTACCCGATGTGCAGCTGTCGCGCCGCCTCGGCCACCGAGCCCGAGATCGACGGGTACACGGTGAACACGGAGGCCACCTCGTCGACCGTGAGCCGGGCCGAGACCGCCAGCGTGATGGGATGAATCAACTCGGACGCGCGCGGTGCCACCACCGTGCCGCCGAGCACCCGGCCCGAGGGCGAGGCGAACAGCTTCACGAAACCGTCGTGGATGCCCTGCATCTTGGCCCGGGCGTTGGTGGCCAGCGGCAGCTTCACCGAGACGGCCTCCAGCCCGGCGTCGACCTGGGCCTGGGTCACCCCGACGGTGGCGATCTCGGGGGAGGTGAACACGTTGGAACTCACCAGCCGCAGCTCCAGCGGGGACACCGCGTCGCCCAGCGCGTGCCACATCGCCTTGCGGCCCTGCATGGCCGCGACCGAGGCCAGCGGGAACACCCCGGTGCAGTCGCCCGCCGCGTAGACACCGCGCGCGCTGGTGCGGGAGACCCGGTCGACCCCGATGTGCCCGGACTCCGAGACCGTGATCCCGGCCTCCGCAAGCCCCAGGCCGGAGGTGTTCGGCACCGCGCCGACCGCCATCAGGCAGTGCGAGCCCTCGACCGTGCGTCCGTCGGACAGCGTGACCACGACGCCCGCGTCCGTCCGTTTGACGCTTTGCGCGCGCGAACGGGACAGCACCTCCATGCCACCGCGCCGGAACACGTCTTCCAGCACCTCGGCGGCATCCGCGTCCTCGCCCGGCAGTACCCGGTCGCGGCTGGACACCAGCGCGACCTGGGCGCCGAGCGCGTGATAGGCGCTGGCGAACTCGGCCCCGGTCACCCCGGAGCCGACCACGATCAGCTTCTCCGGCAGTTCTTCCAGGTCGTAGAGCTGGGTCCAGTTCAGCACGCGCTCACCGTCGGGCCGGGCGTCCGGCAGTTCCCGGGGGCTGGCGCCGGTGGCGATCAGCAGGGTGTCGGCCTCGACGATCTGCTCGCCGACCTTCACCCGTCCGGGGCCCTCGAGCACACCGCGGCCCTCGACGATGCGCACCCCTTCGGCCTCCAGGCGCCGCGTGATGTCGCGGGACTGCGCCTGGGCCAGCTTCTTCACGCGGCGGTTGACCTCGCCCAGGTCGGCCCGTACCCGGCCGAGGCCGTGGATGCCGAGTTCGCCGGAGCTGCCGACGGTGGCCAGCACCTCGGCGGTGGCGATGAGGGTCTTGCTCGGCACCACGTCGGTGAGGACCGCCGCACCTCCCGGGCCGTTCTCCTCGACCACCGTGACGTCGGCGCCGAGCTGGGACGCCACCAGCGCGGCCTCGTACCCGCCGGGCCCGCCGCCGACGATGACAATCCTGCTCTTCACGCTCACCGGCTCATTGTCCCGCACCAGGGCCGCGCGGCACGCCCGGGCAGGCCGCTGACGACCAGCTGACGACAACGAGTCCCAGTTGTCACACCAGGCGTTTGCACGTCAGCACCGGTGAATCCCTACTCTGTCCCTCATGGATCTCTACGCCGCCTACGGCGCGAACCTCGACCCCGAGCGGATGGCGCTGCGGGCGCCCCACTCGCCGTTGCGCGGGTTCGGGTGGATCAGCGGCTGGCGCCTCACATTCGCCCAGGTCCCCAACGCTGTGGACGGTGCCCTGGCGACGCTGGTGGAGGACCCGGCCGCGCAGGTCTACGTCAGTCTCTACGACGTCACCTCCGGGGACGAGCAGGCGCTGGACGAGTGGGAGGGACTGGCCACCGGGCAGTCCCGGAAGATCCACGTCCGGGTGCAGACCCTGGACGGCGACGCGGTGGCCTGGGTACACGTGCTGGACGCCTACGAGGGTGGCCTGCCCGCGGCCCACTACCTGGGCATGCTGGGCGACGCGGCCGAGGCCGGCGGCGCGCCCAGCGACTACGTCCACCACCTGCGCACCAGCCCGTGCGTGTCGAGTGACACCCCTGAGCACCTTCCCCCGAACGAGCTGTGAGCCTTCGATGACTGACCTTTCCCCGACCGACTCCCCGACTGAGCTGGCCGCGGCGGCCGCCCAGCGCCTCGCCGAGCTGACAGGCGTCGATAAGCACGACGTGGCCCTGGTTCTGGGCTCCGGCTGGGCCCCTGCCGCCGACCTTCTGGGTGAGACCGTGGCGCAGGTGCCGGCCACCGAGATCCCGGGCTTCTCGGTCTCCGGCGTGCCCGGTCACGTGGGCCAGCTGCGCTCGGTGCGGATCAACTCGCAGGGCGAGCCCAAGCACGCCCTGATCCTCGGCAGCCGCACGCACTACTACGAGGGCAAGGGCGTGCGCGCCGTGGCCCACGGGGTGCGCACCGCGGCGGCGGCCGGCTGCTCGATGGTGGTGCTGACCAATGGCTGTGGCGGCCTGAACCCCGAATGGCCGCCCGGAACCCCGGTTCTGATCAGCGACCACATCAACCTGACCGGTGCGTCCCCGCTCGAGGGCGCCACCTTCGTCGACCTCACCGACCTGTACTCGTCCCGGCTGCGGGAGATCTGCCGCCAGGTGCAGCCCGATCTGCCCGAGGGCGTCTACGCGCAGTTCCGTGGCCCGCAGTACGAGACCCCGGCCGAGGTGCGCATGGCCGGGCGGCTCGGCGCCGACCTGGTCGGCATGTCCACGGCTCTGGAGGCCATCGCGGCCCGCGAGGCCGGCCTGGAGATCCTCGGCATCTCGCTGGTGACGAACTTCGGCGCGGGCATCACCGGCCAGCCGCTCAGCCACGCCGAGGTGCTGGCCGAGGGCAAGGCCGCCGCCGAGCGCGTGGGCTCGATGCTCGCCGAGGTCGTCCGGCGGCTCTGAGGTCCCGACCGCTCTCAACGGTGGACGTCCGGGCTGACCGGCGCCCTCAGGCGCCGGTCAGCCCTTCGGTTCAGTCCTTCACTTCGCAGATCAGCGCGCCGGACGTCACGGTCAGGCCGATCTGGGCGGTCAGGGCGGTCACCGTGCCGGCCTTGTGGGCGGTGAGGGGCTGTTCCATCTTCATCGCCTCGAGCACCACGACCAGGTCGCCCGCCTCCAGGTGCTGCCCCTCCTCGACGGCGACCTTGACGATCGTGCCCTGCATCGGTGAGGTCAGGGCATCACCACTGACGGCGGCCGCAGCCCGGCTCCGGGTGCGGCGGGGAGCCTTCTTCTCGGCGGTCCGGGCGGTTCCCGACCCGCCCGACCCGCCCAGCCCGGCCGGCAGGATCACTTCCAGGCGCTTGCCGCCGACCTCGACCACGACGCGTTCGCGCGGTTCCTCCGGGGTCTCCTCACCGGCCGGCCCGGTCCAGGACGGGATGGTGTTGTCGAACTCGGTCTCGATCCAGCGGGTGTGCACCGTGAACGGCTCGCTGGTGAAGGCCGGGTCCGCCACGACCGCCCGATGGAACGGCAGCACCGTCGGCAGGCCCTCGACCACGAACTCGCCCAGCGCCCGACGGGCCCGTTCCAGCGCCTGACGGCGGGTGGCACCGGTGACGATCAGCTTGGCCAGCATCGAGTCGAACCCGCCACCGATCACCGAACCCGCCACCACACCCGAGTCCAGGCGCACACCCGGCCCGGACGGAGGCTCGAACACCACCACGGTGCCCGGCTGGGGCAGGAAGTTGCGCCCCGCGTCCTCACCGTTGATCCGGAACTCGATCGCATGCCCGCGCACCGGCGGGTCGTCGTAGCCCAGCGGCTCCCCGGCCGCGACCCGCAGCTGCTCACGCACCAGGTCGATCCCGGTGACCTCTTCGGAGACCGGGTGCTCGACCTGCAGGCGGGTGTTGACCTCCAGGAACGAGATCGTGCCGTCCGGGCCGATCAGGAATTCACAGGTGCCGGCGCCGACGTATCCGGCCTCGGTCAGGATGGCCTTCGACGCCCGGTACAGCTCGGCGGTCTGGTCGTGGGTCAGGAACGGGGCGGGTGCCTCCTCGACCAGTTTCTGGTTACGGCGCTGCAACGAGCAGTCCCGGGTGGAGACGACCACCACGTGCCCGTGGGCATCGGCCAGGCACTGCGTCTCCACGTGCCGCGGACGATCCAGGAACCGCTCCACGAAACACTCACCCCGCCCGAACGCGGCCACCGCCTCACGGGTCGCGGACTCGAACAGCTCCGGGATCTCCTCCAGCGTCCGGGCCACCTTCAAGCCCCGCCCACCACCACCGAAAGCGGCTTTGATCGCCACCGGGAGCCCGTGCTCACGGGCGAAGGTGACCACCTCGTCCGCCGTCTGCACCGGATCCCTCGTGCCCGGCACCAGAGGTGCTCCCGCCCGCTGAGCGATGTGGCGGGCCTTGACCTTGTCACCCAGCACGTCGATCGCCGAGGGGGGCGGGCCGATCCAAGTCAGCCCGGCGGCGATGACGGCGGCGGCGAAGTCGGCGTTCTCGGCCAGGAACCCGTAACCCGGATGCACCGCATCGGCCCCGGAGCGGGCGGCGACGTCGAGCAGTTTGTCCACGACGAGGTACGACTGCGCGGCGGTGGTGCCGTCCAGTGAGTAGGCTTCGTCGGCCACGGTGACGTGCAGGGCGTCCCGGTCGGGCTCGGCGTACACGGCCACCGAGGCGATACCGGCGTCCCGGCAGGCGCGCGCGATCCGCACCGCGATCTCACCCCGGTTGGCGATCAGGACCTTGCTGATGGACCGGGGGGTGCCCGGTTCCGGGGACGGCGTCGTCATCTCGGCTCCCTCGTCGACTCCCTCTCGGCATCGGAGAGTATCGCCGGTACCGCTCTCCCGGACCCCTCGGGAAGTGGCTCCGGACACGTTGAAGGTGACAGTCGTCCTCTGGACGGCCCTCCCGGGAACAGTGCCGCGGGGAAGTCGGTTGACCAACCGTGGCTACTATGACGATGACCCAGCAGAACCACGACGAAACGGTCAAGGACGGCATTGTCCTGATCGACTTCTGGGCCTCCTGGTGCGGTCCGTGCCGCCAGTTCGCCCCCGTCTTCGAGAAGGCGTCGGAAACGAACGAGGACGCCAAGTTCGCCAAGGTGGACACCGAGGACCAGCAGGAACTCGCCGCTCAGTACGGCGTGACCTCGATCCCGACGCTGGTGGTCTACCGCGACGGCATCCCGGTGTTCGGTCAGCCCGGCGCCCTTCCCGAGGCTGCCCTGACCGACATCCTGCGTCAGGTGCGCGACCTGGACATGGACGAGGTCCGCACCCAGTACGAGGCCCAGCTGAAAGAAGCCGGCCGCAGCTGATCAGCCGTCCCGGGACATCGCGGAGTGCCGGTGGGCCGATCAGCCCGCCGGCACCTCCAGCGCCGCCACGATCGCCCGGTGCGAACTGCCCCCGATGGTGGCCGTCGCGGTCGAGCCCACGCCGAGCTTCTCGTCGACCAGCACATGGTCGGCCGGGGTGATCGGCAGCGGTGACCACGAGGGCCACGTGGGCCGCAGACCCTTGCCGGTGATGTCGGCCGCGTCTTCCCAGCCGGCCTTCTCGAGCATCCGGAACCCCGGCTGCCAGGGGGCCACGTTGAGGCTGCCCACCAGGAACGATCCGCTCGTGGCGCCCTCTACCCGCTGCTGCGAGAGCCGGGTCAGGTCGGCCCGCCAGCCCGGGCCCGGCCGCAGCGGGCTCCCTGACAGCTGGGCCACGGTCAGGCCGACCCGGGCCTTGTTGACCTCGAGCACCCCGGTGGCGACGGGTGAGTCGTACTCCTGCGCCTCGGCGAGGCCGGAGATGGTCAGCCGGCTCCAGATCCCGATGCCGTCGGTCTGATCGCCGGACACGTGCATCCACACCGGCGGCGTGTTCCGGCTCAGGCCCGACACCGTCAGCTCGTGGGCCAGGGTGGTGCTCAGGCCGGTGACGATCACCACGTCCGCCGAGTAGTCGGTCGCCGCGCCCACCACGTCCGAGGCGCTCGCCCGACCGTGGTTGCCGTCCACCGTCATCACCCGCACGGTGTCCGTCGTTCCGGCCGGCAGGTCCCGGGACGAGGCGTAGCCCGCCACCATCGCCCAGGGCAGCAGCGCGGCCAGCGCCGCGATGCCGGTCGAGATGAAGTGCTTGCCACCCACCCCGATCGCGATCACCGGCAGCGCGCAGATCGTCACCAGCGGCGCCAGGGCCGACGGGGCGGAGACGAACGGCGAGAGCGAGTCGACGAACACCGTGGCCGTCCACAGCGCCAGGAGCAGGGCGACCGCGGTCAGCCAGAGGCCCACCCGGCGACGCCGGCGGGGGTCGGCGGCGCGGTGCGGCTCGTGGTCGTCGTCGTGAGCGTCGAAGCGTGCGCTGTCGTGCGCGTCGAAGTCGTCCGGGTCGCGGCGGGCGGGAGGACGTGTCAAGGCATCGCCGGCCGGGCCCAGATCCATACCGCCCACGCCGCCCAGCGGGGTGGGACGGGCCGGGAACCGTTCGGCCAGGGGCCCGCGCTCGGGGCGCTCCGGCCGGCGACTCGGCGCTTCCTCCGGCTCGGGGACGTCCCAGGGGGCCGGGGCCTTCTGGCGTGCGGTGGGGTTGGTGCCGGGAGAGCGGTCCACCGGCTGGGGACGTAGCGGCAGTCCACTGCTCGCGGTCTGGGCGCGCTCGGCGGCCTCACGCTCCGCACGCAACTCGCGACGCGTCTTCGGGGTCTTCGGTGCGGCGCCGCTCTCCGGCCCGCGGCGTGATCCACGTTCCGGGGGGCGGCCGTCCATGATTCGACAACTTATCCCAAGGAGCCGTGGGTCAGGGTCAGGATGCGCGATCTGTGGACCACGTGGGTACGGTGCGTAACCGCTCGAGGAACTCCGGGGCGGTCACCGCACCCCCGTAGAACAGGCCCTGCCCGGTGTCGCAACCGAGGTCGGTCAGCCGGCGGGCGGTCGGGCCGTCCTCGATGCCCTCGGCCACCACCCGGGCCTTCAGCCCGTGGGCCATCGCGATGGTGTGCTGCACGATCGTGGCGGTCGATTCCCGGGCCAGGTCCGCCACGAACGCCTGGTCGAGCTTCACCTCGTCCATCGGCAGCTGCCGGAGGTACGACAGCGACGAGTAGCCGGTGCCGAAGTCGTCGATCGAGACCGAGATGCCGTCCTGGCGCCAGCGGCGCAGCAGCACGGACGCCGCCTCCGGGTCGGTGAGCAGCGACTGCTCGGTGATCTCCACCCGCAGCGCGGCCGGGGGCAGTGAATGCTGTCGCAGGGCCGCCCCGATCCGGCCGGACAGTTCCTCGTCCCGCAGGTCGTCGGCGCTCAGGTTCACGCTCACCGGCACCTGGTGGCCCTCCCGCCACCACGAGGCGCAGGCGGCCAGGGCCTGGTCGAGAACGAGCGCGGCCATCGGCCGGCCCAGCCCGGTGCGCTCGGTCAGGGGAAGGAAGACCGCGGGCAGCAGCACCCCGTCGCGCGGGTGACGCCAGCGGGCCAGGGCCTCGGCGCCCACGATGCGCCCGCTCCCCAGATCGACCTGGGGCTGCAGGTGCACCTCGATGTCGCCGCGGGTCAGGGCCAGACGCAGCTCACCGGTGCGGCGCAGCCGCTCGCCGCCGTCGTCGTCGCTCGGGTCGTACCGGGCTTGCCCGGTGCGGTCACGGCGGGCGTGGTGCAGCGCCACGTCGGCCCGGCGCAACAGGTCGGACCGCTCGGGCGGGAGCGGGGACGTGCTGGTCGCGATACCGATGCTCGCCGCCATGTGCAGCCGCGACCCGCACACGTCGAACGGTTCGTGCAAGCAGGCCTGCAGACGGTTCGCGATGCGCTGGGCCTCGTCCGGCCCGGCCCCCGGAAGCAGAACGGCGAACTCGTCGCTACCCAGCCGGGCCAGCATCTGCCCGGGCCGCAGGCAGGAGCGCAGCCGGGCCCCCACCGCCGTCAGCAGCCGGTCGCCGGTCTCGTGCCCGAGGGCCTCGTTGACGTCGCGGAAGTTGTCCAGGTCGACCAGCAACATCGACCTGGTGTCCGACCCGGGCGCGGCCAGCGCCTGGGCCAGGGCTCGCCGGCTGGCCAGGCCGGTGAGGGTGTCGGTGTCGTCCTGGCCGGGCTGATCCGGCTGATCGGGGTGATCGGGCCGGCCGGGCTGAGACCGTGGGGCACCCGCCCACAGGGCGCGGGCCCGGAACCCGGCCGCGACCAGACAGGCCAGCGCGATGCCCGCCCCGATGCGCGAGGTGTGCGACACCCCCTGCGACACCGTCACGAGGACGGCGCAGGCGGCGACGACCACGGCGAGCAGGGCGGTCACCTGGAGGGTGAACAGCACGGACAACCGGCGCCCGTCCGGTGCACCCGGCTCGCCGCTCGCACCGGTGTCGCCGGTCCGGCTGGCCCCGTCGGTCACGGGATCGGCGGAAAACTCCTCCTCTTCGTGCACCTGGTTGCTCTCGGTGACATCGGTGTCAGTCGGGCACGGGGGTGCGAGGACCGGGGGTGAGGGTCGGGGGACGATCGCGGCACCGGCCATGTCCGGTCGGCCCGCGAGAGCTGCCCGGATGTTCTGGTCCGCGCTCTGACCTGTGGGTTCAAGGTCAATGCGGGGCAATTCGCTCGTTTCGGTCGGGGGCGTCGGGCGGTGCCGGCCTGGCCTGGTCAAGCCCATGTGAACCAGTCTTAAGGGTGATCGCAGGCCCGGCAACCGAAACAGATATATGCCACCAGCCGGTGTCACCTGCGAAACGTGGACACTTTCTGTTACTTGCCTGTCCAGAGCGACGGCCAGGCCACGCCAAGTTCCGTCGTCAGGTCGCGCAGCAGCGGCAGCGACAGCCCGACCACGCCGTGATGATCGCCCTCGATCCCGCTGATGAAGGCCCCGCCGATCCCGTCCACGGTGAAGGCACCCGCCACGGCCAGCGGCTCGCCGGTGGCCACGTAGGCCTCGATCTCCTCGTCGGTGACCTTGGCGAAGTGCACGGTGGTGATCGAGACCGCGCCGAGCGTGCCGCCGGTGCCGCCGTCCTCCGGGTCGCGCAGATCGATCAGCCAGTGCCCGGTGCACAGCCGTCCGCTGCGCCCGCGCATCTCCTTCCAGCGCCGCACCGCGTCCTGCGCGTCGGCGGGCTTGCCCAGGGCGACACCGTCCAGGTCCAGCACCGAGTCGCACCCGAGCACCAGGCCGGGCTCGGGAGCCTCGTCGTCCTCGCCGGCCTCGTCGTGGTCGAAGAATTCCTTCTCCACCGTGCGGGCGACGTCCTCGGCCTTCTCCTTGGCCAGGAGAAGCGCGACGTCTTCCGGCTCGGTGATGCCGGTGCGGGCCAGCACGGCCGGTTCATCGACGTCCGAGACCCGCACGGCGGGATCGATCCCGGCGGCGCGCAGGGTGGCCAGTCGCGCGGGGGAGGCGGAGGCGAGGGTCAGAGGGATATGAGTGCTCACGGCGGACAAGTGAAGCAGTCACCCGGCCGGCCCGGCGCCCGGCGCCCCGTGACGTACCCCGGGCCGGTCCTGCTCGGCGCGGTCCGCCTGCCTTCTGCCGCCTGCCGCCCGCTGGCTGCCTTCTGCCGCCTGCCGGTGGCCGGGCCGCTGGGTTGCCGGGCTGCTGGGGGTAACGGGCGGACGGGCAACTGGGCAACTGGGGGTGGACGAAATCCGGACCGTGCCGACCTCTCCCCGATGGAATCACCGGAGGGTTTGGCTGAGGTGAGGAACGCAATGTGTACACCTGGTACATCGGGTACCGGATGTACCAGGTGTACACATTGCGCGGGGTGCCGAGGGTGTCTGGTGTGCCCGGTGTGTCGGTGCGCTGAAGGGCCGGGGTGCTGGGGGTGCTGGGGAACCGGGGGTGCTGGGGAACCGGGGGTGCTGGGGAACCGGGGGTGCTGGGGAACCGGGGGTGCTGGGGAACCGGGGGTGCTGGGGAGCCGGGGCGCAGAAGCCGGGTGATCCGGCGGTTCGGAGATTCGGTGGTCTGGAGCGCCGGGGTTCCAGGGGCTTGGACGGCTGGAGAGTGGAAGTGCTGCGCCGGTCAGCGAGTCCGGCCCGACGCCCGCCAGGCACCGGGCCCGGGTGACAACGGGTGTCGCGTCAGCGAGGCTCGATCGGTCCAGCTCGAAGCCGGCCGGGCGCGCGGTTCCGGGGCGTCGCCGGAGCTTCCCACCGCCCCGATCACTGCGAGCAGCGCGGCAACTTCCTCCTCGGTCGCGTCCCCGCGAACCAGACGCAACAGCGGCCGGTCAGTTGCTTCGTCCTCAGGCATGAAAGGTCCTCACAGCGGGATGTTGCCGTGCTTCTTCGGCAGCGACTGCTCGCGTTTGGTGCGCAGGGCCCGCAGCGCCCGCACGATGTGCTCGCGGGTGCGGGCCGGCTGGATCACCGCGTCGATGTAGCCCCGCTCGGCCGCGACGTAGGGGTTGGCCAGGGTGTCCTCGTACTCGGTGACGAACGCCTGACGGGCCGCCTCGACGTCGCCGCCGGAGCTCATCACCTGCTTGATCTCGTTGCGGTAGAGGATGTTCACCGCCCCCTGCGCCCCCATCACGGCAATCTGCGCGGTCGGCCAGGCCAGGTTGAGGTCGGCGCCCAGGTGCTTGGAACCCATCACGTCGTAGGCACCGCCGTAGGCCTTGCGGGTGATCACCGTGACCAGTGGCACGGTGGCCTCGGCGTAGGCGTAGATCAGCTTGGCCCCGCGCCGGATGATGCCGTTCCACTCCTGATCGGTGCCCGGCAGGAAACCCGGCACGTCGACGAGCGTGAGCACCGGGATGTTGAACGCGTCGCAGGTGCGCACGAACCGCGCGGCCTTCTCCGAGGCGTTGATGTCCAGACAACCCGCGAACTGCATCGGCTGGTTGGCCACCACCCCGACCGGTGCGCCCTCGACGCGCCCGAACCCGACGATGATGTTCGGCGCGAACAGCGCGTGCACCTCGAGGAACTCGCCCTCGTCCAGCAGGTGCTCGATCACCGCGTGCATGTCGTAGGGCTGGTTCGCCGAGTCCGGGACGAACGTGTCCAGCCAGGGGTCGGGCTCCAGATCGGCCTCGAAGGCGGCCACGGGAGAGTCGGAGAGGTTGTTGTCCGGCAGGTACGAGACCAGCGAGCGCACGTACTCCAGCGCGTCCGCCTCGTCGGTACCCAGGTAGTGCGCGTTGCCGGAGAGCGTGTTGTGGGTGCGGGCCCCGCCGAGCTCCTCGAACGTGACCTCCTCACCGGTGACGGTGCGGATCACGTCGGGGCCGGTGATGAACATGTGCGAGGTCTGGTCGACCATCACCACGAAGTCGGTCAGTGCCGGGCCGTACACGTGCCCGCCCGCCGCCGCGCCCATGATCAGCGAGATCTGCGGGATCACCCCGGAGGCCTTCACGTGCTGGGCGAAGATCTGGCCGTACAGGCCGAGAGAGACCACGCCCTCCTGGATCCGCGCGCCGCCACCCTCGTTGATGCCGATCAGCGGCACCCCGGTGCGCACGGCCATCTGCTGGATCTTGACGATCTTCTCGCCGTAGACCTCCCCCAGCGAGCCGCCGTAGACCGTGACGTCCTGGCTGAACACGCACACCTGACGACCCTCAATCGTGCCGTACCCGGTGATCACCCCGTCGCCGTAGGGTCGTTTGCGATCCACCCCGAACGCCGTCGACCGGTGTCGGGCCAGTTCGTCGAGCTCCACGAAGGAGCCCTCGTCCAGCAGCGCGAGCAGGCGCTCGCGGGCGGTCTGCTTGCCCTTGGCGTGCTGCTTCTCGACGGCCCGTTCGGAACCGGCGTGCACGGCCTCGTCGATGCGGCGGTGGAAGTCGGCCAGTTTTCCGGCGGTCGTGTGGATGTCGGGGTGCCCTGTCTCGACGGTCCCGACTCTCTCGCCGGTCTCGACCGTCCCGTCCACCTCGTCCACCGATACCGGGTCGGACATCGCGCGCTCCCTCGTCGGACTGCTCGGAACCCCAGCGAGCCTAGCCGGGCATCCCGGCCACGTACCGGACCGGATCGGGACGCAGGTCACACCCGGCCTGTCCCGGCCTATCCTGACTGGCATGTCAGCCGACTGGACCGATCTGGATCGCCCACCCCTGCGGCAGGCGTCGCTGCGTGCGGCCCTGACCTCCGGACCGGACGCCTGGAGCACGGTCGACGTGGTCTCCGAGACCGGTTCCACCAATGCTGACCTGATGGAACGCGCCCGGGCGGGGGAGTCCGGCGGCGCGGTGCTGGTGGCCGACCGCCAGAGTTCGGGCCGGGGACGCCTCGGGCGTGAGTGGGTGAGCCCGGCCCGTTCGGGGCTCGCGGTCTCGGTGCTGGTGCGTCCCACCGCCCCGATCGAGAACTGGGGCTGGATCAGCCTGCTCACCGGGGTCGCGGTCACCGACGCACTGATCCGGGTCTGTGGGCTGCCCGCAACCCTGAAGTGGCCCAACGACGTCCTGCTGCCCACGATCGACGGCAACGGGTACGCCGGTGACCACCTGAAGGTCGCGGGCATCCTGGTCGAAGCCGCACCCGGCGCCGTGGTGATCGGCATCGGGCTCAACGTCAGCCAGTCGCAGGACGAGCTCCCGGTGCCCACCGCCACGTCGTTGCGCCTGTCCGGCTCGGCCACCACCGACCGGGACACGGTCCTGCGGGCGGTACTGCGGTCGCTGGCCCGCCGGCTGGCCGAGTTCGAGAACACCGGGCCGGGTGGTATCGCGGCTGCCTACCGTGAGCGTTGTTCCACGATCGGTCGCACCGTGCGGGCCGAGCTGCCCGGTGGGGTCACCCGCACCGGTATCGCCGACGGTGTGGACGACAACGGGCGCCTGCTCTTGCTGACACCGGATGGTGCCATTTCGGCTCTCTCGGCAGGCGACGTGGTGCACATCCGCAACCCAGAAACGGCATGATCTGCCCATGGGTTTCCCGACGCGTCTGCTGGCCGACGATGAACAACTCGTCCTGGTGCTCCGCCGCCACATCAAGGTCATTGCCTGGCCGATCCTGCTGCTGATCCTCATCCTCGCCCTGATCGGCGCGAGTTTCCTGCTGGGCCAGCCGATCGTGACGATCGTCGCGGCCGGCGCAGGGCTGCTCGTCGCACTGCGCTGGGTGCTCTGGCCGATCCTGATCTGGTGGAACGAGATCTACGTGGTCACCACCGAGCGCCTGATCCTGCGCCGCGGCGTGCTCAACCGCTCCGGTCACGACATGCCGCTGACCCGGCTGAACGAGGTGTCGTTCGAGCACGGCCTGATCGAGCGGATGCTCGGCTGCGGCACGCTCAAGGTGGAGAACGCCAGTGACGGCGGTCCGCTGGTGCTGACCGACATCCCGAAGGTCGAGCTGGTGCAGCGCACGTTGCACGAGCTCTCCGACGCCGCGCGGGGCTACGAGGGGGGTCGTCCGCTCGACCCGTCGGTCGCCCGTTCCCTCGACGACGCCTTCGACGAGGAGTACCGCGGTCCGGCTGCTGCCGACACACCGGAAGACCACGGACGCCGCTGATGACCAACCGGGACGAGTTCACCTCCCACCTGCTCGGCGGCCCCTGGACGCTGCGCCGGCGGGAGGTGGCCAAGCGGGTCGGCGTCTCTTTGCTGTCGGCCCGCAAGCTGTGGCGCGCCCTGGGATTTCCCGGGGTCGACGACGAGGAGGTCGCGTTCAACGACACCGACCGCAAGGCCCTCGAACGCGCCGTCGGGCTCGTCCGGCACGACCTGATCGACGAAGAGACCGCGATCGCCTGCGCCCGGGCCCTGGGCCAGACCACCGACCGGCTGGTGTCCTGGCAGATCGAGGCGCTGCTGGAGTTCCTCGCCAGCCGCAGTCCCAGCGGTGTTCCCGAAGATCCGATCAAGCTCATCGAGCAGCTCACCCCCGAGCTCGAGGAGCTGCTGCTCTACTCGTTCCGCCGTCAGCTGGTCGCCGCGATCAGCCGCTTCGACGCCACCTCGGGCCGTCCCGCCGACACCGTCACGGTGTGCTTCGCCGACCTGGTCTCCTACACCCGCCTCTCGCGCCGTCTGCCCCGCCGGGAACTGTCCCGGCTGGTGCAGCGGTTCGAGGGGCTGGCCTCCGACGTGGTCACGGCCGGGGGCGGCCGGGTGATCAAGACGGTGGGGGACGAGGTTCTCTTCATCGCACCGGACGAGATGACCGGCGCCCTGATCGCCCTGTCCATCTCGGCGCGGATGGCCGAGGACGACGTGGTGCCCGACGTGCGGGTGGGCATGGTGCACGGCCCGGTGCTGCGCAGTCTGGGTGACGTCTACGGCAACACGGTCAACCTGGCCAGCCGGCTCACGTCGCTCGCCGAGCCCGGCACCGTGGTCACCGACCCGAGCACGGCCAAAGCGCTGCAGAACCATCCCGGCATCGAGTTGGTGGCCCAGCGCCCCCGCCTGGTGCGGGGGTTCGGTCAGGTCCAGCCGCTGCTGGTGGCCCCGATGGGGATCAGCGACCAATTGATCACGGTCGACTAATTGAGGACGCCCGGGTCACCTGTGGTCTGTGGGCGCACGTTGATCTCGTGGTGGGCTTTGGCCTCGAGATCCTCGGCGATCGCCTCGGGGGTGCCGGGGGGTGTGAGGTGCTCCTCGGCGCCGGCCTGGTCGTCGGTGAAGACGAACGTGCGGTAGGCCCAGAACCGGAACAGGGTGCCCAGCACCAGACCGATCACATTGCCGGAGATGTTGTCGGCCAGCGGTGATTCCAGGCCCAGGACGTAGCGGGAGAAGCCCAGGCAGGCCAGGGCGATGGCCAGGCCGGCCCCGTTCATCACCAGGAACAGCACGAACTCGCGGCGGCGCGAGGCCCGGCGGCGGTGGCGGAAGGTCCAGTAGCGGTTGCCCAGCCAGGCCACCAGCGTCGCGACCAGCACGGAGATGGTCTTCGCGGTCAGCGGCTTGTGGCTCAGCCCGAGCGCCTCACCGGCGGCGCTGTGCAGCAGCAAGTTGAACACACCGGTGTCGACGATGAACGCGACGCCGCCGACGGCACCGAACTTCGCCACCTCGCGGTACAGCAGATCGACCGACCTGCGCAGTCGGGTGAAAGGTGAATCGGCAGCCATTGGCCCAACAGTGCCATGACTACCTGAGGATCGCTAAGCGGAGACGGGCCTCGTACACGTACGCCTGACGCATCGTTATTGTGACCGCCGTGAGCTCCACACCCCGTACCCCCGAATCCACCGGCCCCGACGCGACCGGTGCGACCGGCCCGTTCGGGAAGGTCCGGCTCACCCCGCTGACCGCGGCCGACCCGATCCCCGGCGGCTTCCCGACCGTCGGCGTGATCGGCGGTGGGCAGCTGGCCCGGATGATGCAGCCTCCGGCCGTCGCGATGGGCGTGCGCCTGCGGGTACTGGCCGAGTCGGAGACCGCCAGCGCCGCGCTCGCCATCCACGAGGCGCCGGTCGGCGACCACCGTGACATTTCGGTGGTGTCCGCGTTCGCCTCCGGCGTCGACGTGATCACCTTCGAGCACGAGCACGTGCCCGGCCCGATCCTGGAGAAGCTCGTCGCCGACGGGGTGCCGGTGCGTCCCGGCCCGGCCGCGCTCGGTTTCGCCCAGGACAAGATCGCCATGCGGCGCAAGCTCACCGAACTCGGGCTGCCCTGCCCGCGCTGGGCCCAGGTGCGCACGTGGGACGAGCTGGCCGCGTTCGCCGCCTCGCTCGAGGGCGGCCTGGTGCTGAAGACGCCGCGCGGGGGGTACGACGGCAAGGGTGTGCTGCTCTTCGACGAGCTTGCCGGGCCGAAGGCGGAGACGGCCCGCGGATGGCTCGACGCCGCCGCCCCGGACGGTCTGCTCGCCGAGGAGAAGGTCGCCTTCACCCGCGAGCTCGCCGCCCTGATCGCCCGCAGCCCCTCCGGCCAGGCCGCCGCCTGGCCCGTGGTCGAGAGCACGCAGAAGGACGGCATCTGCCACGAGGTGATCGCCCCGGCCCCCGGCCTGACGCAGGACCAGGCGGCGCAGGCCACGAGCGTCGGCCTGCGGATCGCCGGTGAGCTCGGCGTGGTCGGGGTGCTCGCGGTCGAGATGTTCCAGACCGATGACGGCCGCATCCTCGTCAACGAACTGGCCATGCGCCCCCACAACTCCGGGCACTGGACCATCGACGGCGCCGTGACCAGCCAGTTCGAGCAGCACCTGCGGGCGGTGCTCGACCTGCCGCTGGGTGACGTGAAGGCCCGCTCGCCGTGGACCGTGATGGTCAACGTGCTGGGCGGCGAGTACGAGGACCTCTACCGCAGCTACCTGCACGTGATGGCTCGCGACCCGGGCGTGAAGGTGCACATGTACGCCAAGGAGGTCCGGCTCGGGCGCAAGGTCGGCCACGTCACCGTCTGCGGTGACGACCTGGACGACTGCCTGGCCCGGGCCCGGCACGCCGCGGCGTTCATCCGCGGCGACATCGACGAGTGATCCGACGAGTGAACGAGGTTTCGGCAATGACTGCTCAGCCACTGGTCGGCCTGGTCATGGGCTCGGACTCGGACTGGCCCGTGATGGAGGCCTCCGCCCTCGCCCTGGAGGAGTTCGGGGTGCCCTACGAGGCCGACGTGGTCTCCGCGCACCGCATGCCCCAGGAGATGATCAGCTACGGCGCCGCCGCACACGAGCGAGGCCTGCGGGTGATCATCGCCGGGGCCGGAGGTGCCGCCCACCTGCCCGGCATGCTGGCCAGCGTCACCCCGCTGCCGGTGATCGGGGTGCCGGTGCCGCTGAAGTACCTGGACGGCATGGACTCCCTGATGTCCATCGTCCAGATGCCCGCCGGGATCCCGGTCGCCACGGTCTCCATCGCCGGGGCCCGCAACGCCGGCCTGCTCGCCGTCCGCATCCTGGCCGCCGGTGAGGGCGAATTCGCCGCCGGCCTGCGCACGGCCCTGGTCGGCTTCTCGGTGTCACTGCGAGACGCCGCACACGCCAAGGGCGAGAAACTCCGCGCCCGGGCGAACAGCGCCGCCGCCGAGTCCGGCGTGGGCCCGGCCGAGCCGACCCGCCCGGCCACCGGCTTCACCGCCCGCTGAACAGGGACACCCCCAAGATCTTGGCCGTGATCAGGCAAACTTTCCCCGGGAAACTTTGCATGATCACGGCCAAAGGTTTTTCTTGATCATGCAGGGTGTCCCCGGCGGTGACGCGAAGGAGGCCCGGGCCGGTGAACACTCACCGTCCGGGCCTCGTTCGTGCTGGCCTATTTGTCTTTCTGCTCGTCGGCCAGGGTCTGGAGGGCCGAGGTGTCGTCGCTCTTCAGGGCGGCGAACATCTGCAGGGCCTTCTGCGTGTCCCACTTCACCGCGGACATGCCGTTGACCCGATAGTCGGCGTTGCCGATGGGCACGGTCATCGAGATGCCTTCGCTGCCCGAGACCGCCTTCATCGCCAGGACGAACTTGGTCAGGGCGACCGGGCCGGTGTTCTCGTCGATCGTCAGGGCCCCGCCGCCGGCCTTGGCCGCCGGGATGGCCCGCCAGGGCTGGATCAGCGTGCCGGGGGAGAGGGTCTTCTTGGCGATGGCGGCCAGGGTCTCGCGCTGCCGCTCGACCCGGCCGAGGTCACCCTTGGGGTCGCTGTACCGGGCGCGGGCATAGCCGAGGGCGGTCTTGCCGTCCATCTGCTGGCAGCCCTTCTTCAGGTTGATGTGTGCCTTGGCGTCTTTCATGTTCCGCTTCGGGCACAGCTCCACCCCGCCGATCGCGTTGACGATGTTGGCGAACCCGCCCAGGCCGGTCTCGACGTACTCGTCGATCTTCACGCCGCCGACGTTCTCCAGGGTCTGGATCAGCAGGGTCGGCCCGCCGAAGGAGTACGCGGCGTTGATCTTGTTGCTGCCGTGGCCCGGGATCGGCACGTACGAGTCACGCGGCACGCTGATCAGCACGGTCGGGCCGTCACCGGAGGGCACGTGCAGCAACATGATCGTGTCGGTGCGCTGCCCCGCGACCGAGCCGGTGCCGAGTTCCTTCTTCTCCTCGGCGCTCAGATCGTCGCGGGCGTCACTGCCGACCACCAGGTAGGTGCGGCCCGGGGTGTCTTCCAGCTTCGAGTCCTGGTGGGCCGGCTCGATCGCGTCGACCCGGTTCAGGCTGGACCATGCCGTGAACCCGAGGATGATCGGGTAGGCGATGAGCAGGCCGACGATGACCAGTACCACCAGCTTCACGCTCGGCCGGGGCAGGCTGCGGCCGGTCCCCACCGCCGACGGACGGCTGCCGGGGCCACCCGGCCCACGGCCGCCCGGGCCACCGGGACCCCGACCGCCCGGGCCACCAGGACCCCGACCGCCCGGACCGCTCGGACCGGGACCGCCACCGCCCGGACCGCCGGCGCCGCGATCGCCCGTGCTCCGCGACCTGGCCCCGTACGCATCGCCGCCCGGACCGCCGGGGACACCGCCGCGTCCGTAAGCCTCGTCGTGCTCGTCCACGTACTGCCCATACTGCGCGTGCGGGTCGGCGCCGCCGTGCTGGCGGTACATGTCGCCGACCTCGTCGTTGTCCTGGTCATAGGGGTACTCGTCCCGCCGGGCACCCTGCGGGACCTGAGGGATCTGCTGATCTCCCGGGCGCCGCCGCGGCCGGCCGGCCGCCTCGTCGGGTGACCAGTAGTTGTCGTCGCTCATGCCACTCCCAGTCTCGGAGCCTCGATGGCCGGGCAGGTGTCCATGACGACCTGGAGGCCCGCGGCGCTCGCGCGGGCGGCCGCGGCCTGGTCGATCACGCCGAGCTGCAGCCAGACGGCCTTCGCGCCCACGGCGATCGCCTCGTCCACCACCTCGCCCACCAGTTCACTGCGGACGAAGCAGTCGACCACGTCGATCGGGCCCACCGCCGCGGCAGCCTCGGCGAGCGTGCGGTAGCCCGTCGCGCCGTGCACCTTCCCGGCCTTCGGATGCACCGGCACGATGCGCATGCCGAGGTTCTGCACGTAGCGTGCGACACCGTAGGCGGGGCGGGCGCGATTGTCGGACAGCCCGACCACCGCCCATCGTGCGGGGGTGGTGAGCAAGCGCTGCATCACGCCGGGATCGTTACGGTGCGCCTTGGGTGGGCCGGTCTCCATACGCACAGTCTGCCCTGAGACTCCGACAAAATGCCGCACTGCGGGAACCAGTCCCAGGTAACTGATGGCAAGGCCGACTTTCCGTCAAACCCCTGCTACGCAACGACACCTGAGTCGTAGGAAAGGTGCAGGGCTGCACCCTCCCTGCACCTTTCTGCGCTGTCCTGCACCTCAGGTGCCCACGTCGTCCTTAGCGGGAAACTGACTGCCACGCCGCCCAGGCGGAGGCAACCATGTCGTCCAGGCTGTGCCGGGTGTCCCACTCCAGGTCGCGCTGGGCCAGCTGGCCGTCGGCCACGATCCGCGCCGGGTCGCCCGGGCGCCGGTCGACGATCTTCGGCTCGAAGGCGATGCCGGTGACCTTGGCGACCGCGGTCATGATCTCGAGCACCGAGGCGCCACTGCCGCTGCCCAGGTTGTAGACCCGCTCGATGTCCTGGCCGGCCTCCATCCGGGCGGCCGCCGCGACGTGGGCCAGGGCGATGTCCTGCACGTGCACGTAGTCGCGCACGCAGGAACCGTCGGGCGTCGCGTAGTCGTTGCCCCGGACCTGCGGGATGCCGCCCTCGGTCAGGGTTTTCAGCACCACCGGGAACAGGTTGTGGGGGCTCACGTCGTAGATGTCGGAGTGGCCCGAGCCGACCACGTTGAAGTAGCGCAGCGAGGTGTGGGTCAGGCCGGAGACCCGGCCGACGTTGCGCAGCAGCCACTCACCGATGAGCTTGCTCTCACCGTAAGGGCTTTCGGGCGTCGTGGCGGTGCTCTCGGTGACCAGCTCGACGTCTGGCGTGCCGTAGACGCCTGCGCTGGAGGAGAACACGATGTTCTCCACGCCGACCTCGGCCATCACCTCGAGCAGCACCTGAGTGCCCTGAACGTTCTGGGTGTAGGTGTGCAGCGGCCGCTTCACCGACTCACCGGCGTACTTGAATCCCGCGCAGTGGATCACCCCGGTGATCGGCGTGCCGTCGGGCTCGGTCAGAGCCGCCCGCACGGCGTCCCGGTCGAGGATCGAACCTTCGTGGAACCGCGTACCGGAACCGACGAAACCCCGCACCCCGGTCGAGAGGTCGTCCAGGACGGCGACGGACCGCCCGGACTCCTCGAGGCAGCGGGCAATATGCGCGCCGATGTACCCGGCGCCACCGGTCACAAGCCATGTCATATCGACAACCCTACTCACTGGGGCTGAACGCCCGGATCGCGGCCACTGTCAGAACGATGTCAGAACGGTGCCGGGGATTGTCGAACAGCCGGGCAAAGGCCCCGCCAGGGCCGAAACTCACCGGGTAACGGTCAGCCCGGCAGGTCGAGAACTACCCGAACGGCACGGTGATCGCCCACCGGAAGGTCGGCGACCCCCTCTCCGCGCGCCCGGGTTCCGGGTGGCAGACCCACCCCGAGCACGTGGTCGAGCTGCACCCCCGGCCGTCGTCCGGGGAAGGTCGGCGTGTTCACCAGGGGCGCCCAGCCGGTGAGGGCCCGGACCGGCAGGGGTGGCAGGTTGAAGTCGCCGAGCACCACCACCGGGCCGTCCGCGAGCTCCTCCACCCAGGTCCGCAGGCGGCGCAGCTGACGCACGTTGACCCCGGGCACGAACGACAGGTGGGTGCACACCACGGTCACACCGTTCGCGAGCCGCGCGGCGAGCGCCACCCGGGGCTCGTCCTTCAGCCAGATCAGGCGCGGGGGCCGGCCGGGCACCGGGAGGGGGAAGCGGCCGCGGGCCGGTTCCAGGGTCAGCGTGTGCCAGGTGAGCACGGGTAGGCGGGAGATCAGGCAGATTCCGTAGGCCGGCCCGTCCACCGGCCCGCCGGAGTAGGGCACCCAGGTCTCCCCGGGCGTCCCCAGGACGGTCGGTTCGAAGCGGGCCCACCGGGTGTCCAGGGCCGCGGCCAGCACCGCGGTCTGGTCGAGGCCGGAGCGGTCCTGGCCGAGGTCGACCTCCTGGCAGCCGAGCACGTCGACATCGAGCGTCACGGCGGCTGCGGCCAGGGCCTGCGCGCCGGCCGCGGTCCCCTGGGCGGTGCGCCCCGAGAACAGGTTCAGTGAGGCCAGACGCACGTTCTCACCAGCTCTCACCAGGGCTCGTCACCGACTCCGGCTTCCAGGTCGGCGAGCATCTGGACGGCGTCGTCCACGATGCCCGCGTCGTTGCTGTGAACGCCGTGCAGCAGCCAGCGGGCGATCGCGAACTCGCCGGACAGCCGCGCGCGGCGCACCAGGTCGGCGTCCACCGGCTCGCGGCGGGCGGCGGTGTAGGCCGCGAAGACCGGGCGCATGGCCGGTTCGGTCGCGCCGATCGACACCCAGGCCAGGTCGTCGGCGGGATCGGCGACCCGGGTCTCCGACCACTCCATCACCCCGGTGACCTTCTCGCCCTCGGCCAGCACGTTGTCACCGGCCAGGTCGCCGTGCACCACACAGGGCACGAAACGCCACGCGCCGACCTCTTCCACGGCGTGTTCCCAGCGGGTCAGTAGCCGCACCGGGGTGAGGCCGGTGGCCGCGACCCGGTCGAGCTCGGCCAGCCGGCGGAACCGGTACTCCTCGGCCGTGTAGACCGGCATCCCGGCCTCTTCCGCCAGGTGGGTGGGCAGGTTGTGGATGGCCGCGATGGCCTCGCCGTACGAGGCGGCCAGCGTCGGGCGGTGCAGCAGCTCGAGAGGACGCACGGCCCGGCCGGGCAGCCGGCGGTGCACCAGGGCGCGACCGCCGTCGCGCAGCGGGGCGACGCCCTCGGCCTCGGGCAGGCCGAACGGCACCCACGAGCGCAAGGTGCCGACGAGCTGCGACTCCGCGTCGAGGCGCATCCCGGCGACGTCGGTGCGAGGGGCCCGCACCACCCAGTGCCGGCTCAGGTTGTCCTCGATCAGGGCGGTGTCGACGTCGTCGGCGGTCGCGTCGAGGGTCTGGGTGCGCATCGGTTCCAGGCCGTTGACGGCGGCCGAGGCCAGCGCAGCCAGGGAGAGCGGTGATCGGGAGGGCACCCGACCACCGTAACCGCGGATCCCGATTAGGGTGCGGCTATGTCATTGGAGCGTCTCGCCCTGTCCCGTTCCACGCTCGACCGGGCGGCCCACCGCCGGGCGGATCCCGGCCTGATCGACAGCTTGCTCAACGACCCGCGCACCCGGGTCGCGCTGTTCCACGAGGGCGAGACCGCGGTGACCGACGCGCCGACCGTGCTGCTGTGGCCCGTGGAATCCGTGCTGAACCTGAAAACTGACGGCCAGCAGTTCTTCCTGGGTACCGACGGCGACGGCCGCGACTACCTGGCGCTGTCCGTGTCCGAGCGCCCGGCGGTGCCCGAGGGGGTGCGCTGGGCCTCGCTGCGGGAGGTCGGCTCGCTGCTCGACGACACCGGCGCGGGCATCTTCACCACCGCGGTCGCGCTGATGGCCTGGCACACCTTCCACACCCACTGCTCGAACTGCGGGGCCGCCACCGGTGTCGCGCAGGGCGGGTGGATCCGGCAGTGCCCCGAGTGCCACCGTGAGCACTACCCGCGCACCGACCCCGCGGTGATCATGTCGATCGCCGATCAGGACGACCGCCTGCTGCTGGGCCGTCAGGCCAGCTGGCCCCAGAACCGTTACTCGACGCTCGCCGGGTTCGTCGAGCCGGGCGAGTCGCTGGAGGACGCGGTCCGCCGGGAAGTGGCCGAGGAGGCCGGTGTGGTGGTCGGGGAGGTGCAGTACCGGGGCAGCCAGCCCTGGCCGTTCCCGTCGTCCCTCATGCTCGGTTTCCACGGGCGGGCACTCAGCAGCGAGATCAAGGTCGACGAGGTGGAGATCGCCGAAGCACGCTGGTGGAGCCGCGACGAGCTGCAGGCCGACATCAAGGCCGGCACGCTGGTGCTGCCCCCGGCCGTGTCGATCGCCCGCCGGCTCATCGAGAACTGGTTCGGGGCGGAGATTCCCGATGATCCCTCGGGTTGGTGACCGTCAGAAGATCACCACTGAGGACGAGGTTTGAGCGCGGGGCGGTCCGGGTGGTCGAAGCGGGCCACCAGGCCGGCGTGCCGGGCCGGATCGTCGTCCGCCAGGTACCGCGACCACGCACCCGGGACGCGGGTGGCCTCCTCCGGAGGCAACCGGCGTCCCAAAGCAGGGGCCGACACGTCGAGATGCACGATCAGGTCGAACCCGTCGCGGATGTCGTCACGGGTGAGGAACCGGCCGTCGACGACGGCCACCGTGCCCGGCGGGGCGGGCTGCGGGGAGACCCGCACCGAGCGGTCGGTGAGCGGGTCGCGCAGCCGGGGCAGCCAGGTGTGGCGCCCGTCCGGCAGCAACGCGTCGAGCACCTCCCGGCGCAGCGCCGGGAAGTCGTAGTACAGGTCGTAGACCGCGTCCGGATCGTCGCGCCCGTACTCCAGCCGCACCGAGCGCCCGCGCAGGAAGTCCTTCGCGCTCACCCGGGCGACCGGCACGGCGCTGTTCTCCAGCTCCCGCGCGATCGCGTCGGCCAGCCGGGCTGTGTCCGCCTCGACCGGCCCGTCCACGCCGAGGCGCAGCCGCCTTCGATCAGAGCCGTCGCCCGACAGCGCGATCAGCTGCCGGACGACGTGCTCGGCGAGCTCCCTGAGAGTCAGGAGACTCAGGCGATCGGGACCAGGCGCGACTTGACCTCGGCCAGCGAGGGGTTGGTCGCGGCGCTGCCGTCCGGGAAGACCACGGTCGGCACGGTCTGGTTGCCACCGTTCACCGACATCACGTACTCGGCGGCGTCGGGCACCTCTTCGATGTTGACCTCGGTGTAGCCGATGCCGTCACGGTCGAGTTGCTTCTTCAGCCGATTGCAGTAGCCGCACCAGGTCGTGCTGAACATGGTGATCGTGCCGGGTGCCGGGGTCTCCATCGCAACCTTCCTCAGTCGTGTGCCTCACTCGTCGAGCGTTCAACATCGCGGCCCGGGGCTGTGTTCCCGCCCCGTGCGCAGACTGAGAGACTGCCCCGATGACCACCCCAGCCCACGGCGCCGACGGCATGCTCGCCGGGCTGGACCCTGAGCAGCGTGAGGTCGCCCTCGCCGTGCGGGGCCCGGTCTGCGTGCTGGCCGGGGCCGGTACCGGCAAGACCCGCGCCATCACCCACCGCATCGCCTACGGCGTGCACTCCGGCGTCTACAAACCCCAGCAGGTTCTCGCCGTCACCTTCACCGCCCGCGCGGCCGGGGAGATGCGGACCCGCCTGCGTCAGCTCGGCGTCGGCGGGGTGCAGGCCCGCACCTTCCACGCCGCGGCCCTGCGCCAGCTCGGCTACTTCTTCCCCCGCGTGATCGGCGGACGCCCGCCGGAACTGCTCGAGCACAAGGCCCGCATGGTCGCCGACGCCGCGTCCCGGCTGCGGATCACCGTCGACCGCGCCGCCGTACGCGACCTGGCCGCCGAGATCGAGTGGTCGAAGGTCTCCCTGCTCACCCCCGAGAGCTACGTCAAGGCCGCCCGCACGGCCGGCCGGGGCGAGCCGGGCGGCTTCCCGGTCGAGACCGTCTCCCGGCTGATCCAGGTCTACGAAGAGGCCAAGACCGACCGCGGCGTGATCGACTTCGAAGACGTCCTGCTGCTCATGGCCGGGCTGATCGAGAGCTACCCGCACGTGGCGAACGAGGTGCGGGGCCAGTACCGGCACTTCGTGGTGGACGAGTACCAGGACGTCTCCGCCCTCCAGCAGCGCCTGCTCAGCCAGTGGCTGGGCGACCGCAAGGAGCTGTGCGTGGTCGGCGACCCGAGCCAGACCATCTACTCCTTCACCGGTGCCTCGCCCGAGCACCTGATGACCTTCCAGCACACCTATCCCGACGCCACGGTGGTGCGCCTGGTGCGCGACTACCGATCCACCCCGCAGATCGTGGCGCTGGCCAACCGGCTGCTCGCCCGCCGGGTGAAGACCTCCGGCCCCGCCCCCCTGGAACTGCGCTCGCAACGGGAGGCCGGCCCGGCACCCCGCCTGAACAGCTACGACGACGACGCCGCAGAGGCCGCGGCGGTGGCCAAACAGATCTCGGCACTGCTCGAGGACGGCGTGCGGATGCGCGAGATCGCCGTGCTCTTCCGCACCAACTCGCAGTCCGAGCAGATGGAACAGGCGCTGGCGGACGCCGGTCTCGCCTACGTGCTGCGCGGCGGCGAGCGCTTCTGGGCCCGCAAGGAGGTGCGCGAGGCGGTCATGCTGATCCGTGGCTCGGCCCGCGGCGGGCTCGGCGACGGCACCCTGGGCGAGTCGGTGCGGGACGTCCTGTCGCACTGCGGATGGACGCCCCAGGCCCCCACCGGGGTCCAGGCCGGTGGGGTGCGCGAACGCTGGGAGTCGCTGCAGGCCCTGGCCGCGCTCGCCGACGACATGCAGGCCGCGCGTCCCGACGCCACCCTCTCCGACCTGGTCACGGAACTGGACGAGCGGGCCTCGGCGCAGCACGCCCCGGCCGTCGAGGGGGTCACGCTGGCCTCACTGCACGCCGCGAAGGGCCTGGAGTGGGACGCGGTCTTCCTGATCGGGGTGTCCGAGGGGCTGATGCCGATCTCGTTCGCCGAGAACTGGGACGCGGTGGAGGAGGAGCGCCGGCTGTTCTACGTCGGCATCACCCGGGCCCGCGAGCACCTGCACCTGTCCTGGGCCCGGTCGCGCAACCCCGGTGGCCGGGCGAACCGCAACCCCTCGCGGTTCCTCGACGGCCTGTTCCCCGAGGCCGGTTCGGACGCCGTCTCCCGGCGGGCCCAGAAGGTGCGGGAGCCGCAGGAGACCCGGGCCGCCGCCGCGCACCGTCCGCCGCCGGCCCTGTGCAAGATCTGCGGCCGGTCGCTGACCGGGGCCGTGGAGCGCAAGGTCGGCCGTTGCTCGTCCTGCCCGACCGGGTACGACGAGCAGACGCTGCAGAGCCTGCGCGACTGGCGCGCGGCGGCCGCCGAGGTGACCCGGGTGCCCGCCTACGTGATCTTCACCGACGCCACCCTGATGGCCATCGCCGAGGCGAACCCGTCCGAGCCCGGCGAACTCGCCCGGGTGCCCGGTGTGGGGGCCGTCAAGCTGCAGAAATGGGGGGACGACGTGCTGGCCGTGCTGTCGGGGGCACCTGGGGAGTCGGCTTAGCGGCACGTGCGCGTGGCTGGTGATCCCCGTACCGCCTATCGTGGTTCGTGACACATCGGTAGGTATGGGCGCGGTACGGTCACATTTCGGAGGATCACTCGGTGGTCAGCGCGAAGAAGCTGTTCGGGCGGGCCGTGAAGACGCACCGGCAGGCCGAGGGGCTGCTCGACGCGGTGCGCGAGCGTCTCGACCGGCTCGAGGCCGAGTCGACGCACAGCGCGGAGTCGGCCCAGCAGCAGACCGCGCTGGCGGCGCGGCTGGAACGGGCCGCCGCCGACGCGGCCCCGCAGTGGCTGGGCGCGCCCTGGCCGGTGATCGGCGAGCAGCGTTTCCCCCTGGAGCACTCCGCCCGCGCCGGTGACCCGGCGATGATCCGGATCGGCGACGCGCAGCCCCTGCCCGGCGTCGGCTTCCCGGTGATCGTCCCGTTCACCGGGGTCGGCCACATCGCGATCGACACCGACGCCCGCGACCCGGCCGTCGCCGGGCTCCTGCGCAGCATCATCACCCGGCTGGTGGCAGCCTTCCCGGCCGGTCAGCTGCGCCTGCTCGCCGTCGACGGCGGTGCTCTCGGCGCCCCGCTGGCACCGTTCCACCCGCTGGTTCCCGCCGGGGTGATGAACGAGCCGGTCAGTGACCTGGACGAGTTCCGCGAGCTGCTCACCGAGGCCGAGGAACAGGTGAAACAGGTGCAGGCGGGTCTGAACCCGTCGCCCGACGTGCTCGTCGTGGTCACCGCCGCACTGCCCGCCAGCTGCACCCGCAGCGACTACTCCCGGATCGCGGCCCTGTCGCACGCCGGCCCGGCCGCCCGCGTGCACCTGCTGCTGACCGGCTGGGGGAGCCCGCACCGCTCCCGGTCGTCGTGGGACCAGGTCCCGCCGCTGGAGCGCACCACGAGGATCACCGCCGACCCCTCCTCGTACGGGCACTTCCGGGTCGGCGACCCACCGCTGGAGAGCTTCGGGGGAGAGGGCCGCGCGCTCAACGCCACGGTCACGCTCGACCCGCCGCCCCCACCCGGCCTGATCGACGAGCTGTGCCGCCGGGTCGCGGCCAAGGCCGAGTCGGACGGCACCCTGCTGTTCGACGACCTGGTGCCCGACCGGCTCTGGGCCGAGTCGTCGATCACCGGCCTGACCACGCTGGTGGGTCGCATCGGCCGGGGCGACGCGGTGGTCTCGCTCGACGACCAGACCCCGCACTGGCTGGTCGCGGGCCGCACCGGCTCGGGCAAGACGGTGTTCCTGCTCGACATCCTCTACGGCCTGGCCGCCCGCTACTCGCCCGACGAGATGGCTCTCTACCTGCTGGACTTCAAGGAGGGCGTGTCGTTCTCGGAGTTCATCCCGACCGAGATCGACCCGACCTGGGTGCCGCACGCGCGCACCGTCGGGGTGGAGTCCGACCGGGAGTACGGCCTGGCCGTACTGGCCGAGCTGGTGCGGGAGATGAGCCGCCGGGCCGCCGCGATGAAGAAGGCCGGCGTCACCAACCTGGCCCAGCTGCGCACCTCCCGGCCCGACGTGGCGCTGCCGCGCATCCTCACCGTGATCGACGAGTTCCACGTGCTGCTCAAGGGCACCGACGACACGGCCAAGCGCTCGGTCGCGCTGCTGGAGGAGATCGCCCGCAAGGGCCGGTCGTACGGCATCCACCTGATCATGGCCAGTCAGTCGGTCTCCGGCATCGAGTCGCTCTTCGGCAAGAGCACGTCGGTGTTCGGGCAGTTCGGCATGCGGGTCGCGCTGTCCGGGGGCGGCGGCATCCTGGACACGATGAACGACGCCGCGGCCGCACTGCCGATCGGCCAGGTCGTGCTCAACCACGCCGCCGGGGTGGCCAGCGCCAACCGCCGGGCCCGGTTCCCCGACGCGGACGCGGCCAGCCTGCACGCGCTGCGGCACCGGATGTGGGAGATGCGCACCCCCGGCTCCCCGCCGCCCGCGGTCTTCATCGGGTACGCCGAGTACTCGGTGGACGAGGCCCCGCCGCCCCCGCGCCGCGCCACCGGCCGTCGCCGCAAGGTCGCACTGGTCGGCCGCCAGGTCGACGTGGGCCTGTCGTCGGCCGCCTTTCCGCTCGACTCCTCACCGGGCCGCCACCTCGGGGTGCTCGGCACCTCGGCGGTCGGTGCCGACGTGCTCGCCTCGGCCGCGATCAGCCTGGCCCAGCAGCACGAGCCCGGCGAGGCCAGTTTCCACCTGGTCAGCCTGATCGGGTCGGCCGAGGAAGACGTCTTCATCCTCGAGCAGCGACTGCAGCGCGCCGGGCACCGGGCGCAGATGCTGCGCCTGCCCGAGTACCGCGAGTTGTTGCGGCAGTTCGCGAACAACCCGCCCGACCGGATGCGGCCCAACTACCTGTTCGTCTACGGCGCCGACGCGGCCGCCTCCTCGCTCCGGCAGAAGAAGCCCGGTCGCGCGCCGGGCATCGACGACTTCCGCACGATCCTGCGGGAGGGCCCGGCCTCCGGGGTGCACATCTTCGGCTGGTGGCGCGGCGTGCGGCGTCTCAGCGACGACCTGGGTCTCGCGGGCAAGGACGACGTGGCCGGCCTGGTCGCCCTGAACGTGAAGGGCAACGAGGTGGGCACCCTGATCGGCCGGACGAACCTGCGCTGGCAGCCCCGGCACAACCGGGCCCTGCTGATCGACCGGCACGAGGACCGCGAGGAGCTGATCGTGCCGTTCGTGTCGCCCGGCCGTTACAGCGAGGAGTTCGCCTGATGTCGCCGTCGTCCCCGCAGCAGGGCTGGGCCGAGTACGCCGAGTACGCGCGCCGGCTGGACTCGGTGCGGGCCGAGGAGAACGCCCGCACGGCCGGCATCCGCGAGGGGGTCGCGCAGATGTCCGAGCACGCGGACGAGTTGGTGGCCCTTCTGGACAATCAGCGCTACCACCTGACGGCCTTCGCCCAGAAGGCGAAGCTGACGTTCCCTCCGGGGGCCGGCACCCCGCCCGAGGGGCGCGTGGAGCCGCAGACCGACCTGGCCCGGGTGGCCCAGCTGATCGACGAGGCCGAGTCCCAGGGGGCGGACGCCCACAACCGGGCGATCCGGCCGAACCTGCTGCCCGGCCTGAGCGGTGGGCTACGCGGGTTCGTGGTGTTCGGGGTGACCGCGCTGGTGATCATGGCGGTCCAGTTCGTCGGGTTCGCCACCACCGGCAACAATCCCGACTTCCTCCGGTACGGCGTCCTGGTGCCGTTGGTCGGTTTCGGTGCCGCGTCGCTGCTGCTGCGGGTGGGCAACAAGGGCCGTGACCCCGACCTGGCACCCGCGCCCGTGCCCACCCGGCTGGGACTGCTGATGTGTTTCGGGGCGCTCCCGGTGCTTTTCCTCATCCTGATCGCGGCGAACCGCAGCTGAGGCCGGGCTCGCCCAGAGGTGGGGCAGAGGTGGGGCAGAGGTGGGGCAGAGGCTGCCCAGAGCAGAACCGCGCACTCGCAAAACTTTTTTGGAATTTCTAAAAGCCTTGTGCAGCAAGGAAAAGGACCCACCTACTGAGCCGTTCAGGTGGGCGCCACGAAGTATTCGCCATTAAATACGTTGTCCGCCGGGCACGGGGGCGTCTACTCTCGATCTCGTTGTCCTGTCAGTGACAACAATCGCACTGCGGCAGACCTGAAGAAGGTCGGCCCGGGACTAGAGCAGGAGGTGGCGACACGTGAAGAACACGATTGACATGCGGATCACCGCCGCCTCCGTCGCCGTCCAAGGCAAAGCCGCGTCCGTGTCCTCGTCCTTGAATGAGGTCCGGTATCACGTCGGCGCGACTGAACTCGTCAACACGGGTGCAGTCTGCCTGCAGTCCGCTCCGTCGTCCCTGAGCTCCTTCTGGGCCGGCGCCATGAGTGGGGCTGCTGCCGCCAAGGCCGGCCGTCTGGCCGCCGTGCGACCGTCCTCCGATTTCTTCAAGCCCCCTTACGGGTCACAGGCCAGCGATGGCACCGGATAGGCAAACGCCGCTTCCGGCCTCGCGAAAAAGCCGTGGACCCCATTGGGGTCCACGGCTTTTTCGTTGTCTGACAAGGGTTTTCAGGTTTCCGTGATGAGCAGAACGTCCAATCTCAACTCCAATTCAGCGAAAGATGAAACAGCTCCCGGTCGTCACCGGGGGAACAACCCGAGGGGGATGAAACCCGTGCAGCTCACCGCCTTGCTCGACGCCTTGGTGGAAGAGATCGACGAGACCTCGACCGAGATGCCCTGCCGGGTGTTCGACGCGGAGCTCTGGTTCGCTGAGTCTCCGACGGATGTGGAGCAGGCGAAGGCACTTTGCCGCGACTGCCCCGTGCGGCAGGAATGCCTGGCCGGTGCGCTGGAGCGCAACGAGCCGTGGGGGGTCTGGGGAGGCGAGCTCTTCGTCGCCGGCGTGATCGTCGCGCGCAAGCGCCCCCGGGGCCGGCCGCGGAAGGTTGTGGTGGCTGCCTGATCTCCGGGTCAGGCGGCCGCCCGGCCAGCGCACCGATATTCCTAAGTACTACTCACATAACGTTTTTCGTTTCCAGGGGGAAACTGTCATGCATGCCAGCCTGTACAACTTCGAACTGATCAAACTGCAACATCACGAGGCCAGGACGCTCGCCGCCGACGAGCGGTACGTCGCCGTGGCCAGGCGCGCCCGCCGCCGCACGAAGCGGGCACTGTGGACGAAGGCGACGACCGCCCGGGTTGGATCGGTTCGGTAGTCGCCAGAAATTTCGCCACTGACCTGTATCAGAGAGGCAACGCCGGGACTCTTCACAGCGTCTTGGACTTCGGACGGGTGCTGACCATCGGAGGGGGTGGTCAGCCCCCGTCCGGCGTTTGCGTCCTAATCTCACCTGGCATGAGCGCACGTGAGATCGCCGAGACCCTCACCCGGCCGGACCTGGCCCACATCGTCGACCTCGTCGCCTATCCGGAACCGGCCGGCACCGTCGTGGTGCACGGGCAGCGTGGTGTGGTGCGGCTGTACGCGGGGGAGCGGCACGAGGTACTCGCCGGATCAGACCCACTGGCCGACACCGACCCGATCGCGTTCCTGCCCTACGACCGGGAATGTGCGAATCCGTCGCCGCCGAACGTGTCCAACGCGTATCCCGAACCGGCCCGGCGACTGCTGTCGTTCTTCGCCGACACCGATCGCAGCCCCGACCTCGTCGTGATCCACACACCCTCGCACTTCTTCCCGGACGAGGGAGGGCACGCCGGCGAGCACGGCTCGCTCGACGTGATCCAGTCCCGGGCGCCGTTCGTGCTCTCCGGTGCGGGTGTCCCGCCGGCCGGCCCGGTGCGGGGGCATGCCCGGATGATCGACGTGGCCCCGACGCTGCTACGTCTGGCCGGGGTCGATGATCTCGAAGGTCTCGAGGGTCAGGCGATCGAACTGGCGGACGAGGTCCCCTCCCGTCGCGTGGTCGGTCTGCTCTGGGACGGCGCTCCCAGCTCCGACCTGCTCACCCTGGCGGCCGACGGCGAACTGCCGGCCGTCGCCGAACTGCTGGCCGACGGTATCGCTCTGACCGGCGGGACCGTGGCCGAGTTCCCCAGCGTGACCTTGTGCAATCACACCAGCGCGCTGACCGGTGTCGGCCCCGGGCGCCACGGCATTCTCGGCAACGTCTTCTACGACCGGGCTCGGGGGGAGCGCATCAACGCGAACGACGAGAGCACCTGGCACCGCAGTGCTGAATGGTTGCGACCCGGTGTGCGCACGGTGTTCGAGCGCCTCGACCGGGCGCGGCCGGGCAGTCGCAGCGTATGTGTGAACGAGGCGGTGGACCGGGGCGCGACCACGTCGACGATGCAGATGATCCGGGCCCTGGGCGATGCGCCGGGTCGTTCCGTCACGGACTTCCTGCCCCCGGCGATCGGGAGCCCTCACCTGGACGACCGCTATTTCGCCTGGGCCACGCGGGTGGACGACGCCGGACTCGCGCAGGTGCTGCGGGAGTGGGCCGATCCGGCGGCGGCCCCGGACCTGACCTGGTGGTCGACCGTCGTCACGGACGCCGGGCATCACGCCGGCGGGCCGCGCTCAACGATCGCGCGGGACAGCCTGCGCGACGCGGACCGTCGGCTGGGCATCTTTCTGGCGCATCTGGAAGCTATCGGACTGCGGCAGCAGGTGACTTTCCTGCTCACCGCTGACCACGGCTTCGAAGCGGCGGACACGAGCGTGACCGGGTCATGGGGCCCGGCCCTGGCCGACGTCTGTGGGCGACTGGGCGTCACCTACCGCGACGAGGGGCCAGGCTTCGTCTACCTGAACGTGGGATGAATCGCGTTCAGAAATGATCGTCCGGCGGGTGCACCGAATAAGGCCTGGTGAATGGTGGGGCGGGCATTCAGGAAATGCACTTCGGGCCATCATCTGCGGTCAGGACCCGAGATATTCGCCGTGTTCAGGGTCGGTCGGGCCGGGCCTGCAGCTCGGTGGGCCGAAGACGATGCCGGTACCGCTCCCGACCGGGTGTGGGGAGCGGCCTGATCTACCGGCGGTGCGGGGGTTCCTACGGTCTACGGGTGTGGGTCAGGCCTGGTCAGCATCGGCTGCTGCGCACGTCATTGCCGGCTTCGATCTCCAGAATCCGCTCCCGGGCACAGGTTTCGCAGTCCCAGAGGGCAACGCCGTTGATCACCGACCAGGCTCCGACCACGCGGTAGAGAGCTTGTGGAGCCGGCGCGAGGCAGGTTCGGCAGTGGGTATGCGTGCCGGACTGCGAGGGAATCGCAGCCAGACCGGCAGGTTGGGATTCGGCGATCCGGGTCTCTGAACGCAGTGAGCCATTCATGGGTTCAGGGTACGCATTTCGCGTAACGCGCGGATGACGGTTCGCTGTCCCGGCGGATATCTGCACGACATCTGGATGTATCCGTAGGCCGTGCGGGGGATGCTGACTAATCTCAGAATACGGGATATGCGTCTCGAAAACTGGAGGGTCGGTTAACCCGGGGGACCGGCCCGCTCCCGGTTGTTCGCAACCCTCCGTGAGGTCTCCCCGAAGGCTGACGGTGCTGGTCGCAGGGTGTGCGAAGCCGGTGGGCGGGGTGTCGGAGTGGTCCCGGTTCGGCGGGTCGGAGGTTCACCTACGGTCAGGGAGAGCGGGCTGCCGGCCGAGGTGTGACGTGCGGGGGCAAGAGTTAACGGGCACCCGCCGGTAGTTCGACGGGTGCCCGGCGTGGCCGGTTGCGCGAGGCCGATGTGGTGCGCATCACTGCAGTGCCCGTACATACCCGTACGGCTCAGTCGCGCGCGACCTCGTTGTCATCCCGCTCGTCATGCAGCTCGTAGGCCCCGGCATCGAATTCCGGCAGCCACTGCTGCAGCACCTCGGGCACCGGTACATCGCCGTCGATCTGGCAGAGCACCGCGATGCCGCCCAGCCAGACCCGGTGGATCAGCAGGTACTCGGGCGGCAGGTTGAGCTTGAGGCCCATCGTCCAGTCCGGCCGCCGGACATCGTTGATGTAGGTGAAGAGCGAGCGCATCCAGGCCCGCTCGAAGCGCCAGCTGGAGTGCCGGATCGGCTCCAGGAAAGGGGCCAGGTAGGTCAGCAGGGCATCGCCGTCGATCGTGATGGACGACTTGATGAAGCCGAGTTCGCGCAGACCCGCGACCACCGCCTCCGACTCACCGGCCATGGCCAGGGTGAGCAGGCGTCCCATCTCCGGCGGCATGCCCTCGGGCAGACGCTTGACGGCGCCGAAGTCGAGTACCCCGAAACGGCCGTCGTCGAGCAGACGGTAGTTGCCCGGGTGCGGGTCGGCGTGCAGCATCCCGGCCCGGGCCGGGCCGGCCAGCAGGAACTCCAGGTAGCGCCGGGCGCCCAGGTCACGTTCCTCGCGGGTGCCGGAGGAGATCAGCTTCGACAACGGCACACCCTCGAGCCACTCGCTGACGATCACGTGCTCGCTGCTGGCCAGGACCGCAGGGATCGCGAACACCGGGTCGTCCCGGAAGGCCTTGGCGAACTTCGCCTGGGTCTTGGCCTCGAGCGTGTAGTCGAGTTCCTCCACCATGCGGGCCTTGAGCTCGTCGAGGATCGGCTTCACATCGAGGCCGGGGATCCAGCCACCCGCGATCCGGCCCACCCTCGTCACCTGGTTGAGGTCCGAGATCAGGGCTGCTCCCGCACCCGGGTACTGGATCTTCACCGCGCAGGCCCGGCCGTCCCGCCAGACGGCCTTGTGTACCTGGCCGATGCTCGCCGCGGCCGCGGGCTGGTCGTCGAAGCTCTGGAACTTGCTGGTGCGCCAGCGGGGGCCCAGTTGCTCGGCCAGCACCTGATGCACCGTGGCGGCCGGCAATGGGGGAGCGGAGTCCTGCAACTTCGTCAGGGTCGCCCGGTAGGGCGCGGCGACCTCCTCGGGGAGTGCGGCCTCGAAAACGCTCAGGGCCTGGCCGAACTTCATCGCCCCGCCCTTGAGCTCGCCCAGTACGCGGAACAGCTGCTCCGCGGTGCGGGCCTGCATCTCGGCCGCGACCAGTTCGGCCGGCTTACCGCCGAGACGTTTACCCAGTCCCAGAGCAGTACGTCCGGCAGCCGTCAGGGGCAGGGACGCCAGCTTCGCCGTCCGGGTGACCGCGCGACGCGGCAGATCTGTCACTTTCACATTCTCCCTTCTCGTCCGGCACCGCGCGCGTCCGCATCGTTCTCAGTTCCCGGCATTCCCGTCCAGGAGCAACCGCACCCGGGATGAACCGGCCAGGGACGGCGGGCGACCAGGCCGTCGGGCAGTTCCACCTCGAGCGTGGCGCCGACGGCGGCGGGCTCGGCCACACCGTCGAGATGGGCCAGGACCTGCAGGCTCACCAGCCCGGCGGCCAGGGCCGAGCTCGCTGATTCCTGCGGTGTCTCACCCTGGGCGCGCAGCTGGCCGGCCAGGGCGGGCCAGGCCGGGTCGCGATCTGTGCGGTGCAGGTCAAGACACCGCAGGCAGGGACTGGTACCCGGGAGCACCAGCGGGCCGACCACCACGCCGTCCTCACCCACCACCACCGAGAGGTGGGAGACGTCCGCGCTCATCAGGGTGTCGGCGCGGGCCGCGTCGGCGGTGCCGTGGTCGACGAGGACGACCAGATCCGGTTCGGTGTGTCGGGCGGCGGGGCGCGTGCCCCGGGTGCCCCTGGTGTCCGGCTGCGGGGAATGCCCTCCGGCGCGCCGCACCAGATCCTGGCCCACCGCGACCCGCGGGCGGCCGAGGTCGGGCAGGCCGGCCCCCGCCGGGGCCAGGTCGGCGGCGGTGACCCGGCCCGGGTCCTGCACCACGACGGTGCCGACCCCGGCCGCGGCCAGGGTGGCGGCGATCGAGCTGCCCAGCCGTCCCGCGCCCCGCACGACCACCTGGCGGTCGGCCCGGGCGGTGAGGAGTTGCCAGCCGTCGCCGCAGTGCGGGTGCACCACGGACCAGACGGCCGCATCGGGGGCCAGGCGCGCACCGGCTCGCCCCAGGCGTGCCGGATCAGGAAGACCGGGCCCGGACGACACCAGGACCCCGCAGTCACGCAGGAGTGTGATGAGGTGGCCACCCCGCTCGGGATCGCCGTGTACGGACAGCGATCCGGGCACCGAGGTGTCGATGCCGTGATGAAGAGCCTCGACCAGAGGGATGTCCTGCAGAGTGAGGCCGGTGATCACCGTGCCACGTCGCCGGGAGAGCCCGATCTGCAATGTGGCCGGATCCCGCCAGGCCCGCCGGAACCCCGGCTTGAGACGAATGCGCACGATTTTCCCCCTCGACCTGTGAAGGGTGTCAGGAAGAACGACGCCGTGCACCGGGCTGTCCACAGGACGGCCCGGGGGTGTGGATAACTATGGTGAAAATGCCTGGGTGGCGGCCAGGGCTCGTTGCCGTGCCCTGGCCCGCGCCACCGCCGCACCTCGGGCCTCATGACGTCTCATGACGTCTCCGCCGTCGGCCCGGCCCACGGAGCCGAGGGATCCTCCCGGACCCCACGACTGCCCGAAGGTGCTGGTCAGGCCTTGCCGAGGATGCGGTTCAGGTTCGTCCCGCACACCGGGCACACGCCCTTGGCCATGCGACGGCCGTTGGTCTCGACGACCTTGCCCTCGGCCTGACGCTTTTCCTTGCACTTCACGCAGTAGAACTCGCCGCTGTAGGTGTCCGACATGTTCGCTCCTGTTACGGGTTGTGAATTGGTCTGGACGCATCGACCGCTCGTAACGAGGCGATGCCCTGACTGGGCGTAACGCCTTCCGCGGCGACTCCCCGGCCCGGTCGGAAGGTCACATTAGCTCAGCACGCAGGTTGTGCCTGCTTAGACGGCTATTCGGCGCGTCGGGAGACTGCCCGTGTGAGGCAAGATGTCGGTTTTGTAACGGCCTGTCCGGGTACTCGTAGTAAGAACCGCCACATGAAAAAGGGGCCCCGGGCCGATCACCGTGCGCCTTCCCCAGCGCGCGAAGATCGTTACCCGGAGCCCTCGTGGATCACGCTATGAGGTGCTCGCCGTGCAGTCAATCGTTCAGGCACCCCCGGACTGCACCGAGTGCGCCCCGGCACCCTCTGGCCTGTGGATAACCCTGTGGAATTCAGGGCCGGACCTGTGGATAGGACGGATATGTCCGAAGATGGAACGCCCCCGGACCGCTCGCCGCCGGTTATTTCCAGTTGCGGTTCTGTGATCACAGCGCGTTTGATCCCTGATTCTCAGGGCATTCGCCGGGTACGGTGCTGAGGTGGCCAATAGCACGCCGGAACCGTCGGACGACCCGCGGGTCGAGGTGCGCCGGAGCGGACGGCGCCGCAGCACGGTCACGGCCTATCGCGAGGGGGGCCGGACCGTGGTGCTCATACCGGCGCGTTTCACCCGCAGCCAGGAGCAGGAGTGGGTGCAGCGCATGCTGGACCGGCTCTCCGCCCAGGAGCGCCGCCGGCGCCCGGGCGACGAGGAGCTGCTGACCCGGGCCCTCACCCTCAACGAGCGGTACTTGCGGGGACTGGCCACTCCGGCCGGCGTCACCTGGGTGCAGAACCAGAACACCCGATGGGGGTCATGCACCCCCGCCGACCGCTCGATCCGGCTGAGTACCCGGCTGCTGGGTATGCCCTCGTGGGTGCTCGACTACGTGTTGCTGCACGAACTGGCCCACCTGATCCAGCCGGGCCACGGGCCGGATTTCTGGTCGCTGCTCGACTCCTATCCCCGCACCGAGCGGGCGCGCGGCTTCCTCGAGGGATTCTCCGCGGCCCGCGACCTGCCGGTGGACGACGACCCGCCCGGTTCCACGTCCGACGGCGAGACCCCGGCCGACCGGGCCGAGCACGGCGACACCGAGACCGACGAAGAGGTTGACGTCAGCGAGGCGTCCCCGGCGTCCCAGATGTCGTGAGTGCTGTGGGAGTGGTGGCCAGTACCTGACCGGCGCGGCGCACGAGTTCCGGGACGCCGGAGGCCAGGTTGTCGGGCAGTTCGCCGACCGGCCACCACCGCACCTGCGGTGACTCGTCGCTCGGCGTCGGCTCGACCACCGGCGTGACCATCAGGTACTGCAGGTCGAGGTGCCAGTCGACCACGCCGGGGGCGCACGGGGCGCGGTGCCGGGACAGCAGGACCGGTGAACCCAGCACCCGGCCCGTCAGCCCGGTCTCCTCGACCACCTCGCGGGCCGCGGCCTGAGCACCACCGGTGTCGTCCGGTTCGAAATGGCCCCCGGGCTGCACCCACTTCCGCATCTTGTGGTGGAACACCAGGCAGGTCTGGGAACCGTCCTCGCTCAGCACCGCCGCCGAGGCGGTCAGGTGGGCCGGTGCCTGCGTACGGCGCAGCAGGCCGTCGCCCGTGCTCGCGAGCAGGGCCAGCCACGCCGTCTGCTCGAAGCGCTCGTCCGGGCCGTCCGGCCGGGCGTTGCGCAGGGCGGCACCGACGTCGTCGAGAAGTCCGGTGCCGCCCCGGAGCGTGTCGGTCACCGGTCCTCGTCGTCCTTCGGCTTGTCCTGGTCATCGTTCTTGGACGTGCCCGGCGCGCTGCCGTCCTCGCCGGGGGCCTCCCCGAGCCCGCCGTCCAGCAGTTTCGCCAGTTCCGCGTCCATGTCGTCGTCGGCCTTGTCGACCTGGGCGAAGCCCATCGGGTCGGCGAACGCGGTCTCGCCGGGGGCGATGTCGGGGTGCTCCCAGAGCGCGTCCCGGCCGGAGGACCCGCGGGCGGCGGTCAGGGCCGACCATACCGCCGCGGCCTCCCGCAGCCGGCGGGGCCGCAGCTCGAGACCGACCAGGGAGGCGAACGTGTGCTCGGCCGGGCCACCGGCGGCCCGGCGCCGGCGGATGGTCTCCTGCAGGGCGGACGCGTGCGGCAGGGAGGTGCGGGCGGCCTCGTCGACCACGGTGTCCACCCAGCCCTCGACCAGGGCCAGCGCCATCTCCAGCCGGTCGAGCGCGGCCTGCTGGGCCGGGGTGCGCTCGGGCTCGAAGATGTCGGAAGCCAGCGCCGCCTGCATGGCCTGCGGGTCGGTCGGGTCGATCTCGCGGATCGCCGACTCGATGCGGTCGGTGTCGATCACGATGCCGCGCGCGTACTCCTCGACCAGCGACAGCAGGTGCGCCCGCAGCCACGGCACTCCCGCCACCAGCCGGGCGTGGGCGGCCTCGCGCAGGGCCAGGTACAGCCGTACCTCGTCCTCCTCCAGGCCCAGACCGCTGCCGAACTCGGTCAGGTTGGAGGGGATCAGCGCGACCCGGCCGGCGGGCAGCAGCGGCAGGCCGACGTCACCACCGCCGATCACCTCCCGCGACAGACCGCCCAGGGCCTGGCCGAGCTGGGCGCCGAAGAACGTGCCACCCATCTTGCGCATCATCGGCAGGGCGTTGCCGAGCAGACCGCGCATCTCTTCCGGCGACTGCTCGGTGAGGGCCTTGGCCATCGCCTCGCCCACGCTCTCGGCCACCGGCTCGACGATGATCTTCCAGACGCCGAGCGTGTTCTCGATCCACTCCGCGCGGCTCCAGGCCTCGGTGCGCGCGGTCGCGGCGGGCAGGTCGCAGACCCGGTCGAGCCACAGGTCGGCCGTGCGCAGGGCCTCGGCGACCTTGCGCTGCTGGGACTCACCCACACTCGGGTCTCCGCCCTCGGCCGCAGCCTGACGGGCCACACTGGTGGCGAGCTCCCAGTTCACCGGGCCGTCGCCACCGGTGCTCATCATCTGCTGCACCTGGCTGAGCATGGCCTGCAGCGCCTGGGGGTCTTGAGGCATACCGGGCAGATTCATCAGGCCGGGCGGGAGATTGCCCAGCACGTCCGGCGGCAGTTGGGCCCCGCCGCCCATGAAGGCGGAGAAGAGCCCGGCCAGCGGATCTTCCGGCTCCTTCCGGGGGGCGCTGTCCCGGCCGCCGGTGGGCAGGTCGGAGCCGAAGCCGATGCGTGGGCCGGTGCCCCGACGGGGCTCGTCGCCGGTGGGTACGTCCGGCGTGTCCGAGCCCTGCTCGCGGCTCTCGTCGTCGCGGGGGCCGTCGGACTCAGCGTCCTGGCCGTCCCGGTTTCCCTCGCTCATGTTCTGTGTCTCCCTCGCTGGCTGTCGGCTGCCGCCGTCGCCCGGAGCCGGATGGCCCCGTCCTACCGAAGATCGTTCCAGGCCGTTGAGGTCCTGGGCACCAGGGTCGCACCGATCCGGTGAACCGACCCAGCCGACCGCGCCGTCCACGCTGTCCCATGACCCCGTCAGCAGCCCCAACGACCGGGCGGACGCGATCGAGCCCCCGATCCAATCCGCCCACGGCGAACGCGCCCCTCCCTCGTGATCATGCAAAACCTCCCCAGAGTTCTAGAACTGTGATGGACGGAGTTCTAGAACGCCGGGGAGGTTTTGCATGATCACGAGAGGTTGGTGGGTGGACATGAGGGGTGGGTGGACGGTGTTGGTCTGCTCCAGGAAGGGCTCCAGGCTCCGGGTCTGACAACGTCGTCCCTTCGTACTCGCGCTGTTGCCCCGGCGCCCCGGGGTGCCAGGAATCGGCTGGTGATGATGGGATTCCCCCGTGACCCCGACACGCCGCCCCCGTTTCCTGCCCGGATCAGGTGGTCAGCCGGGTCCAGGGGTGATCGCCGTCACGGGCGCCGCCGGGCCCGCCGGCCGGGCGCTGGTGCGCTCCCTGCTGGCCCGGATGAGTGAAACCGCCGGCCCCGGGCCGGCGCCACGGCGGGTGATCGCGATCGACTCGGCCGAGCGGATCGCACGGCTCGTGATGCCCGCCCCGGTGAAGCATCCCGAACCCGCTCCGGAGCCCGTGGCGGAACCGGGGCCACCGGGTCTGCCGGGTCTGCCGGGTCTGCCGGGTCTGCCGGGGCTGGAGTATGCCGCCGAGGAGACCAAGGACATCGACCCGGCCACGGACGCGGACCTCGTCCCACCCGTGACCGCCGCCCCCCACAGCGAAGGGGTGCCGACCGACGAAGGTGCCGCGTCGTCCTCAGGTGCCGATGGGAACAGCACCGCGGAAGACCGGCCCCGCCGCCGCTCCTACCTGCCCGCCGGGCTCACGGCCCGTCTCGAGCCGAAGCCCAGGGACCCGAAGCCCAAAGACCCGAAGCCCAGGGACCCGAAGCCCAAAGACCCGAAGCCCAAGGACCCCAAGCCCAGAGACCCGAAGCCCCAGGACGCGAAACCCCAGGATGTGGCGAAAGAGGAGGACGAGCCGGGTGTTCCGGAACTCGGCATCGTCCCCGGCACCGACACCGGGGTGGAGTGGCGCGCGGCCGACATCTCCTCGCCCGACGTGGTCACCGTCCTGGACTCCGCCGACGTCGTGATCCACCTGGCCACCGCCGACGACCTGGCCGAGTCGGTCACCGGCAGTGCCTCGGACCGCAGGGTGCGGGCCGTACGTGCGGCGCAGGCCGTGAGCATGGCCGCGGCCGCGGTCGGAGCGCGCCGTCTGGTCGCGGTCACCAGCGCGATGGTGCTCGGTGCCCGCCCCGACAACCCGGTGCCCCTGGCCGATGACGCGACCTGCCGCGCCGAGGCCGACGAGGGCCAGGTGGGTGATCTGCTGGAGGTCGAGCGGGTGCTCGAGCGCATCCCGCGGGTGCACCCGGGCCTGGCCTTCACCCTGCTGCGCCCCGCGGCCCTGGTCGGGCCGGGCGTGGACACCGCCGTCACCCGGCACTTCGAGGCGCCCCGCCTGCTGGTGCTGCGCGGCACCGGTACGCAGTGGCAGTTCTGTCACGTCGACGACCTGTCCGCCGCGATCTGGACGGCGATCACCCGGGGCCTGGACGGGCCGCTGACCGTGGGGGCGGCCGGGTCGCTGGACGAGTCCCAGGTCGAGACGATCAGTGGGATGCGGCGTCTGGAGGTGCCCGCCGGCCTGGCCTTCAGTACCGCCGAGCGGCTGAACCGGGTGGGGGTGCTGAACACCCCGGCCAGTGAGCTGGCCTATGTCGTGCACCCCTGGGTGATCGGCTCGGCCGGACTGCTCGCCGCGGGCTGGCAGGCACAGCAGGACAACGAGTCCTGTCTGAAGGGGCTGCTCGACGACCAGCGTCGCCGCCGGGTCACGCCGAGCGGTCGAAGGGTCGGCGGCCGCGATGCCGCGATGGGTGCGGCCGGGGCGGCCGTGGCGTTGCTGGGAACCGCCGCGATCGTGCGGCAGGCCAGGTCGCGTCAGTCCAAACGCCGCCGCTCTACCCTTGAACCGTGACCGACCAGCCCGGAGCCCAGCCCGAACACCACGACGACTGGGTTCCGCCCCGGTCGGGTCTGATCGACCCCCGCACCGCGGTGATGCTGATCGCCTGTCTGTTCGCGGTGGTGCTGTCCGCCGTGGTGGTGCTGCTGCCGGTGAAGTACGCGATCCTCAAGCCCGGTCCGGTGCTGAACACCCTGGGCAACAGCACCGACAAGAAGCCGCTGATCTCGATCTCCGGCCACCCGACCTACGAGACCTCCGGCACGCTCGACCTGACCACGGTCTCGGTGCTCGGCGGTCCTGACCGCACGGTCACCCTGATCCAGGTCATCGACGGCTGGCTGCGGCGTAGCAGCGCGGTGGTGCCGGAGGAGCAGGTGTTCACGCCGGGGGAGACCCAGGAGCAGTCGGACGCCGAGAACCAGGCCGAGATGACCTCGTCGCAGGAGAGCGCGACCGCCGCGGCCCTGTGGGCGCTGGGCATCGACGTGCCGACCACGCTGACCGTGGCGGGCACCGACCCGTCCGCGCCGGCGGCCGACGCGCTGAAGAAGGACGACGTGATCCTCGGCCTGAATGGGAAGAACGTCGGTGACCTGGCCGAACTGCGCACCATGCTGGCGGCCACCGGCCCGGGCGACGACGTGACGGTGAAGGTCCGCCGCGACGGCAAGGCGCGAGCGGTCACCACCCAGACCGTCCAGGCCGAAGACGGTGACACGGTGCTCGGCATCTACATCACGCCGGACTTCGACTTCCCGTTCGACGTGAAGATCCAGATCGAGGACATCGGCGGCCCGAGCGCCGGCACGATGTTCGCCCTGGGCATCATCGACAAGCTCACCCCGGGCGACCTGACCAACGGTAAGGACATCGCCGGCACCGGCACGATGGACGCCGACGGCACGGTCGGCCCGATCGGTGGCATCCGGCAGAAGCTGGTCGGGGCCCGCGAGGCGGGCGCCGAGTACTTCCTCGCCCCGGCGGACAACTGCAACGAGGTGGTCGGGCACGTGCCCGACGGCCTGCAGGTGGTCAAGGTCAAGACGCTCGACCAGGCGCGCACCGACGTCGAGAAGATCGCCGCCGGCGACGCGTCCGGGCTGGCCGGGTGCGATTCCTGAACTGAATGGAGGACGACGCACCGCACCTTCGGTGCGTCCGTCCCGTCAGCCCTGTCCGTCCCGTCAGTCTCGTCAGTCTCGTCAGTCCAGGGTCGCGGCGACGCCCTCGACCAGTCCGGGGGCGAGGTCGCGGCCCACCGCCACGTTGTCGTCGGCGTCGTGGTCGCGGGCCCGCACGGCGCAGCAGTACTCACCCGAGCGCAGCACCGCAGCGCCCAGTCGCACGTCCCGGCGGTCCGGATGCTGCTCGATCCAGGCGGCGGCCGATTCCTCGTCGTCCGGGATCTGGTCCTCCACCTCGGGCGGCAGCACCGTGCGTTCCACCACCACGGCGCAACCGTCCACCGATTCCGGCCAGGCGATCTGGTGCAGAAGTTCTTCCAGGTTCTGGGCCTGCGGCAGGCCCTCCTGCTCGACGGCGGTCAGGTGATCGGGGTCTTCCTGCGAGGCGTTGATCACCTCGGTCGGCAGCCGGGAGGCCAGGGAAGGATCTCTCTGGAGCGCGGCCGCGGTCTTGACCAGGGCGAACACCCGCACCGGGGCATCCCAGCCGGCGGTGGCGACGTGACGTTCCAGCTCCACGATCACGCGGCGGACGGAGAGCGAGCGGGGGTCGGCGAGTTCTTCTGTCACGGCCCGCAGTCTTCCATCCGAAAGATCTTCGGGCTTCCTCACCTGCTGGCCAGTTGTTCCAGCCGGTATTCACAGCGCCACATCAGCTGCGTCAGGTAGGGAACCGGGCGGATGGTGGGTAAGTTCTCCATGCGTGACCTATGAGCGCGACCCCCGAGGCCCACGGCCGGTCCTGAACAAACGCAGGCGCGGAGCTCTGGCACCTACGCTGATCACTCTCGGCGTGCTCATCGTGCTGGGTCTGATCGCGTCCCAGATGTGGACGGAGGTGCTCTGGTACCAGTCGGTCGGATTTGCGAAGGTTTATCAGACCGAGCTGATCACCAAGATCATCCTGTTCGTGCTGGGCGCCGCCGTGATGGGTGCGGCCGTGGCGGCCTCGCTGATCATCGGCTACCGCAGCCGCCCGATCTACGCCCCGATCTCCACCGAGCAGGTGGGGCTGGACCGCTATCGCGAGAGCATCGAGCCGCTGCGTCGCCTGGTCGGCATCGCCGTGCCGGTCGTGCTCGGCCTGTTCGCCGGCTCGGCCGCCAGCCAGCAGTGGCAGACCGTTCAGCTGTGGCTGCACCGGGTGCCGTTCGGCCAGAAAGACCCGCAGTTCAAGATGGACATCGGGTTCTTCGTGTTCACGCTGCCGTGGTTGCAGTTCCTGGTCAGCTTCCTGACCGCCGCGGTGTTCCTGGCCGCGATCGCTGCACTCGTGACGCACTATCTCTACGGCGGTCTGCGGGTCCAGGGCGGTGGGCAGCGCCTCACCTCGGCGGCCCGCATCCACCTCTTCGTGCTGGCCGGCTCGTTCCTGGTGCTGCGCGGCCTGGACTACTGGCTCGCCCGGTACGCGCTCTCCACCAAAGACTCGCGGCTCATCACCGGTCTCACCTACACCGATGCCAACGCCGGGCTGACCTCGCGCGGCGTGCTGGCCGGGATCGCGGTGATCATCGCGGTCCTGTTCATCGTGGCTGCCTTCGTCGACCGCTGGCGGTTGATCCCGCTCTACGGCACCGCCCTGCTGGTGGTCTCCGCGATCGTCATCGGGGGCATCTACCCGGCCGCCGTGCAGCGGTTCCAGGTGCAGCCGAGCGCGCAGGAGCTGGAGCGTACCTACATCCAGAAGAACATCAAGGCCACGAGAGATGCGTACGGTCTGGAGAACATCAAGACCGAGACCTACAACGCGCAGTCCGAGGCCGACGAGAAGGATCTGCGGGACAGCGCGGAGAGCATCCCGGGCATCCGCCTGCAAGACCCCTCGCTGGTCAGCCCCACGTTCTCGCAGCTGCAGCAGATCAAGCAGTACTACTCGTTCGCGGACACCCTCGACGTGGACAAGTACAGCATCGACGGGGAGACCCGCGACGCCGTGGTCGCCGCCCGGGAACTGAACATCGACGCGGCCCCCAGCGAGCAGCGCAACTGGGTCAACGACCACATCGTCTACACCCACGGCTACGGCATGGTCGCGGCCTACGGCAACGAGCGCTCCGCCGACGGTCGCCCGGTGTTCATGGAATCGAGCATCCCGAGCACCGGGAAGCTCGGTGAGTACGAGCCGCGCATCTACTTCGGCGAGAACTCCCCGGACTACTCGATCGTGGGCGCACCCGAAGGCGCCGCCCCGCAGGAACTCGACATCCCCGACGACACGGCCGCCAGTGGCCAGCAGAACTACACCTACGCGGGCGACGGTGGCGTCAAGGTCGGCTCGACCCTGCGTCAGCTGCTCTACTCGATCAAGTTCCAGGACCAGAACATCCTGCTGTCGAAGCAGGTGAACGCCGATTCACAGATCCTCTACGACCGCACGCCGCGCGAGCGGGTCGAGAAGGTCGCGCCGTTCCTCACTCTCGACGGCGACCCGTACCCGGCCGTGGTGAACGGCCGGATCACCTGGATCATCGACGCGTACACGACCACCTCGCAGTACCCGTACTCACGCACCCAGACGCTGGAAGACGCCACCTCCGACTCGATCACCAAGACCACCACGGCGGTCAGCGCCCTGGACAACACCCGGGTCAACTACATCCGTAACTCGGTGAAGGCCACGGTCGACGCCTACGACGGCTCGGTGAAGCTCTACACCTGGGACAACGAAGACCCGATCCTCAAGGCCTGGACCAAGGTCTTCCCCAACACGGTCGAGCCGATGAGTGACATCAGCGCCGACCTGATGTCGCACCTGCGCTACCCGGAAGACCTCTTCAAGGTCCAGCGCGAGCTGCTGCAGCAGTACCACGTGACCGATGCGAACGCGTTCTACTCGCAGCAGGACTTCTGGACGGTGCCCGACGACCCGACGAAGACCACGGCCAACGCCCTGCAGCCGCCCTACTACCTGACCCTGCAGATGCCGGGCACAGACACCACGAACTTCTCGCTGACGTCCACCTTCATCCCGGCCGGCCGAACCCGCAGTGTGCTCACCGGCTTCCTGGCGGTGGACGCGGACGCGGGCAGTGATCCGGGCAAACCACGGTCCGACTACGGGCAGATGAGACTTCTGCAACTGCCCAAGGACACGGTGATCTCGGGCCCGGGCCAGGTGCAGAACTCGTTCAACTCCGACCCTGACGTCTCCTACCTGCTCAACCAGCTGCAACGCGGAAACGACAGCTCGGTGCAGCGAGGTAACCTGCTCACGCTGCCCCTGGCCGGTGGCCTGCTCTACGTCCAGCCGGTCTACGTGCGGGGCAGCGGCAACACCTCGTACCCGCTGCTGCAGAAGGTGCTCGTCTCGTTCGGTGACGAGATCGGGTTCGCCGACGACCTGAACGGTGCGCTCGACCAGGTCTTCGGCGAGGCCAGTACCGGCGGTGACAGCGGTGACGGCGCCGGTTCCGGGGACGACTCCGGGGACACCGGTGACACGGCGGTGGCCAATGCCCAGCAGCGCCTGAACAGCGCTCTGGAAGCGGCTCAGAAGGCGTTCACCGACGGGCGCACGGCTCTGCAGAACAATGACTTCGCCGCCTACGGCGTGGCGCAGAAGACGCTGGAGAGCGCACTGGAACGGGCGACCGAGGCGGAGGCCGCACTGAAGGCCGCGCAGACGGCCGCCGACGCGACACCGGCGCCCAGCGCGTCGGCCAGCCCGTCGGCCAGTGCAAGTACGAGCCCCAGCACCAGTACGGGCAGCACCGAGATCACGACCAGTCCGTCGAACTGAACGCAACGTCTCGCGGCGGTGTCGATTTGCTGTCTGTCCTGAGGACGGCATATTGTTGAGACATCGCCGCGGGGTGGAGCAGCTCGGTAGCTCGCTGGGCTCATAACCCAGAGGTCGCAGGTTCAAATCCTGTCCCCGCTACAAAGATTGAGGCCCGGTCTTCTCAGTGAGAAGACCGGGCCTCAATTGTTTGGCCAGGGATTGCCGGCCAGGGCTCAGAAGACGGACCGGTACAGCTCCTCGATCTCCGCGACCGTTGCTTCCCGCGGGTTGCCGCCCGCGCAGACATCGTCGAACGCTGCTCGGGCCAGGGCCGGCAGATCTTCCTCGCGGGCACCGACCTCCCGCAGCCGGGTCGGGTTCCCCAGGTCGCGGGTCAGGGTGGCGACCGCCTCGACCGCCGCGATGCGGGCCTTCTCCAGCGGCATCGTGGCGGCGTCCGGCACCCCGAAGGCGGCGGCGATGTCGCGGTAGCGCTCGGCGCTGCTCTCCGCATTGAAGGCCATCACCGGGGCCAGCAGGATCCCGTTGGCCGCACCGTGCGGCGCGGAGTAGAAGGCGCCGAGGGGATGGGCCATGGCGTGCACCAGGCCGAGGCCGACGTTGGAGTAGCCCATCCCGGCCACGTACTGAGCCAGGGCCATCCGTTCCGCCGCGGCCGGGTCGCCGTCCGCCGCCGCGCGCAGGGAGCCGGCGATCGTGGTGATGGCCTTGAGGTGGAACAGGTCGGACAACTCCCAGGCGCCCTTGGTGAGGTAGCCCTCGATCGCGTGGGTGAGCGCGTCCAGACCGGTCGCGACCTTCAGCCCGCGGGGCGCGCCGGCCATCATCTCCGGGTCGACGACGGCCAGCACCGGGATGTCGTGCGGATCGACGCAGACGAACTTGCGCTGTCGCTCCTCGTCGGTGATCACGTAGTTGATGGTCGTCTCGGAGGCGGTGCCGGCGGTGGTGGGCACCGCGACGATCGGCACCGACGGGTTCTTGGTCGGGGCCACACCCTCGAGTGAGCGCACGTCGGCGAACTCGGGGTTGGCCACGATGATGCCGATCGCCTTGCAGGTGTCCTGCGGTGATCCCCCACCCACGGCGATCAGGACATCGGCGCCGGACGCCCGGAAGGCTTCGACACCGGCCTGCACCTTGGCGATGGGCGGGTTGGGCAGCACGTCGCAGAACACCTCGTAGGGCAGGCCCGCACCCTCCAGCAGCCCGGTCACCCGACCGGTGACCCCGGAGTCGACGAGCACCTGGTCGGAGACCACGAACGCCTTCCGGAACCCTCGCCGCGCCAGCTCGTCCGGAATCACCTCGATCGAACCGGCACCGAAGTAGGCAGTCTGGTTCCAGATCATTCGATACGCCATGACACATGCTCCGCTCGAACCGGCTGGTTGAAACCTTTCAATCCGACGCTAGGGGTGGCTCGGGCGCAGTCACACCATCCAAGGCCCTGCCGTCGCGGGACCTCCAGCCGAAAACCACGTGTCTCACGACTGTCCCGGTGTCATCGTCGGTATCACCCGCCACAGCAAAAGCGCCGACTGCCAGGCATCTTCGCTAAATCGATCCTAAATCCAAGTCCGTGGGCAACTTTCGCCCGGCGCCCGACAACTGGACAGACGTAACTCCTCCGATCGTGGCTTTCGACGCCGCGTGCCCTGACACCGGAAAGAGAAGACACTCTTCATGAAGGCTCGTATCGCGCTGGCCGCCGCCGCTGTGGCCGCCGCCGTCGTCGGAGGCGGCATCATGCTGTCCGGCCCCGCCTCGGCCGTCGAGACAACCCTCTGCGACCAGTACGCCTCCACCAAGGTGCAGGGTGGTGAGTACATCGTCCAGAACAACCGCTGGGGAACCGGTGCCGCCCAGTGCATCGATGTCAGCGACGACGGGTTCACCATCACCCAGCAGGAGGGTGTGAACTCGGGCGGGGCCCCGACGGCCTACCCCTCGCTGGTCTGGGGCTGCCACTACAACAACTGCACCAATAACTTCTCGCCGATCAAGGCCAGCTCCACCGAGTTCACCGGGATCGGCTCCAAGGCCTCGATGAAGTACGTCTCCGGTGGCGTCTGGAACGCCTCGTACGACATCTGGTTCGACCCGACCGCGCGTAAGGACGGCCAGAACACCGGCGCCGAGGTGATGATCTGGGCCAACCACTCCGGTGGCGCCTCACCGGTCGGCTCCAAGGTCGGCACGGTCACCACCGCCGGTGGCACCTGGGACGTCTGGTACGGCAACATCGGCTGGAACGTGGTCTCGTACGTGCGCACCTCGGCGGCCTCGTCCGTCGACTTCAAGGTGACGGACTTCTACAACGACGCCGTGCAGCGTGGCTACGCCCAGAGCTCCTGGTACCTCACCAGCATCCAGGCCGGCTTCGAGCCGTGGAGCGGTGGAAAGGGCCTCGGGATCTCCGGTTTCGCGGTCACCAAGGGCACCAGCGGCTCGACCCCGGTCGTGACGACGGCAGCGCCCACCGTGCCGGCGGCGACGCCGACGGCCACCACCACGACGCCTCCCGTGACGACCACGACGACCGCCCCCAGCACCGGTACGGGGACGGCCAAGTGCACCGCGACCTACAAGGTCTCCCAGTCCTGGGGCTCGGGCTTCATCGGTGAGGTCACGGTGAAGAACACCGGTGCCGCCACCTCGAAGAACTGGAAGGTCGCCTGGACCTGGCCCGCGAGCCAGAAGGTCGTCTCCAGCTGGAACGCCACCTCCGCCCAGTCGGGCACCAAGGTCACCGCCGCCAGCCTGAACTACAACGGCGCGGTCTCCGCCAGCGGCACCACCCAGTTCGGGATGCAGGTGGACGGTGCGTCCGCCACCCCGAAGCTGACCTGCAGCGCCGCCTGACCCCCAGCGGCGAGTGGGCCCGGTCCTCTCCGGAGGACCGGGCCCGTCCGGGTCAACGGATTCGCGTTCTCGGACGGGGTGTGACAGTGTTGAGCTACCGACGCGGGGTGGAGCAGCTCGGTAGCTCGCTGGGCTCATAACCCAGAGGTCGCAGGTTCAAATCCTGTCCCCGCTACAAGTAGTAGTGAAAGAAGCCCGGCCCTTGATCCTGAGGGCCGGGCTTCTTCGTGGCTGGCCGGGCTTCTTCGTCCCTGATGGAGCAACGGATTCGCGTTCTCGGCCCAGGTGTGACAGTCTTGAACTACCGACGCGGGGTGGAGCAGCTCGGTAGCTCGCTGGGCTCATAACCCAGAGGTCGCAGGTTCAAATCCTGTCCCCGCTACAAAGATTGAGGCCTGGTCACCGGACATCCGGAGATCGGGCCTCAATGGGTTTGGCGGTCCGGTCCAGTGGCCTGGTCCGGCCTGGTCCGGCCCGGTCCGGCCTGGTCCGGGCCCGAAACGATGCTGGGATAGGCTGACCGGCTGTTCGTTTCGCCTTCTCCTGGGAGTCACCTTGTCCGAGCTACCGGTCCACTTCGACTGCGACACCGGGATCGACGACTCCCTGGCCCTGGGACACCTGGTTTCCTGCACCGGCATCGAGCTGGTGAGCATCAGCACGGTGAGCGGCAACATCGACGCCGCGCAGGCGGCCCGCAACACGCTCGACCTGCTGGCCGTACTGGGCCGCGACGACATCCCGGTCGCCGTCGGCGAGCACCACCCGCTCGTGGGCGGCTATGCCGGTGACGCCCCGCACGTGCACGGTGGGAACGGCATCGGCGACATCGCTCTGACCCGGTCCGCCCGCGAACCGGAATCGATGAGCGGCCCCGAGCAGATCGTCGAGGCGGCGCTGACCCACGCGGGCCGGCTGCACCTGGTCGCGGTCGGGCCGCTCACCAACCTGGCCAAGGCCCTCGAGCTGGAGCCGCGCCTGCCCGAACTTCTCGCCCACGTCACCATCATGGGCGGCGCGGTCTGGGTGCCCGGCAACATCACCGATCACGCCGAGGCCAACATCGGCAACGACCCCGAGGCCGCGGCCATCGTGCTGGGCGCCGGCTGGCCGGTCACCCTGGTGCCGCTGGACGTCACCCTGACCCACACGCTCGACGTCACCGCCCAGGATGCGCTGGCGGCCGCCGGGGGCGGCTTCCAGACGGCGCTGGCCGGCATGCTCGACTGCTACCTGGGATTCCACGAGACCCGGTACGGCAGGCGTGTGAGCGCCCTCCACGACCCGATGGCCACGATGCTCGCCGTCGGCGACATCGCGGCGGCCACCGTGCGGTCCACCGGCATCCGGGTCGAGACCTCCGGCGCCGAGCGGGGTCGCACCGTGGCGGTGGAGACCGGCCCGGTGATCGACGTGGTCACCGCCATCGACGATGCGGTCGGTCCGCTCCTGCTCGAGCGGCTCCTCGGCCTGAAGAACGCCTGAGGGCCATCCTGGCGAAGGCTCGCCCCGATCACCGGGACGACCCACCGGAGGCGGGCTTTCGTCCGCTTTCCGGCACTCGGTCGCCCCTGGCGACATCCGCCGGTGACGCAGCAAGGCCCGGGTTCTGTGCAGAACCCGGGCCTTTTCGATGTCTGTCGATGTTTTCAGTGGTCGGAAGGTGTTCCTCAGATCGATTCGGCGAGCATCCGTCCCACCCGGATGGCCCCGTCGACATGCTGGAAACCGAGGCCGGCCACGTCGGACGTGCCGAACGAGATCGGGCCCACCGGCTCACGCAGTGTGGCGCCGTACCGGGTCAGGCCACCGATGTCGAAGCTGGTCGCGTAGGCCCCGGCGGTCCACTCCTCGGCCATCCACTGGCTCTCGTAGTAGGCCTCCGGCTGCAGGGCCCGGTCGCCGTAGTAGGCGGCCAGTGAGGCCAGGGTGCGGGCGCGACGCTCCTGCGGCGACAGCGCGAGCAGTTCGTCCGCGTTCTCGTCCGAGACGAAACCGACGAGCGTTCCGCGGGTCTCGTCGTGGTTGGTGTTGTCGTAGGACTCGTGCACCACTTCGTACGGGCTGAAGGCGGTTCCGGAGAGCCCGTCCTCGCGCCAGAACGGTGTCGGGTACGTGATGTGCAGTTTGAGCACGATGCCGAACGAGGTGTGCTGGCGGGCCTGCATGTGCACGGGGGGCAGGTTGGGCGTGAAACCGATACGGGAGACCAGGGTGGGCGGTACGGCCACGATGACCCGCTTCGCCCGCCAGGTGCCGTTCACCGTGGCGCCGTCGGCGTCCCAGGCGATCGAGGTCACCGGAGTGCCGGTGACCACCCGGTCGCCCAGCTGTTCGGCCAGCAGCAGCGGTACCTGCTGCAGGCCGCCCTCCACCCGCCGGTCGAGGATGAAGTCGGCGTCGACCAGATGGCTGAAGCTGCCCGCGCTGGCGGCCATCAGCACCGCGGACAGCGCGGAGAAGGAGTGCGCGGGCTTGGTCAGCATGGCCGGGCCGATGTAGAGGGCGATGTTGTCGCGCGCCTCCACGTCGTCGGTCTGCTGTTCCAGCCACGCGGAGAAGGAGACGCGGTCGAGCTCGGCGGCCCCCGGCATGTCCCACGGGCTCAGCGGGTCCATCTGCCCGGCGAGTTTGTCCAGCAGCACGGTGAGGCGGTCGACCTCGGCCGCGGTGTGCTCCGACACCGGGAACGCGGCGCCGTCGAAGGTGCGGCGCACGCCGTCGCGGCCGACGTAGACGCTGCGCCCCTCGCGGTAGCGGGTGAAGGTCTTCAGCCCGAGCTCGTCCAGGGTCTCCAGCAGGGCGGACTGGTCGGGGGAGACCCACTGCCCGCCCAGTTCCAGGCGCACGCCGTCGATCGTGTCGGTCCACAGGCGACCGCCGATGCGCATCCGGGCCTCCAGCACCACCACGCTGCGGCCGGCCTTCGCCAGGCGGGTGGCCGCGGTCAGGCCGGTGACGCCGGCGCCCACGACCACGACGTCGACATCAGTTAGGGCGGCACTCATGATCAGGAATCTCCCTGGAGGTACGTATATCGTCGTGACGAGTGTCGATGGCGCTTGAATCCGCGTCAAGCGCGGTTAACAGCGACGAAATCAATGGGTGGACGCGGTTGGGTCCACGTTTTCCGCAGGTTCGGCTCCCGATGCGGGCACCACGTCCGGGCCGTACTGCTCGGCGCAGAAGGCGGCCAGTCGCCCGGCCAGAGCGGCCAGGGCGGTCGCGGCGTGATGATGCGGGTCCCAGGCGGCGTAGAGGCTGATCCGGACCGGACCGGCGGGGCCGGTCACGGCCACCGGGGCGAGGTCGAAGCGGGGATCGTCCGAGACCACCGCCACACCGCGGCCCGCCGCGGCGAGGGCCTGGGCCACCCGGGCGTTCGTGCACTCGATCACCTCCCGATAGCTCAGACCGGTTCCGTCCAGCGCCTCGTCCAGCAGCTGGCGGGGCCGGAAGTCGACGGTGAGCAGCAACAGCGCCCTCTCGGCGAGCTCACCGACGTCCACCGTCGGGCGCCCGGCCCACGGATCGTCCCTGCGTACCTGGGCCCAGATCGGCAGCACGGCCAGCGCGTGCGAGGCCAGGTGCCGGGCCGGTGGCCGGGGCACGATGGCCAGATCCGCACCCGAGCTCAGAGCCGCGTCGGCGCCCCGGGGGTCTAGCTGGCGCACGATGGGGACCGGGTCGTCGGGGTGCAGAGTGGCCAGGAACGGGGCCAGCACGTCGTTGAGCGTGGTCGTGGGCACGGCCAGATGCAGCTGGTCCAGGCGTCCGGAGGCGATCGAGGCGCAGGCCCGCCGCACCTCGTCGGCCTGACGCAGCAGATTCCGGGCCAGGGGCAGGAACTGTTCACCGGCCGGGGTCAGTCGCAGCCGATGCCCCTGTCGCTCGAACAGCGGCAGGCCGATGTCCTGCTCCAGCTGACGCAGCTGTCGGGAGAGCACGGGCTGGGTCACGTGCAGCCGGGCCGCGGCCCGGGTCGCGGAGCCGGCGTCGACCGTCTCGGTGAAGTAACGCAGCAATCGGAGGTTCATGCTCACAAGGCATGAATTTAGTGTTGAACAGGTCTTGGACAACATGAGAAGGACGTCGCACCCTCGTGATATGCCCCGTGAACCCCTTGCCCAGAGCCGTCACCTCGGCACCGAGCTGCCCGGCCCGAAGTCGGTCGCCCTGATGCAGCGCAAGCAGGCCTTCGTCAGCCCGGGGGTCGGCACCACCCTGCCGGTCTTCGCCGCCCGCGCGGCCGGGGGCATCGTCGAGGACGTCGACGGCAACCGCTTCATCGATCTCGGTTCGGGCATCGCCGTCACCACGGTCGGCAGCAGCGCCCCGCGCGTGGTCGAGGCCGTGCAGGCCCAGGTCGCCGACTTCACCCACACCTGTTTCATGATCACCCCGTACGAGTCGTACGTGCAGGTCGCGCAGGCGCTCGCCCGGCTCACCCCCGGTGACCACGAAAAGCGGTCGGCCCTGTTCAATTCGGGCTCCGAGGCGGTCGAGAATGCGGTCAAGATCGCGCGTTCCTACACCGGCCGCGACGCCGTGGTGGTGTTCGACCACGCCTACCACGGCCGCACCAACCTGACCATGGCGATGACCGCCAAGGTCGCCCCGTACAAGCACGGGTTCGGCCCATTCGCCGGTGAGGTCTACCGGGCGCCGATGTCGTACCCCTCGCGCGACGGTCTTTCCGGGGCCGAAGCGGCGCGGCGCGCGCTGTCGCAGATCGAGACCCAGGTGGGTGCCGGGAATCTCGCAGCACTGGTGATCGAGCCGATCCAGGGTGAGGGCGGTTTCATCGTCCCGGCCCCCGGATTCCTGGCTGCGCTGGCCGACTGGTGCACGGAGCACGGCGTGGTCTTCGTCGCCGACGAGGTGCAGTCCGGATTCGGCCGCACCGGGACCTGGTTCGCGGTCGAGCAGGAGAACGTCGTGCCCGACGTGGTGGTCTCGGCCAAGGGCATCGCGGGTGGGCTTCCGCTCTCGGCGGTCACCGGTCGCGCAGACATCATGGACGCGGTGCACACCGGCGGTCTCGGGGGCACCTACGGGGGTAACCCGCTCGCCTGCGCGGCCGCCCTCGCCGTGATCGAGACGATCGAGGCCGACGGCCTCCTGGAGAGGGCCCAGGAGATCGAGACCCTGGTGCTCGGGCGTCTGCACGATCTGAAAGACCCCCGTATCGGTGACATCCGGGGCCGGGGCGCGATGCTCGCCGCGGAGTTCGTCGACCCGGCGACCGGTGAGCCGGACGGCGCCCTGGCGAAGGCGGTGGCGGCCTATGCTCACGCCCAGGGCGTCATCACCCTGACCTGCGGCACCTGGGGCAACGTGATCCGGTTCCTGCCGCCGCTGAGCATCTCCGACGAGCTGCTCTCCGAAGGGCTGGACGTCATCGCCGCCGCGCTGAAGGAGATCTGAGATGGACTACACCAAGGGCGTTCTCATCGGCGGCACCGGGCGGGCCGGTAGCCGCGGCACGTTCGGGGTGGTCAACCCGGCCACGCTCGAGGTCATCGCCCAGGTCTCCGACGCCGGCCCGGACGACGCCGTGCTGGCCGTCGACGCGGCCTCGCAGGCGTTCCGCGCCTGGGCCGACACCGCGCCCCGGGCCCGGGCCGACCTGCTGATGAAGACCCGCGAGCTGATGCTGCGCGACACCGAGGAGCTCGCCCGGCTGATCGCGGCCGAGAACGGCAAGTCGCTCACCGACGCCCGCGGTGAGGTGATCTACGCGGCCGAGTTCTTCCGCTGGTTCGCCGAGGAGGCCGTGCGCCCGCACGGTGACTTCGGCTCTTCCCCGGCCGGTGGCACCCGTACCATCGTCACCCATCACCCGGTCGGCGTGGCCGCACTGGTCACACCGTGGAACTTCCCGGCCGCCATGGCCACGCGCAAGATCGCCCCGGCCCTGGCCGCGGGCTGCACGGTGGTGCTCAAGCCCGCCGCCGAGACCCCGCTCACCGCACTGCACATCGCCGCCCTGATGGCCGAGGCGGGGATCCCCGACGGTGTGGTCAACGTGGTGCCGGGGGAGGACGCCCCGGCGATCGTCGCGGCCTGGACCGACGACCCCCGCGTCCGCAAGATCTCCTTCACCGGTTCCACCCAGGTCGGCCGCCAGCTCCTGCGCCAGGCCTCCGAGAGGGTGATGAACACGTCGATGGAGCTCGGCGGCAACGCTCCCTTCATCGTCACCGCCGATGCCGATCTGGACGCGGCCGTGGACGGGGCGATGATCGCCAAGTTCCGCAACGGCGGGCAGGCCTGCACCGCGGCCAACCGGTTCTACGTGCACGCCGACGTCGCCGCCGAGTTCACCGCACAGCTCGGCGCACGCGTCGAGGCCCTGAAAGTGGGCCCGGCTGCTGACGGTTGCGACATCGGACCACTGATCTCCGCGAAAGCCCTGGCGAACGTCCACCGTCTGGTCGAGAGTGCTCTGGTGACCGGTGCCCGCATCGCCCACGAAGCAAAACCCGCCACCGCCCCGGGGCACTTCTTCACCCCACTGGTGCTGACCAACGTCACCACCGAGTCGGACGTGGTGCGGGAGGAGTCGTTCGCGCCCATCGTCCCGATCGTCACCTGGACCGATCCCGAAGACCTGCTGACCCAGGTGAATTCCACCGAGTATGGCCTGGCCGCCTACATTTTCGCCGGTGACCTGGGCGTCGCACTGAAACTGGCCGAGCGCGTCGAGGCCGGCATGATCGGTGTCAACCGGGGCCTGGTCTCCGACCCGTCGGCGCCGTTCGGTGGGGTCAAGCAGAGCGGCATCGGCCGGGAGGGGGCCCGCGTGGGGCTGGAGGAGTACACGGAGACGCAGTACTTCAGCGTCGCCTGGTAACCCGACCCTTCGTCCGTGATCATGCAAAGGTTCCCCGGGGGCGTCTGCATGATCACGGCCGGTCGGGTTCGGGGCGCCGGGCGGGCACTGCTGGGTCACTGCTGGGTCACCGATGACTTTGGTCCTTTCGTATCCGTGAACGGTCAAGAGCCGGCCGGTATCTGTCGAGACGGGGGCATGACCACGTGGGAGGGCGACCAGACAGTGGTTCACCGGAGCAGCAAGCCGGCGTTCCTTCGGCCCTCGCTGGCGGTGACCGATCGGCTGCGTTCCAGCTCTCGCCTGATTCTCGTCATCGTCATGCTGCTGATCCCCGGGGCCGTCGCGACCTGGTCGTTCGCGGCGGTGATGGACGAGCAGACCAGTTTCGCCGGGCACGAGCGCGTCGGGGTCGACGTCTTGAAGCCGGTGCTCGACGAAATGGTCCAGGTACTGGCCGGGCAGACCCCGGACCTGGCGGCCCTGACCGCGCTGGCCGGTGATCATCCCGAACTGCGGCTGGACGATGCCGTGCAGGGTCTGCGCGACGGGGGTGCCGATCCCATCGCTCAGATCGACGCCCTGACCCAGCTGGTGACCGCGATCGGCAACTACTCCAACCTCATTCTCGACCCGGACCTCGACTCCTTCTACGTGATGGATGCGCAGGTGGTCCAGCTGCCCAGGATGGCGCAGGTCGCCGTGCACGCAGCGCATCCCGGTACCGGAGGGTCGCTCAGTTCCCGGATCGCTGATCAGGCGGTCCTGGCCGGAACTCTGCAGAGTGCGGCCGACACCATCGAGGCAGACGCGACGACGGCCGCGGCCAACAGTTCACTGAGTGGTCTGGACCAGAAACTCGCCGCGGTGCCCACCCTCGCCGAGGCGGGCCGGGTCCTGGCCGGGAAGCTCAGCGGTGGTCTGGCCCGCCCCGGGGCGGTCAGTGACCAGGACTTCACCGCGGCGGTGACGGCTGCTGTCGTCCCCCTCACCACCGTGCTGGAAGAGCTTCTCGACGCCCGGATCGAGCGGCTGGAGGCACGCCGCGACCGGGTCCTGGTGCTGGCCCTGATCTTCTTCGTGATCGGGGTCTGGTTGGCGGTCGGGGTCTGGTGGCGCACCCAGCACGATGTCCGGCAGACCGTGGCCGGGGTGATGGCGATCACGACGGGTGATCGGCAGAGACATCCGCTTCCGTCCGGTCGTGACGAGATGGGCGACATCGGCCGGGCACTGATGGTGGCCCGGGAACAGCTGGGTTCTTCGGCCGAGGAACTGCGCTCCGCCCATGCCGCCCAGGCGGCGCAGGCCCAGGACACCTTCCTGCGCCAGCGGGAGGCGGAGAAGCAGTCGCGGGAGCGGGCCAAGGAAGTGGTCGCCCAGACGTCGGCAACGGTCGTCGTGGAACTCCAGTCGGTGGTGCGGGACGTCGAGGCGGTACGCACCACAGCCGGGACGATCGACGGCCGGGTGGCGGGTGCCCACCAGATCACCCGCGACGTGGTGGCCCGGGCCGAACAGGCGAACCGGGTGGTGATGGCCCTGGGGGAGAGCCTGAACAAGGTGGCGGGTATGGCGCACCTGATCGCCGGGGTGGCCGACCAGACGAAGCTCCTGGCCCTGAACGCGAACATCGAGGCGGCCCGGGCCGGTGAGGCCGGCCGTGGCTTCAGCGTGGTCGCCGCCGAGGTGAAGAACCTGGCGATCGCCACGGCCACGTCGACCGAGCAGATCACGAGCATCATCAGCCGGATCGAGATGGACGCCGTCGAGATGCACGGCGCCATCGGCGGAGTGGCCGCCAGCATCGAGGGCGTCGACGAGGCCACCTCCGGACTGGCCGGGGTGGCCGAGGAACAACTGGCGCTGGTCGAGCGCCTGGATGCTTCGCTGAACGAGACGATCCAGCGGCTGAACGGCATGGAACGTATGGACGAGGTCCTGGAACGCCGTGGGCGCGAACGGGTCCCGGTCTCCAGCCCGCTCCGGATCACCTACCGTGGGCAGACCCGGACGAGCGTCCCGATCGACCTGAGCGAGACCGGACTCGGATGCGTCCCGCCGGACGGCCCGGCGCTGTCGATCGGTGACCGGGTCGAGGTGGCGCTGGAGGTCATGGGCCGTCCGATGCAGTTCAAGGCCCAGGTGGTCCGGGTGAACGGAGGCGAGAACCCACTGCTGGGGCTGCAGTTCACCGACCTGACCGCCGAGGAGCGGGACTACCTGATCCGGGTGGTCGAGGACCGGCTTCAGCCGGTCCGGCGGTGAGCCGAACCGGCTGACGTCACTGAGATCAGCTCTCGCGCACGAATTCGTAGGGGTGGGCGCTGTAGGTCAGACCGGAGTGCCAGTTACTGTAAGTGGTTTCGAACTTCCGGGTCTTCCCGGCCGCCAGGGGCAGGTCGCCCCAGCTGAAGTCCGCGCCGACCAGGACGCCACGCTTGTCCCGGGCCTCGACGGCGACCGTGATGTAGGGAACCTTGCGGCTGGAGTTGTTGGTGACCTTCCCCGACCACTCGACCGTGGTGATCCCGTGGTAGCTGCTCGACGTCTTCTTCACCGCCGAGACCTTGAGCTTCGCCGGGCTGAGCGCAGACCGGGTGCCCCATGACGGCTTCACCTTCGCACTGGCCGTCTTCTTCAGCACCGCGGCCGACGCTTCGGGCCACACGGTGAAGGGGGCACGGGATCCGGGGGCCATCAAGACCCAGGTCCCGTTGAACTTCTCCTTGTACGTCTTCAGCAGTTTCCCCTGGGCGTCGTACAGCGAGACGTCCAGGACCGGCACCGAATGCCATTCGTTCGAGACATTGACCAGCTCACCGATCACGCTGCTCTCGAAGTTCCGGCTCATCCGCTGCGTCAGCACACCGATGGTCTGGCTCTCCGGCACCACGCGTGCCATCAGGTCGTAGGACTTGGTCTTGCTGTAGCCCTTGGGCGATGCGACGACCAGGTAGTAACTGCCCTTGTTCAGCATCCGCCCGATCTTCTCGGGGCTGGTGCCCGAGCTGTTCGAGGCGTTGAGCTTCTTGCCCGATGCGTCGTAGAGGCCGAGGTTGTAGTTGGTGGGCAGGTTTCCGAGCAGCGCGTAGAGGTAACCGCGGCTCTTGAAATCGACCCGGTACCAGTTGCGCTGGCTCTTGCTACGAATCGTCGACTTCTGCCAGGTGTTCGCGGGCATCGCGGCCCGCTTCTTCACCGCGGCGAAGGTGTGGGACGGCGCGTAGGCCGTGGCCGCCTCGGCCCGGCCGGTGAAGGTGGGGCCGGACGAGACCAGGAAACCCATTACCAGCAGGGCGGCCACGGGCAGGAGCAGGAACCTGCGTCTGGAGATCAGTGATGAGAACATGGAAGGCCCTCCAGTGGGGGAACTCAGGAAGTCTCGTAGGCACGAACGGTGTAATGGACCGGCGTGGAGCGTCGGCCGGAATGGCTGACGACGAACTTCTTCGTCGCGCCCGGAGCCAGATTGGGCTGCCAGATACCGTCGACGATGTCGACCACAACGCCCCGCTTGTCCCGGCCTTCGAGGAACACATTCACGTCATGAGCCGTGCGGCTCGAGGTATTGGTGACCTTCACCGACCAGTCGACATCGGACCAGGCGCCACCGCCGTAGACCCGGGTCGTCGTCTTCTTCAGGCCGGAGACCTTGAGACCCACACGAGTCCTGACCGTCTGCTCCTGCCAGTGGGGTACCACCTTCACACTGGCTGCCCGCTCGAAGTACGGGGCCCGCTCGACGAATGCCGAATAGTGGACGCGGGCTCCGGGAGCGATCGGGATCCAGGGGTGGTTGCTCTGCTTCTTGTACTTCTTCAGCAGCTTTCCGCGGGAGTCGTACAGCGAGACATCCATCTGGACGACCTCGAGCCAACTGTCTGAGACATTGACGATCTCACCGACCGCGTGGTTCGAGGTGCGGGCCAGACGCTGGGTGAGCACACCGATGGTGGCGCTCCTCGGCACGACCCGGGCCATCAGCTCGTAGTTACTCTTGCTGTGACCCTTCGACGAGCCCACCAGCAGGTAGTACGTACCCGCGTCGAGCATCCGCCCGATGCTCTCCGGTTTCGTCCCCGCGCGGTCGGACACGTTGAGCTGCTTGCCCTTCGCGTCGTACAGCCGCAGGTTGTAGTCGGCCGGCAGGCTCCCGAGCAGGGCGTAGAGATAGCCACGGGTCTTGAGGTTCACCCGGTACCAGTTGCGCTGGCTCTTACTGCGGATCGTGGACTTCTGCCACGAGTTGGCCGGCATCGCGGCGCGTTTCTTCACCGCCGCGAAGGTGTGGGACGGCTGGTACGAGGCTGCGGCCTGGGCGCTCCCGGCGAAGGGGAGAAGGCTCAGGGCCAGCATGACGATGATCGGCAGCAGGAACAGCCTGCGCCGTGAGATCCGCGTGGAGATTGCGACCGCCCCTGGTGAAAAGTAGATCAAGAGGGGCGATCGTAAGACATATATGTCCGAAAAATCCGGTCAATAGATCACAGGAACCTCACAGTCAGGAGATCGTGGTCTCCCGCCACGGCGCCCAGTCCGGGTCGTGGCCCGGCCAGACCTCGGTCCCGTCCTCCTGATCCAGGGCGTGGAGACGCCGGATCGCGGTCACGGCGTGAGGTTCGTCCTCGGGGAGCATCGTCGTCCCGCAGGGCAGGGCCTCGACGATGTTCTGCCGCAGATCCGCCGCGTCGCAGGCCAGAACCACCGTACGGGTGGGCAGCTCGATCCGGAACGACTGGTGGCCCGGGGTGTGGCCGCGGGTGTCCAGGGCGGTGACGCCTTCTGCCAGTTCGGTGTCGCCGTCGAGCAGCACGATGTCCAGGCCTTCGCGCAGGAAGTCGCTCGGCACGGTGACGTAGTTGCTGTCGAGTTCCGGTATGCGCCGCGCGAACTCGTACTCGGCGCGCTGGATCAGCACCGGGGCGTCCACCAGGCGCAGGCCCCCGGTGTGATCGAGATGCACGTGCGAGATGCCGCATCCCTTGAGCTGCTGCCAGGACAGCCCGAGCGCCGCGACCTGGTCGGCCAGCGGATCGCCGGGTGGTAGCAGGGCGGTGTAGCTGTCGAAGTTGAGATATTCCGCCCGGGCGGCCGGATCACGCACCACGTCGACGTTGAATCCGCTGTCGAACATCAGCCAGCCGTTCTCGTACACCACGGCGGCCGCGGTGACCGGTTCCAGCAGGAACCGGGCCGGATCGCCGCCGGGCACCGAGACCGGCTCCGGGATCGGCTCGTAGCCCACGATCATCGGGTGCATCCGCAGTGGACGGCCGGTCAGGCCGAGCGCGGAGTCCCAGTCCCGCACGCTCACGAAACAGCCGCCAGACTGGGCGAAGCCGCCAGCAAGCTCTTGGTGTACGCATGCTCCGGTGCCTCGAACACCCTCCGCACCTCACCCTCCTCGACGATCCGGCCTTCGGTCATCACCGCGATCCGCCCGGCGATGCGCTTGGCCACGGCCAGGTCGTGCGTCACGAGCAGCAGCGCCACACCGGTGGTCCGGCGCAGGTTGTCGAGCAGTTCCACCACCTGGGTGGCCAGTGTGGCATCGAGCGCACTGACCGGCTCGTCACACAGCAGCACCCGGGGGGAGGAGGCCAGGGCCCGGGCGATCGCCGCGCGCTGGCACTGCCCACCCGACATCTGGCGCGGTCTCGAGCGGGCCACCGCGGGATCCAGGCCGACCTGCTCCAGAAGCTCGGCAACCCGCCCCGGCCGGGCCGATCTGGCCATCCCGGCCAGCTCCAGTCGCTCCGCGATCTGGGCGCCCACCGGCATCCACGGGGTCAGTGAGGCGCGCGCATCCTGAAAGATCAACTGCGGACGCGCGTCCGCTGCACTCCTGATCTTGCCTTCCGTCGCCTGCTCGAGGCCGGCCGCGATCCGCAGCAGGGTCGATTTGCCGCTGCCGCTCTCACCCACGAGCGCCACCGACTCGCCCTCGGCCAGGTCCAGGGAAACCCCGTGCAGCACGCGACGACTCTCCCGGCGGTGATGCGGGACGGGGAAGTCCTTGGTGATGTTCCGCAGTCGGAGCACCGGGTTCGCTGTGGCGAACGAGGTTTCCGCTGCGCCGAACGGGCCGGCGATGTCCAGCCGCGATGCCAGCAGCTGCCGGGTGTACGGGTGCTCCGGCGAGCGCAGCACCTTCCTGGCCGATCCCTGCTCGCGGATCCTCCCGGCCGACATCACCACGATGCGGTCGGCGATCTGCGCGGCCACCCCGAGGTCGTGGGTGATGAGCAGCACCGAACAGCCGTGCTGTTCGCGCAGCCGGGCGAACAGGGCGACCACCGTGGCCTGCACACTCACGTCGAGCGCCGTGGTCGGCTCGTCTGCGACGATCAGCGCGGGTGCCTCCTCGGGATCGGTCGCGATCGCCCCGGCGATGCTCACCCGCTGCCGCAGACCGCCGGAGAGCTGGTGCGGCCAGTAGTGAAAACGGGCCTCCGGCTCGGGTACACCGCACTCCGCCATCGCCGCCACACCGCGTTCGTCCGAGGCACCGCGTTCGCAGACCTGCGTCCCCGCCTTCATGGTCGGGTCGAGCGAGGTCAGCGGATCCTGGAAGACCGCGCCGAGCCGGTGCCGGCGCACGTGGTGGCGCGCCTTCTCGGGGCCGTGCAGCATGTCGACACCTGGGGGCACCTCCCGGCCCCCTTGGGGCTGGGGGACGATCTCGATGGTGCCGCCGATCTGCGCGTGTGCGGGCGGGATGCCGAGCAGGCAACTGCCCAGCACCGTCTTGCCGGAGCCGGACTCACCGACCAGTGCGACGATCTCACCGGCCCGGATCTCCAGGTCCACACCGTCCACGGCCCGCTTGTCCCCGAAATCGACGGTCAGACCGCTGATCCGGGCCACGATGTTGCTCACTCCGACTCCCTCAGTCGCGGATCGATCAGAAGCTGCAGGGTGTCCACGAGGAAGTTGAGCAGCACGTAGGCCACCCCGAGCACCAGCACCACGCCGGTGATCGCGGCCAGGTCGGAGGCAGCGATCGCGGTGGAGAGGTAGCGGCCCAGACCCGGCCAGGAGAAGAGGCTCTCGACCACCACGGAGCCACCGAACATGATGCTCACCTGGAGCCCGGCCATCGACAGGGCCGGCCCCGCGGCGTTGCGCAGTCCGTGTCGCCACACCGTCAGCCACCAGCCCGCGCCCTTGGCCCGGGCCGAGCGGACGAAGTCCGCCGCCATCACCTCTCGCAGCGAGGCCCGCAGGACCCGGCCGATCGCCACCGCCGGTCCGAGCGCCAGCACCACGGCGGGCAGGACGACGTGCCAGACCGCGTCGAGGAATCCGCCCGGGTCGCCGTGCAGGAGCGAGTCCAGCAGGGTCATACCGGTCGGGCCGTCGGCCGTGTCGCCCCGGCCACCGGCCGGGAACCAGCCCAGGTCGCGGTAGAACACGAGCAGCAGCACGATCGCCAGCAGGAACGAGGCGGCGGAGGCCCCGGCGACCGAGACCACCCGCACCAGGCCGCCGGTCAGGCCGTCCCGGGCCCCGACCACGCCGAGCAGCAGCCCGCCGATCAGGGCCAGCAACGCCGCGACCAGCACCAGTTCCAGCGTGGCGGGTAGATAGGTGGCGATGTCGTCGGCCACCGGCCGCCGGGTGGAGACCGAGGTGCCGAGGTCGCCGTTGAGCAGACGGCCGAGATAGCCCACGTAGTGGGCGATCAGCGGCTCGTCCAGACCCAGCCGCTCCCGGGCCGCGGCCAGGGCCTCGGGTGAGGCCGTACGCCCGGCCAGCACCCGGGCCGGGTCGGAGGGCAATTGCCGCTGAATCAGGTCGACCACGAAGGTCAGCACCAGCAGTACCCCGGCCATCGAGGCCAGGCGAACACCGAACTGCCGCACGAAGCCCGTCATCCGATCCGCTCCTGCACACCGTCACCGGCAAAGTTGGCGGCCATGGTCACCACGAAGAGCACCGCGGCCGGGGCCAGGGCGACCCAGGGCGCACTGAACAGATAGGTGAAGCCGGCGGCCGACATGCTCCCGATCTCCGCGGCCGGCGCGGGTGCGCCGAGACCGATGAACGAGAGGGAGGCCAGCAGCAACAGCACCGATCCGACGTCGAGGGAGGCCACGACCACGATCGGGCGCAGCACCCCCGGCAGCACGTGACGCAGGGCGACCCGCAGCGGGGACATCCCCGCCGAGCGGGCCGCGTCCACGTGGGGGAGTACCCGTACGGCCCGCACCTCGCTCCGGACGATCCGGGCGTACCAGGGCCACCAGGTGGCCGTGACGGCCAGCAGCACGTTGCGCAGACCGGGGCCGAGCGCCGCCACCACGAGCAGCGAGACCAGGGGCCCGGGCAGCGCGAGTACGGCGTCGGTGAGGCGCATCAGCACCGCGTCCACCCAGCCGCCGAGCGTTCCGGCGATCGTCCCGATGATCGTCCCGATGAGCAGACTGCACACGATGATCCCGAGCACACCCCACCAGGACGAGGCCAGACCCAGGACCACCCGGGAGAGCACGTCGCGGCCCTGTTCGTCCGTGCCCAGCCAGTGCTGGGTCCCCGGAGACAGGAAAGGCGTCCCCACGATCTCGGTCTCACCCGAGGGCACGAGCCAGTGGGCGAACGGCAGGATCACCGTGAGCGCGACGATCAGGTACAGGCACCAGAGTTCCAGCCGCCCGGCCCCGCCCCGTCGCGGCCCCGCGAGCCGGAACCACCGCCGTCCCGGCGTCGCGGTCGCCACTGTCATGTTCTCAGCTCCGCTTCAGGGTGCGCAGGTCGAGGGTGACGGAGAGCGGGAGCCAGTGACCCGCACCGGTCAGGTCCTTGCTCATGATGAACGCGTCGTCGATGTCGGCCAGCGTGATGTAGGAGACGTCGTCGTGGATCGCGTCCCCGGCTGCGCCGTATGCCTTCTCGGCGACCGTCTCGTTCGTGGCCGCCGCGCCCCGGTCGATGTACCGGTCGGCGGTGGGAGTCCCCCCGGCCAGGTAGTTCAGTGCGCCGTTGCCCTTGGTCAGGTCGGAGTACCAGAACAGCCGGGCCCAGGTGTCGGGGTGGGCCGAGTCCGGATAGGCGGTCTCGAAGAGCAGGTCCGGCGCGGTGTCGAGACTGCCCGACAATCCGTAGATGTCGTTGCCCTGCACAGCGACCAGTTCGACGGTGGCCCCGGCGTCGGTCCACTGGGCCTGGAGCGCCTCGGAGGCCTGCTGGTCGGCGGTGTGCCCGGCAATGTACCCGAGGGTGATGGTCTTGCCCTTGGCCAGGGTCGCGAGGTCGCCGGCCGCGGTCTGCCAGGTGTCGGTCGCCGTGCCGTCGGCCACCATCCCGCCCGGGTACATCTGCCCGGAGACCTTGGCGTAGTCGCCCCAGACCTGGCTGACCAGGGTCGTGCGGTCGATCGAGTCGCGCAGTGCCTCGCGCAGTTTCACGTCCGACAGGGTGCCGCTGGTTTTGACGTGCAGGTTGGCCTTCTGCAGGGTCGGGAACTGCTCCACCTGGTAGTCGGCGTCTTTCGCGAACTGCTGCAGCGTGGCCACCGGCTGCCCGGTGATGATGTCCAGGTCGCCGCCCTCCAGCTGCAGCAGCTGGGTCGCCACGTCGCTGATCACCTTCACCGTGACCGTTGCGAAAGAGGGCTCGGAACCCCAGTAGTCGTCGCGCCGGGTGAGATCGTACTCCTGGCCCGCGGTCATCGAGCCGAGCTGGTAGGGCCCGGTGCCGGCGGTGTGCGTCTTGAGGTACTCCAGCGCGTTGTCGGCCTTGTTCTCCTCCAGCACCTGCGAGTCGATCACCTTCGGCCCGAACGGGCTGGCGACCAGGGAGAGGAAGGAGCTGCTGGGCGCCTTCAGCTTCACCACGAAGGTGTGGTCGTCGGGCGTCTGGTACTTGGCGACACCGGCCACCATGTAAGCCATCTGGGACTCCACCCCGGGGGCGGCCAGGCGCTCGAAGCTCGCCTGGACGTCGGCGGCGGTCATGGCCCGGCCACCGGCGAAGGTGACGTCGTCGCGCAGGGCGAAGGTGTAGGTGAGCCCGTCGGCGGAGATCTTGTACGACTTCGCCAGCATCGGCACGATCTCGTCGGTGGAGTCGGCGCTGTAGCTGAGCAGCCCCTCGTAGACGGCCGTGAGCACCTGGTTGCCCTCGTACTGGTAAACGGTCTGCGGGTCGAGCGTCGGCATCTCGGAGGAGATCGCCAGGCGCAGCGCGTCGTCCGGCCGGTCCCCGGCCGATCCCGAGGCGCCGCCCGAGCAGGCGGCGAGGGCCAGGGTGATGGTGGCCAGCCCGGCGCCGACTCCGAGGTTCCGGCGGAGGTGCCTGCGGTGAGGGGACATTCGGCGGCTCATGGGGCTCCTCGCTCGGCCGGTGACACTTTCGATCAACTGATAGGAAGTCGGCCCTATTCAGCCCGCCGAGTGTTTCCGGAGTGATTCGCGGCCCGCTGAGTTCGGTTAAACCAAACCGGCTTCCAGAGTGACGCGGGCCACACTCAGCAATCGGCGCTCGGGGACGCGCAGGATGCGCAGGGCGGCGTCGGCGATCGCCGGGGCCACCTCGTCCGCGTTCATCTCGCCCTCGGTGCGGCGCCGCAGGATCACCGACTCGATCAGCCCGATGACCAGCATCGCTGCTGGTCGGGCGGTTTTCGAATCGGTCTCCAGCACGCCCGCGACCAGCTCGCGATAGACCTCGTAGAGCCGTTCGCGCTCGAGCTGGAACTCACTGAAGTCGTCGTGGTCGAGCCCGGGGGTCAGGTAGAGCGATCCGAGATTGTCGTGCCCGGACAGCAGCAGCCGGGTGTCGTAGAGACACAGCGCCCGCAGGCGCACGTCCGCCGGGTCGTCGCGTTCGGCCAGGGCCGTGGCGTACTCCACCGAGGGTTGCACCGTCTCCAGCAGCAGGCGCAGCAAAATAGCCTGTTTGCCCGGGAAGTAGTGGTACATCGAGGCCTGGCTGATGCCCGCCCGGGCGGCGATCTTGTGCGTGCTGGTGCTGCCGTAGCCGGCCTGGCAGAACAGGTGGGCCGCGGCGGCCAGGATGTCCTGCTCGGTGGTGAGACCGGACGTGGATGGCCCCTTCGCGCGGGGACGACCGAGGGACGACATGGCCAGGAGTGTAGGTCCTGCTTCCGGATTTACCCCCGGCACAACGTGTTACACCGACTTAACCGGCGCGGAACGTGGCGTCAATCGGTCGTGTCTTGACTTTCTGTCAATCAACAGAAAGTCGGTGACGGGGACAGTGGCGGAACGGATCGGCGCCCTGCTGGTGGCCAACCGCGGTGAGATCGCCTGCCGCATCATCCGCTCGGCGCGGAGCCTCGGGATGCGCACCATCGCGGTGTTCTCCGAGGTCGACCGGGCTTCGGCGCACGTACGGCAGGCCGACGAGGCGGTACTCATCGGACCGGCGCGCAGCTACCTCGATCCGCAGGCCCTGCTCGACGCCGCCCGGCGCACGGGCGCGCAGGCCGTGCATCCGGGCTACGGATTCCTCTCCGAGGACGCGGCGTTCGCGGAGCGGGTCGAGGCGGCCGGGCTGATCTGGGTCGGCCCGACCCCGGAGCAGCTGCGTCTGCTCGGGGCCAAGCACACCGCCCGGGCGGCGGCGGTGGCCGCGGGAGTGCCGGTGTTCCCGGGCACCGGGCTGCTGGCGTCGGCCGACGATGCGGTGGCCGCGGTGGCTGCCGTCGGCTACCCGGTCATGCTCAAGGCCACCGGCGGGGGCGGTGGCATCGGGATGTCGGTGTGCCGGGACGAGGCAGAGCTGCGGGCCGGGTACGAGCGGGTCTCCGGTCTCGCGGAGCGCAGTTTCGGCGACACCGGGGTGTTCGCCGAGCGATACGTGGAACGCGCCCGTCATGTCGAGGTCCAGGTGTTCGGCGACGGCACCGGAACCGTGGTCTCGCTCGGTGACCGCGACTGCTCCTTGCAGCGGCGGCACCAGAAAGTGGTGGAGGAGGCCCCGGCCCCGGGCCTTCCCGACGAGCTGCGGGAGCGGTTGCACTCCTCGGCCCGCAACCTGCTGGCGTCGGTCGGTTACCGGTCGGCCGGCACGGTCGAGTTCGTCTACGACGCGCAGCGCGGCGAGGCCTCGTTCCTGGAGGTGAACGCCCGCCTCCAGGTGGAGCACCCGGTGACCGAGGCGGTCACCGGTGTCGATCTGGTCGCGTGGATGCTCCGGCTCGCCTCCGGTGAGAAGGACCTGCTGAAGGCCTATCCCGACGGATCGGTCCCGGTCTCGGGCCACGCGGTGGAAGCGCGTGTCTATGCCGAGGACCCGGCGGCCGGGTTCCGGCCCAACGCCGGTCTGCTGACCCGGGTCGAGTTCCCCGAGACGCCGGGTGTCCGGGTGGACGGCTGGGTCGCCACCGGCACCCGGATCCCGACCGACTACGACCCGCTGCTGGCCAAGGTGATCGTGAGCGGTGCCGACCGGGACGCGGCGCTGCGGGGCCTCGGTGAGGCCCTGGGGAAGACCCGGTTCGACGGGGTCGAGGTGAATCTCGGCCTGCTGCGCACGGTCACGCGCCTGGCGGAGTTCACCGGCCTGGAGCACCACACCGGGACCCTCGACGACCTGGGTGATCCCGAGCCGCGGGTCACCGTCGGCCGGCCGGGCCTGATGACGACGATCCAGGACGCGGACGGCCGGCAGGGTTTCTGGCAGGTCGGGGTGCCGCCGAGCGGCGCGATGGACGACCGGTCACTGCGGGCCGGTAACCGGTTGCTCGGGAACGACGACAACGCCGCCGGTCTCGAATGCACGGCGAACGGACCGGAACTGACGTTCACGCACGCCACGCGGATCTGCGTGACCGGGGCACCCGCGCCGGTCACGGTGGACGGCACCCCGATCGAGCACTGGAGGGTGGTGGATGTCGCGGCCGGATCGGTGGTCTCGGTCGGGGAGGCGAGCGCCGGGCTGCGCACGTACCTGACCGTGGCCGGTGGCTTCGACGTACCGCAGTACCTCGGCTCGGCCGCGACCTTCACCCTGGGCGGGTTCGGCGGTCACGGTGGGCGGGCGTTGCGGCCCGGTGACGTGCTGCGCCTGGGTCGTTCGACAGCAGAGGTCCAGACCCCTCTGCGGCCTGAGCCCTTCACCCACCACTGGAACCTGACCGTGCTGGTCGGCCCGCACGGCGCCCCGGAGTTCTTCACCCGTGACGACCTGCGCCAGATCCTGAACTCCCGCTACGAGGTGCATTTCAACTCGGCCCGGACCGGAGTGCGGCTGATCGGCCCGAAACCGGTGTGGGCCCGCCGGGACGGTGGCGAGGCCGGGCTGCACCCCTCGAACATCCACGACAACGCCTACTCGGTCGGCGCTCTCGACTTCACCGGGGACACCCCGATCCTGCTCGGCCCGGACGGCCCGTCGCTCGGCGGTTTCGTCTGCCCAGTGACGGTGATCCGTTCCGAGCGCTGGAAACTCGGGCAGTTGCGCCCGGGTGACACGGTGTCTTTCGTGACCCGGACGGAAGCCTTGCCGACAGTGGCGGGCGAGGACGGCGTCCTCCAGCGTATCCCTGCCGAAGGCGCTGCCCCCGAGGTGACCTACCGCCGCAGCGGTGACGACAACGTCCTGATCGAATACGGGCCGATCGTGCTGGATCTGGGCCTGCGGGCGCGGGTGCACGCACTGCACCGGCGGCTGGCCGAGCTCGACCTGCGAGGGGTCGTCGACCTGACCCCCGGAATCCGCAGCCTGCAGGTCCATGTCGACCCGGACGTCCTGCCGGTCCAGCGGCTGCTCGGCATCCTGACCGAGGTGGAGCGTGATCTGCCGTCGGCGAGCGACCTGGTGGTGCCCAGTCGTCGTGTGCGGCTGCCGCTGAGCTGGGACGACCCGGCGACGCGCCTGGCCATCGAGCGGTACATGGCCGGTGTGCGCGACGACGCCCCGTGGTGCCCCTGGAACATCGAGTTCATCCGCCGGATCAACGGTCTCGACACCCCGGACGACGTCTACCGCACCGTTTTCGATGCCGAGTACCTGGTGCTCGGGCTGGGCGACGTCTACCTCGGCGCTCCCGTCGCCACCCCGCTCGACCCACGGCACCGGCTGGTCACCACCAAGTACAACCCGGCCCGCACCTGGACCGCGGAGAACTCCGTCGGCATCGGTGGCGCGTACCTGTGCATCTACGGCATGGAGGGCCCGGGCGGCTACCAGTTCGTCGGGCGTACCACCCAGGTCTGGCGCACCTATCCGGATCCCGGCCAGAACCCCTGGCTGCTCGACTTCTTCGACCGGATCAGCTGGTACCCGGTGTCACCCGAGGAATTGCTCGACCTGCGGGCCGACCTGGCCGCGGGGCGCAGCACGCCGGACATCACCGAGGGCAGCTTCTCCCTGGCCGAGCACGAGCGGTTCCTGGCCGAGAACGCGGACTCGATCACGGCCTTCCGCCAGGTGCAGGCCGGGGCGTTCGAGGCGGAGCGCCGGGCCTGGGAGGCGGCGGGCGAGTTCGACCGGGCCGAGCAGGCGGCGGCCGCGGTGGTGCCGGAGCCGGTCGAGGTGGTGGTGCCGGCGGGTGGTTCCCGAGTGGATGCCCCCTTCGTCGCCAACGTGTGGAAGGTGCTGGTGAAGCCGGGGGACGTGGTCGAGGTGGGGCAGGACGTGGTGGTCCTCGAGGCGATGAAGATGGAGGCCTCGGTGCAGGCGACCGCAGCCGGGGTGGTTCACGAGGTCCCCGCTGTTTCCGGAGCCCAGGTGGCCCCGGGCGAGGCCCTGGTGGTCCTGGCGTCAGCGGTCCCAGCCTGACTCTGCGGGAGATGCAACGACCCCAGCAAACCTTCCGTGATCATGCAAAACCTCCCCGACGTTCTAGAACTCTCATGCAAGGAGTTCTAGAACTCTGGGGAGGTTTTGCATGATCACGGAGGTGTAGTTGTTCGAACAAATGTTCGATAGAATCGGCGTGTCCGGCACACCAATTGCGGGGGTGGTGCTACGTGCGACCGATGCAGTCCCGAGCCGTCCGTCAGAGTCTTCCTAGTGATCCCTTCGAGCGGGTGCGCACGCCGCCGGAGGCTGTTCCCGTGCTGGCGCTGCTGCGGGGTGACGGCGGTGAGGTGCTGACCGTGGTTCCGGCCGCGGTGCAGGCCTGGTCGGGTGAATCCGTGCGCATCACCTGGGCGGCGCGGCGGGGTGTCCAGCTCTACTCGGCCTGGATCCCGGCGGCCGACGTGGTGCGGGGTGAGGCGGCCGCGCGGTTGCTCGACGAGTTCGCCTTCGGTGGTGGGTACCGGGCCGTGATCGCGCGGTTCCTGGCGTGGCGGGAGGCGCAGCCCCGTTCGGCGTAGAAACGCGGGACGGGCGATGAGTTCGGGTGGTGTGTCTCGTCCTCAGGGGTGACCGTCGTTGTCGCGAACCGGAGGCGAACCTGTGCCGATGCCCGTCGAAGCCCTCGAGAAGCTCCATGCCGACCTGGCTGCGAACGTCACCGCGGGTGAGGTGCCGGGGCTGGTGACCGCGGTGGTGCGTGGTGACGACGTGGACGTGTTCTGCGCGGGCGCGACGGCGGTGGAGGGTGGCGTGCCGGTGCGGCGCGACACGATCTTCCGGATCGCGTCCATGACCAAGCCGATGGCGGCCTTCGCGGCCCTGCGACTCATCGACGAGGGGCGGTTCGGGCTGGACGAGCCGGTCGGCCGGCTGCTGCCCGAACTGGCCGCGCCGCGCGTGCTGCGGGAACTGGGGGCGCCGGTCGGCGACACGGTCCCCGTCGAAAGGGCCATCGTCGTGCGCGATCTGCTTGCCTTCACGGCGGGTTTCGGGGTGGTGATGGCCGGGCCGGGCACCTACCCGATCCAGGCGGAGATCGAGGCCGCCTTCGGTCCGCCCGGTCCACCCCGGCCTGCGCACACACTCCCGGGCGACGAGTACCTGGCCCGGCTCGGGGCCCTGCCGTTGCTGCACCAGCCCGGGGCACAGTGGATGTACAACACCGCGAGCGACGTGCTGGGTGTCCTGATGGCGCGGGCCACCGGCGCTTCGCTCGACGAGGTGCTGCGGGAGTACCTTTTCGAGCCGCTGGGAATGCCGGACACGGGTTTCTGGGTGACGGAGGGCGCCGTCGGGCGTCTGGCGGTCAGCTACACCGTGGGTGCCGACGGGGGTCTCGAGCTGTTCGACCCGGCCCGGGGTGGGCAGTGGACCGCGCCGCCGCCCCTGGAATCGGCGGCCGGGGGACTGGTCTCGACGGTCGACGACTGTCTGGCCTTCACCCGGCTGATGCTCGGTCGGGGAGTCGTCGGCGGGCGGCGGCTGCTGTCGGGAGAACTGTTCGCCGAGATGACCCGCGACCAGCTGAGCCCGGCCCAGAAGGCGCACACCGAATGGGTTCCCGGGTTCTTCGACACGCACGGCTGGGGCCTGGGCCTGGCGGTGCGAACGGTCGCGGGCGACGGTGAGTCGGCCGGCTCGTACGGGTGGAGCGGTGGCCTGGGCACGGCTTGGGCCTGTGACCCGGCGCTGGGCTCGGCGGGCATCCTGCTCACCCAGCGGGCGATGACCTCGCCCGTGCCGAACCCGGTGATGAACGCCTTCTGGTCTCAGGTTCCGGCCGTCACCGGCTGGGTGGGATGAGCCGAGGCGCCGGCGAGACGCGGAGCGATCACCATGCTCAGCTGACTTCGAGGTCGTACACCAGCACGCCCTCCGCCAGTTCCTCCGGATCGGCCTGATCCGGATCGAGGTCACCGAGTCGCTCGGTGCACCATCGCAGCAGCTCGACGAGGCCGGGGGCGAGCACCCGGCGCAGGTCCTCGTCGCGGCCGATCACGATGACCTGCCCCACGGTGCCGCCGGGGCGGGGAGCCAGGTCGGCGGCGAGGAAGTTGCCGCCCCCGTCCGAGGCGAAGGGGATCCAGTCCGGCGAGCTGTACACGCCCAGGACCGGGTCGTTCCCGCGCACGGTGACCGCCCGGTCGAGTTCCTGGGCCATCTCGCCCGGCTTGAAGTGTGCCCGGACGTTCTCCAGATGGGTCCAGGCGTCGGCCAGTTCGCCGATCGGGTCGAAGGTCCAGCCGTCGCCGAAGACCGGGCCGACCCATCGACCCCGCTCGCGGCCCGCGTCGTCGTCGGCCAGGTCGGCGTAGTTCGTCTGACCGTCGCTCAGTTGGTAGAGCCCGGCCAGGTCGGCGGGTAGAGCCCGGCCGACGGTCTCCTGGGCCCTGGCGAACTGGGCCGGGGAAGCGCCGGGCCGGGCCAGCTCGTCCACGGCGTATCCGGCGCGGGCCAGGGCGTCGAGCAGGGCGATCCAGGCGTCCTGCACGTGCGCGTCGGGAGGGGCGATGTCGGTCACGGCTTCTCTCTCGGGTTGGCTTCTTCCGGGTTCTCGGTCTTCTGATGGAGCGCTATGGCCACGGCGACACCGCTGAGCAGTACCTGGAGCGACAGCAGTTCCGGATGGGTGGAACCGAGGATGAGCGCCACCACGATCGGCACACTGCCGATCAGTGCGACGTCCGGGCCCTTCACGACCGACGAGGCCAGGCCCGGTGGCAGGGCTCCCATCGGCGAGGTGATCGTCGGGCCGCCGAACGTCGCGTTGGGCCGGTACGCGCCCCGGACCGCGGCGGCGGCCCAGGCCGGGGCCGACAGCACGCCGAGCAGCACCCACCAGGCCGGATCGCCGAAGCGCCAGCCCAGGACCGCGGTGATGACGATGAACCAGAACTCCATTACCACGATCGGCAGTGCCATCCGGGTCAGGCGCACGTCGCGCTGGCCGATCGGGAACGCCGCGTCCAGCCCGGGACTGATCTGGGCCCGGCGGGCGCCCTCGACGGTGGCCAGCGAAGCCAGGTAGGCGCCGATCAGCAGGAGCACGATCGTGCTGGCCGGACCGGGGTCGGGCACCAGCAGCCCGAGGACGGGCAGACCCAGGGCCACGAGCACCTGCACGGGCTGGCGCGGGGTGCGCAGGAAGAGCAGCACGTCCGAGGTGATCAGGGCGGCCTGAGGCCTCCACGACCGGGGCACGCGGGTCAGCCATTTCATCGTCGAGGAGCGAGCCCGGCGGGGCGATTGCGTGCGGACCGCCAGCGCGCGCCCCAGGGCTCTGGTGTCCAGCGAGAGCACGGCGACCAGAGCCTCGTCCGTCACCGCTCCGCTGTGCCGCAGGCTCACGGCGTGCACGTCGCCGAGCCGCCGGTCCCAGCTGACGGCCAGCCCGATCGCGACGACGAGCAGCACCACGGCGACCGGCAGGGCGACCCAGGTGGTGCCCGGCGGGGCCGTGCGCGAAAGGGCCATGAGAATGCCGAACAAGGGGACGCCCGCGGTCACCAGATCCGCGGCCACCCGGATCGCGCGGTGCGCGGTGGGGCGGCTCTGCAGCTGCCCGGCCGTGATCACCAGCGTCACCGTGAGGGCGGCGAACAGTGCGGTCGTGCCGGCCATGGCGGCCGGTCCGGCCGGCAGGGCGAACGAGACGGCGGCCCCGCACACCGCGCCGACCACCAGGCCGATCCCCGGCCACCGGTAGGCGGCGGGCCGCAGCAGCGAGCGTCGGTCGACGGGAAGCGGGAGCCACCAGGTGCTCTCGGCCCCGGACAAGGACAGCGGCCCGAGCCGCGTGACCAGCCCGATGAAGGCCGCGACGGCGGCGATCGCGGGCAGCACCGCGATCCAGCCGACCGCCAGACCCGGTCCGTCCTGGGCGGCCTGGCGGAACGGGCCCTCGCCGGGGGCGAGCCGGGTGCTCAGGGAGAAGACCATCGTCGAGGCCATCGCAACGGCGAAGACTCCGATGTAGACGTCGCCCAGCAGGTCGGTGAGTTTGGCCTCGGAGTGGTAGTTGCTGGCGTCGCGGGTGACCCGGCGGACCTGGCCGCCGGTGGGAAGAGCGGGGCTCACAGTTCGTTCCGGATGATCGCGGCCCCGCGCTCGGGATCGACCACCCGGACCTCGGTGTCGGAGATCGCCACCACCTTCGTCGCCGCAACCGAGACCAGCTGGGGGTCGTGCGTGGCCATCAGAACGCCGCCACCTTCCGAGCGTTCCTCGACCAGCCAGTCGGCCAGGGCGTCGCGGATGGCGGCGTCGAGGCGCTGCTCGGGCTCGTCGAGGATCATCAGGGCGCGCGGCCGGGCGAACGTGGCTGCGAGCAGCAGACGTCGTCGCTGCCCGGAGCTCAGGGCCCCCGGCATCGCCTCGGCCCGCTCGGTGAGACCGAAAGCATCCAGCTGATAGTTGGTCACGCTGACCGGGTCGTCCACCCCGTGGCCGAAGCACGTCAGCATCAGGTGCTCGCGCACGGTCAGGCTGGGGAAGAACGCCTCGTCGCCCAGTTCGGAGGCCACCGCCGCCCGGAACGCGCTGCTGCGCTCGTCCAGACCGGACCCCAGCAGATTCATCGTCCCGCCCAGCGGCGCCAGCAGCCCGACCACCGTGCGCAGCAGGGTGGACTTGCCCGAGCCGTTGGCGCCGACCACGGCCACCACGTCGCCCGGCGACAGGGTCAGCGTGATCGGTGGGCAGACCGGAAGCCCGTACCCCACCTCGAGGTCTTTCACTTCCAGCAGAGCTGCGACCGCCCCTGACATCGTGCCTCCACGTGTGCGCCCAGCCCAAGTTCCTGCCGCATCATGCCCGTTCTGCCCGTGGCCGCGGCGCGCACCCCCGAATATGCCCTTCGTGTCCCTTCGCCGGGCGCTCCTTATGCTGGCCGGGTGAGAGCGTCGCAGCGTGCCCAGGCCGTCCAGCCCTTCTACGCGATGGAGTTCGCCAAGCGGGCTCAGGCTCTCGAGACCCAGGGCCATCACGTGGTGAAGCTGAACCTGGGGGAGCCCGACTTCGGTGCGCCCCCGGCCGTGCTGAGCGCGCTGCAGAAGGTCGCCGACGGCCGCCCCCTGCCCTACACCGGGGCCACCGGTCTTCTGGAACTGCGCGAGGCCATCGCCGGCTTCTACCGCCAGGAGCACGATGTCGAGGTCGACCCCCGCCGCATCATCGTCACCGCCGGCGCCTCGGCCGCCCTGTTGTTGGTGAGCGCCGCTCTCGTCGACGCCGGCGACAAGGTACTGATCAGCGACCCGTCCTACCCGTGCAATCGCCAGTTCGCCGAAAGCTTCGGTGCCGAGGTCATTCTGGTGCCCACCACCCCCGAGTCCCGGTTCCAGCTGGATCTGCCCGCCGTGAAGGCGCACTGGGCCGACGACACCCGCGGCATCATGATCGCCACCCCTTCGAACCCGACCGGCACCTCCATCGATACCGCCGAACTGCGAAACATCTGCGACTTCGCCCGCTCGCGCGACGCCTGGCGCATCGTCGACGAGATCTACCTGAACCTCGGCACCCGGGACGCGGCGGGACGGGCCCCGGCCAGCGTGCTGTCCGTCGACCCGGACGCCTTCGTCATCAACAGCTTCTCCAAGTACTTCGGCATGACCGGATGGCGGCTCGGCTGGTGCGTGGTGCCGGACGCATTCGTGCCGGTGATGGAACGTCTGGCGCAGAACTACTACATCTGCCCCTCCACCCCGGCCCAGTTCGCGGCCCTGGAATGCTTCACGCCGCAGTCGTTGCAGGTGGCCGAGGACCGGCGCGAGGAGTTCGAGCGCCGCCGGGCCGTGGTGCTGGCCGGCCTGGAAGCGGCAGGCCTCCCCGTGCCGGTACTGCCCGACGGCGCCTTCTATGTCTACTTCGACGTGAGTGGAACCGGCCTGAGCGCCTGGGACTTCTGCGAGCGGGCCCTGGCGGAGAAACATGTAGCTCTCACCCCCGGAAAGGATTTCGGCCCGGGCGGTGCTGACCGCTACGTGCGGCTCTCCTACTCGGCCTCGGTCGCCGAACTCCGGCAGGGCCTTTCCCGCCTGGCCGAGTTCACGGCCGATCTCCAGCCCTGAGGGCCTCTGCCGCAGCGACGGTCAGTGGCGCCCGAGCATCTCGGCGGTCAGCACAGTGCTGCCCAGGCCCCAGCCGCCGTCGGCCACCTCTTCGACGATGACGAGGGCGTTCTGCCGGGCCTGATCGCCGTAGACCTGGCCGTAGGCATCGGTGACGGCGTCGATGAGGATCTTCTTGGACTCGGGGGTGAGGGTTCCGGCGGGGACCTTCAGGTTCGCGAAAGGCATGACTCTCCTTGGGATTGTTTTTCGCAGTGAGGATTTAGATGATTCCGCCGTTGGCGCGGAGCACCTGACCGTTGACCCAGCGGCCGGTCGGCCCGGCCAGGAAGGCCACGACGTCGGCAATGTCTTCCGGGGTGCCCAGGCGCTCCAGCGGAGCCTGCTTGGCCAGGTGGTCGATCGTGGGCTGGTCTTTGCCCTCGAGGAACAGCTCGGTCGCCGTCGGGCCGGGGGCCACCGTGTTGACCGTGATGTCACGCCCCCGCAGTTCGCGGGCCAGGATCAGCGTGGCCGCCTCGACCGCACCCTTACTGGCCGCGTAGCCGCCGTAGGTCGGGAACTGTAGCCCGACCACCGAGGTCGACAGCGTGACCACGGCGCCACCCGCGCGCACCCGCCGCGCCGCTTCCCGCAGGACCACGAAGGTGCCACGGATGTTGGTGCGGTGCATGGCATCCAGGTCGTCGAGGTTGATCTCGGCGATCGTGGTCAGAGACATCCGCCCGGCCGAGTTCACCACCACGTCGACACTGCCGAACTCGGCCTCCGCCGTGTCGAACATCGCTGCGACCGCGTGCTCGTCGGCGACGTCGGCCTGGAAGGCCACGGCCCGTCCGCCCGCGGCGGTGATCTCCTGCACCACGGCGGCGGCGGCCTCGGCCCGCCCCGCGTACCCGACGACGACGGCCTGCCCCTGCGTGGCCAGGGTGAGGGCGATCTGCCGGCCGATACCCCGGCTGGCCCCGGTGACGACTGCTACGCGCTGCTGGCTCATGGCTCTCCTCCAGGAAATTACTGCCGCGACGTGTCCGTAGCGGCGATACGAAACAAAGGTAGCAGTGATGTGGATTCACTGCTACCTCTGGTGCGTATCGATGAATCGACCGCTAGGGGCGGTCGTGGAGGAACCAGGCGTTGGTGTGGGCCAGGTCCCAGGCCAGCGAGATCTGGGGTATCTGGAGACTGCCTCCCAGTGCCAGCTGCTGCCGCGCGAGGTTCCAGGCTTCCGGCCCGAAGCGCGGTCGCCGGGTGCTGACGAACTGGAGCATGGTTCCCCAGGACGCGACGAGTTCGGCACCCCAGGCCTGATGCCATTGCTGCAGGCAGGCGGCCAGAACCTGATGGTTGTCCTCGCCGAAATAGTCCAGCCAGGTCATCGGCGACCAGGCACTGGTCGTGGGGAGCAGAGCCAGGTAGACGTGATCGGGGATGTACCAGTTCAGTGCCCCGGAGGTCTCCTTCCCACCGGGGTGACTCAGCTGCGCGAGCCGCGCCGGGTCGTCCCAGATCTGATCGAGGAGGTGGCGGTTCAGGCCGTTCCAGGTGATCGAGGCCGGTATGCCGGGCAGGAGCTCACGCGCCAGGGCGTCGGGATTCCATTCCGGTCCGGTCCGCCAGAAGCCCAGGAGCTGCGAGACGGTCTCCAGATTGACGGTCTCCACGGGTTCGTCGCTCTCCCGGCCGTACATCCCGGGCCACGGGTCCAGAGAGAAGGCGGCCGTCTCGATCCGGGCCAGTGCGGCCGGCTCGACCTCGGGGAACCCGAGTTCGTAGTTGTCGGAGACCGCGACCGGGCGTCGTCCGGTCACGGCCATCACGTCCCGCGCCGCCCTCCAGCCGGTGAGCACGTCGCTGGGGTCCGGCCACTGAACCGCCAGCACATCGCAGTCCGGAACCGGATCGACGTCCATCCCGTCCAGGGCGGTTCCCCGGAACGCGGCCATGATCTCGTCAGGTTGATTCAGCACCGGACGATCCTCTCGTTACCGAGGCCCGTCGATCACCCGCCGACGGGGCGGGAGCCACCATCCGCCCGTGGGTACGCTCCGGTGCATTCGTCATCGGGAGGTAGTCATCACCGCGCTCACGCTGCTGGATCTGCTCACCCTGGAAGAGCTCGACACCGACCTCTACCGCACGAGCGCGCTCCACCCCGATCCGTACGGCCTCTTCGGTGGCCAGGTCGCCGCCCAGACCCTGCGGGCGGCAGGCCTCACCGTCACGGCCGACCGGGTGGTGCACTCACTGCACGGATACTTCCTGCGCCCCGGAGATCCGGGGCGCCCGGTGGTGTTCGAGGTTCATCGGGACCGGGACGGGCGCTCGTACTCCGCCCGCCGGGTGGTGGCGCGGCAGGGCGGCCAGGTGATTTTCAACCTGGCGGCGTCGTTCCACGTCCCGGAGGACGGCCCCGACGTGCAGGCCGAGAAGATGCCCGACGAGCCCCTCCCCGGTCCGGACGCGACCGAGCTGAGGGCGGGCACGATCGGCATCGACTTCTTCGAGGCGCCGGGTGGTCTTTCGGGTCGCCAGAACGCCGAACCCTGGTGGGAGCCCGCCCTTCCGGGGGAGCGGCGGCCGGATGCCCGCCCGTCCCGGGTCTGGGCCCGCCCGCAGATCCGGATCCCCGACGAGCCGCACCTGCACGCCTGTGTCCTGACCTACCTGTCGGACGTCCTCACCGGTCTGTCCACCCTGGCCGTCCCCTCACCCGACACCCTGCTGACCAGCCTCGACCACGCCATCTGGTTCCACCGCCCGGTCGACATGAACGGCTGGGTGCTCATGGACCTGACCGGCCACTCCCTCGCGGTGGGCCGGGGCATGTACTCCGGGCGCATCTTCTCCGCGGACGGCCGGCTGGTCGCCGGCCTGGCCCAGGAATCCCTCTTCCGCAAGAACCCGACCGGCGCCCGCAGGCCGCGACGGGTGACGCGGCCATGAAGGGTCCTGGTCATCGGACTCGTGGTCGGCAGTCGCGTCCTGATCGGCGCGGAAGGCGACGGCGGGGCTGTCCGTCGTTCGGCTCTTCGCCGGGCCGAATCCGTGCGGTAATCTATTTGAATGCTCAACAAAATCTTCCCTGACCCCGTCGTCGCGAAGGCCGGGCCGGACGGTGACGCCGGGCGTCCGCTGGTGGTTCTGCTGCACGGGCGGGGCTCGAACGAGGCGGACATCATCGGTCTGGCCGGGCATCTGCCGGAAGGGGCGCAGTACGTCGCCGTCCGGGCGCCGATCGCCGAGGGTGGGGGTTACGCCTGGTTCGCCAACCGGGGTATCGGGCGGCCGCGGGCGCAGTCGCTGCGCGAGACCATGGACTGGTTCACCGCCTGGCTCGACCCCTTCGCGGGGGAGCGGCCGGTGTACCTGGTCGGGTTCTCCGGTGGGGCGGCCTTCGCGGGTGGCCTGATCCTCGACCGGCCGCAGCGTTTCGCCGGTGCGGCGATTCTCTACGGCACGCTCCCGTTCGACGCCGGGGTTCCGGTGGACGCCGACCACCTCGCCGGGCTACCGGTTTTCGTCGGGCAGGGGCTCGATGACGTGGTCATCCCGCGCGAGCTGCTCGACCGCACCTGGCAGTACCTGACCGACGGCTCCGGCGCGCTCGTGCACGCCCTGCGCGCACCGGGCGGGCACGGCGTCTCGATGCCCGTGCTCGAGGATCTGTGCACCTGGCTGGGAGAGCGGTTCTCGGTCGGTCAATGAGGGACGTCGCGGCCGGCCGGGGTGGTGGCTGACGGGAGGTGCCCGGTCGGTGGGGGAGCCGGCCGCATCCGGCCCGGGAGCCGAGCGGTCCGCGTTGTGTACACCTGGTACATCCGGTACCGGATGTACCAGGTGTACACAACGGTCAGGGGCCTGTGCCGCCGGCGGATCGCTGAGGCGACGGGCCACTGACGGGTGACCGGCAGGGGCGAGGCGACCGGTCCGGCCCACTCCCCGTGGGCGTGAGTTCTCCGGTGGAACTCAGGTGAACAGGCCACCCAGACCGCCGCCGCCACCACCGGCCGACTGCGCCTGCTGCGCGGCAGCACTCCACTCGCTGGGCTGAACGATCACGAAACCCGGCCCGTGGAAGGCATACTGGAACGCCTCGCCGGTGCCTCCGCGGAGCATCGAGCGCATGTTCATGCTCGAGACGATGTTCGGCACCAGGTTCGCCGACCAGGCCACGGCGGCCTGTACGTCGACGTAGGTGGGCTGCTGGGAGCAGTCCAGCACGACGGGCTGGCCGACGGAGACGAGGGCGACGGTGCCCTGACCGGAGAGCACCGTGTTGAACAGGCCCCCGGCCATCATGCCGGCGCCCTGCACCCGTTTGATGTCCCAGCCCAGGCTGGCGTCGAAGGCGATGAGGTTCTGCCCGTTGACGCTGAGGGCGTCGCCGGTCAGCTCGACGAGATGCACGTAACCGGCCTCGTTGGCGAAGAAGACCTCACCCTGGCCGCTGACCCGCATGAGCGGCAGGTCTTCGTTGGTGAGCACCTTCTTGAGGAACTTACCGACGCTGCCGGACCCCTCGTGGTTGAAGGTGACCTGCCCCTGGAACGCGACCATCGCCCCCTTGGTCGCGAGCACGTCGGGACCGAGCGCGACCCGCAGCATCTGCGAGTTCTGCAGCGCGAAACGGTTCTGGCCGTTGATCTCGAGATTCGACTCGTGGAACAAGCTGCTTTGCATCAGCCCAGGGTAGAGGGGTGCAGGCGATCCGGGGTGTGATCAACGAGCGTTGCGGAACCGGGAACTTTTCGGGATGGACCGGCGGCAGTTCGACATGCAGGTCGCCGGAACCGGGTTCAAGGTCATTCTGTGACGACGCAGCAGCAGACTCCGGGGGACGGACGTGTCCTGCGGAGCAATCTCCCCGCCCGGCTCGACCGGTTGCCCTGGTCGAGCTGGCACATCACGGTGCTCATCGGTCTCGGCACGGTCTGGATCCTCGACGGACTCGAGGTCACCATCGTGGGAGCGCTCGGCGACCGGCTGACCGAGGCGGGCAGCGGTCTGGAACTCTCGGCCGGGCAGATCGGCCAGGCCGCGGCGATCTACGTGGCGGGCGCCTGTCTGGGCGCGCTCTTCTTCGGCCAGCTCACCGAGAGATGGGGCCGGCGCAAGCTGTTCATGATCACTCTCGGCCTGTACCTGGTCGCCACGGTGCTCACCGCGTTCTCGATGAACCCGCTGTTCTTCTTCGTCTGCCGGTTCTTCACCGGTGCCGGTATCGGCGGTGAGTACGCCGCGATCAACTCGGCGATCGACGAGCTGATGCCCGCCCGCCTGCGCGGCCGGATCGACCTGATGATCAACGGCTCGTACTGGCTGGGCGCCGCCGTCGGGGCGGCCCTCACCCTGGTGCTGCTGGACACCGACCTTCTTCCGGCTGACATCGGCTGGCGGCTCGCCTTCGGCCTGGGGGCCGTGCTGGGCCTGGTGATTCTTCTGGTTCGCCGCAACGTGCCCGAAAGTCCGCGCTGGATGACGATTCACGGCCAGCACGACGAGGCCGAGAAGGTTGTCGCCGACATCGAGCACACGGTCGAGCACCAGGACAAGCTCGAACTCGCACCGGTGGCCGACGACCAGAGCATCGAGATCCACGAGCGCGGCCCGGTGAAGGTCTTCGAGATCATCCGCACGATGTTCCGGTCCTACCCGCAGCGTTCTGCCCTGGGGCTGGGTCTTTTCGTCGGCCAGGCGTTCCTCTACAACGCGGTGTTCTTCACGCAGGGCCTGGTGCTGACCACGTTCTTCGACATCGGCTCGGGCACGGCAGGGCTCTACATCATCCCGCTGGCGCTGGGGAACTTCCTCGGGCCGATCCTGATGGGGCCGTTGTTCGACACGATCGGCCGCCGCACCATGATCACCCTGAGCTACGTGCTGAGCTCGGTGTTTCTGGTGGTCACCGCAATCCTTTTCCAGCAAGAGGTTTTCAGCGCCACCACCCTGACCGTCGCGTGGAGCGTGGTGTTCTTCTTCGCCTCGGCCGGGGCCAGTGCGGCCTATCTGACGGTGAGCGAGATCTTCCCGATGGAGACCCGCGCCATGGCCATCGCCTTCTTCTACGCCGTGGGCACCGGGCTCGGCGGCATCATCGGGCCGCTGCTCTTCGGCAAGCTCGTCGAGACCGAGAGTTTCGGCGCCGTGGCGGGCGGGTACTACCTGGGTGCCGGGCTGATGTTCGCCGCGGGCGTGCTGGAGTGGTTCATCGGTGTGGACGCGGAGAACCGCACACTCGAAGACATCGCCTCCCCGCTCTCGGCGGCGAAGGCACCGCAGAGCCAGTCGCAGCACCAGTAAGGCACCCTCACCCCCTCAGCAGGCTGGACGGCGGATGCGGCTCCCCGAGAGTCACTCCTCAGGCCGCATCCGTCGTTCAGCCGTACCGGTGACTCTTCTGGCTGTGGCCCTTGGCCCGGGTGCAGATGCGGCCGTTCATGCTGCGGTGCCCGCACGGCTCCTCTTCCTCGGCAGCGGGCTCGGCGACCTCGGCGGCCTCGACCGGGCGCAGGTCGATGACCTTGGCCTCGGCCGGAGGCTCTTCAGTAACCTCAGCGGTGTCCGTCACGACGGTCAGCTCGGGGGCGGCTGCCGCCTCGGCCTCGGCCGTCTGCGTGACACCGGTCTCAACCGCAGCCGGTTCGGTCGCAGCAGTCTCGGCCGCAGCCGGTTCGGCCGGTTCGACCGCAGCCGGATCGGTCACAGCCGGCTCAGCCGCGACAGCCTTCGCCGCCTTGCCCCGCCCCCGCTTCGCCGCGGTCTTCTTGGCGGGCTTGGCCGGCTCCTGCTCGAACAGCTCGATCGGCTCCGCGGACACGCTGGGCGCAGAAGCGGCCGGGCGCGCCGGCTTCGCGGTCTTCGCCTCTTCCTTCTTCTGCTGGGCGTATCGCGCGAACCGCGCCTCACGCATGGCCCGCAGGGCGTCTGCTTTGCTCATCGTTCCATCACATGACAGAGCCTATTGGTTGGCACCGACAAACTTGCCCCTCTCATCGTTGACCAGGCCAGCCTCACTCGAACCAGGCAACCACGGGCGTCCTCGAGCAGGGTCTGAACCACCTCTCGGCAACCCCCGGCGACGGCCGAACCGGTACCCTCACAGGCCTATCAGTTGCGCGCTCAACCAAACGAGGACGTCCGATGGAACTGGGCATCACCACCTTCGCCGACGCCTACCCGGTGAACGGCGTGCCGACCCCGCACGGGGTACGGCTGCGCCAGGTGGTCGAGGAGGCCGTGGCCGCCGAACAGGCCGGTCTGGACGTCTACGGCATCGGCGAGCACCACCGCGCCGACTTCGCCGCGAGTGCTCCCGCGATCGTGCTCGCGGCCGCCGCCGGGAAGACCGAGAAGATCAACCTGACCAGCGCCGTCACCGTGCTCTCCTCGGAAGACCCGGTGCGTGTCTGGCAGCAGTTCACCACGCTCGACCTGATCTCGCAGGGGCGTGCCGAGATCATTGCCGGCCGCGGTTCGTTCATCGAGTCGTTCCCGCTGTTCGGGTACGACCTGGAGGACTACGACGACCTCTTCAGCGAGAAGCTCGACCTGCTGGTCGAGCTCACCCGTGAGGAGCAGATCACCTGGCAGGGGCGGTTCCGGCCGGCGCTGCACGAACAGGGCGTGTTCCCGCGGCCCGAGCGCCGGCTGCCGATCTGGATCGGCGTGGGTGGCACCCCGCAGTCGATCGTGCGCGCCGCCTCGTACGGCCTTCCCGTCGCACTCGCGATCATCGGTGGGCAGCCGGCCCAGTTCGGCCCGCTCGCCCAGCTGCACCGGCACGCGATCAAGGAGTCCGGCTTCGAGCCGGACGATGCTCCGCTCGCCGTCCACATGCACGGATACGTGGCGCCGACGGCCGAGCAGGCCGTGGAGGAGTACTACCCCTCCTACGCCCAGGCGATGACGGTGCTGGGCCGTGAACGGGGCTGGGGCGCGATGAGCCGCAACCAGTTCAACAATCTGCGCGGCCGGGGTGGCTCCCTGGTGCTGGGCTCACCCGAGCAGGTGGCGGAGAAGATCGTCGAGGTGCACCGGGTGCTCGGCGTGCAGCGCTTAATGCTGCACATCAGCGTCGGCACCCTTCCGCACGAGCAGGTGCTGCGGGCGATCGAGCTGCTCGGCACCCAGGTCGCACCGCTGGTGCGGGCCGAGTTGGGTGCTTGAGGACGAGGTTGTCCTCCCGGTGCCCACCCGGGCACCGGGGGTCTCCCCGCAAGGGGCGGGTGCGCGTCCCTCATTTGCCAGCTGCCCACCCGCATTGCTAAATTGCCCAACATCATGGGCATCTTCTCGACTCGCGCGCTGACCTTCGTGTCGGCTGCCGTCGTCGTGCCCGTTCGCCCGGTGGTCGGCGCTCATGCCCATCATCGGCATGCCCATCACGGCGTCCATATCTCGCCGGTGGGTGCTGGCTCCCGCTGAACCAGGTCTGACGGCCTGAAACGGGTGAGTCCACACCGATCGGCGCCCTGCCCCGCTCCTGTCACTCCACTCTCGTGGCCCCAACGCGCCTTTCGCGTGCCTGAGACCGGTGTGCCCGGACGCGTCCACTCTCCCGGCCGTGAAAAGGCTTGTTGGTGGGCACATTGATGCCAGAACTGCGCAGAATCAGGAAGGTGCCCACGTGGGAACCCGGGAAGACGTTTACCAGCTGCTCGAAGAGAAGATGCTGAAGTACACCGACTACGCCGAGGTTCCGGTGATCGAGGTGGACGAGGTCGTCCTCTTCGAGGCGGTCCCGCAGCAGGGTGTGCTGCGGGTGGAGCACATCGACGCGGAGATGAGTGAACTCACCGGCCGGGTCATCTACGTGCGCCGTCCGGTGGTCGACATGCTCTACGCGGCCGGCCAGGAACTGAAGAGCCTCGACCGCTCGCTGACGCTCCGGGTGGTCTACGGATTCCGTGCCCTGGAGGTCCAGACCCGTCTGTTCGACGAGGCCAAAGAGTCTCTGCGGCAGCAATATCCGGACGAGAACGAACTGATCGAGGCGGCCCACCGGCACGTCGCGGTGCCGTCGGTGGCGGGCTATCCGACGGGCGGCGCGGTGGCCGTCGAACTGCTGCGTGACGGGGATCCGGTCGACATGGGCACCCCGGTGATGGAGGCCGACCGCGACGCCTTCACCTTCTCGCCGTTCGTCTCCCGCGAGGCCTGGGAGTACCGGCAGCTGTTGCGCCGGGCGATGATGGCGGCCGGCTTCGCGCCCTTCGACGGCGAGTGGTGGCACTTTTCGTACGGCGACAAGGAATGGGCGCGCTACTACCGCCGGCCCGGGGCGCTGTACGACCAGGTCTCGTTCGCGGACGCGCAGAAGGTCGACCCCGACGCCGACCTGGCTCTCTGATGTGCCCTCGGGTGGGCCCTGAAAGCTCCTACGGGTGCGTCGAAAGCGTGATCCGGACCGGCCGTGGGCCGTCTGGGAAGGCCGTGGTTCATACCCCGGCCGATGCTCTGCTAATCTACTCGGCGAGCCGGGATAGCTCAGTGGTAGAGCACCTGATTGTGGATCAGGAGGCGGGGGTTCGATACCCCCTCCCGGTACAAGTAGATCGTTCGTCGATCTCTTCGTGCGCCGGGCTACCTCCCCAGCTCATGAGGAAGAAGGCACAACGATGACCGGCCTGGTCCGTCCGCAGAATCTCCGTGGATTCCGTGACCTGCTGCCCGAGGAGATGCTTCTCCGCAACGAGGTCGTGGCCCGCATCACCCGGGTGTATCAGTCCTACGGTTTCGTACCGCTGGACACCCCGGTGCTGGAGAGCCTGCCCACGCTGCTCGGCAGCGGTGGCGAAGAGGCCGACAAGCAGATCTTCGTCGTTCGGGAGAACACGAAACCCGTTGTCGCCGAGGGCGAAGCCGCCTCCGTCGAGGTGGGTATGCGGTTCGACCTGACCGTGCCGTTCGCCCGCGTCATCGCCCAGTACGCGCCGCAGCAGATCAAGCTGCCGTTCCGCCGCTACCACGTGGGCCCGGTCTTCCGCGCCGACGACCCGCAGCCCGAGCAGGGCCGGTTCCGGCAGTTCACGCAGCTCGACGCCGACATCGCCGGCAGCTCCACGGTGGCCGCCGACGCCGAGATCGTCGCGGTGATGAGCGCGGCCTTCGACTCCCTGGGGCTGGAGGCGTCCACCGGCTACGTCGTGCGGGTGAACAACCGCAAATTGGTGGACGCGTTCCTCGCCGGTGTGGGCATCGAGGACTTCGAGACGGCCCGGCACGTGCTGCGCGTGCTCGACAAGGCCGACAAGATCACCCCCGAGGCGCTGCGCGCCGAACTGGGGGAGGGGCGCTTCGACGTCTCGGGCGACCGGATCCGTGGTGTCGGCCTGGCCGCCGAGGAGATCGACGCGCTGCTGGTCTTCGTGAGCGTCGGCAAGGACACCCGCGTCGAGACGCTCGACGCGCTCGAGGCCCTGCTGCCGTCCACGGACCAGGCGCAGGCCGCCGTGGCTGAGGTGCGCGAGTTCCTGTCCCACCTGGACGCGCTCGGGGTGAGCGAGGCGAGCGTGCAGCTCGACCCGAGCCTGGCCCGCGGTCTGGCCTACTACACCGGCACGGTCTACGAGGCCACGCTGGTCGGCGCGGGGGTCGGCTCGGTCGGCGGTGGTGGCCGCTACGACGGGCTGGTCAGCCGCTTCAGCGACGACCCGGTCGCCGCGGTGGGTGTCTCCATCGGCATCGACCGGCTGGTGACCGGCCTGGCCAACCTGGGTGTGGAGTTCGGCACGGCCCGCACCACGGCCGACGTGGTGGTGCTGGTGATGCCCAAGGTCGAACCGGCCGAGGCCACCCGGGTGGCGGCGGAACTGCGTGCGGCCGGTGTGAACACCGAGCTGTACGTCGGTGAGTCGGTGGGCAAGGTGGGCAAGCAGCTGGCCTACGCCAACGCCCAGGGCTTCAGGGCGGCCGTGATGATCGGTGGCAACGAGGTCAAGGACGGCACCGTCACCGTGAAGAACCTGCAGGCCGGGGCTGAGTCCCGGGCCGCCATCGCGGACAACAGCGAATACCGTGCGGCCAAGTCGGCCGGGCAGATGACCGTTCCGCGGGGCGAGCTGATCAGCGTCGTCCGGGACATCCTGGGCGACACCTCGGAGGAGAACTCATGAGCGACCGGCAGATCACCCTCGGCATCCCCAAGGGCAGCCTCCAGCAGAGCACCCTGGGCATCTTCGAGCGGGTCGGGCTGCAGTTCACCGGCGGCTCGCGCACGCTGTGGCTGAGCTCGAACGACCCGGAGATCGTGCCGGTCCTGCTGAAGCCGCAGGAGATCCCCATCTACGTGAAGTCCGGCCGCCTGGACGCCGGGCTCTCGGGCCGTGACTGGATCGTCGAGCAGGACGTGCTCCAGGACATCGCGGTGAAAGCGGAACTGCCCTTCTCCCGCCAGACCTCGCGCCCGATCCGCTGGGTGCTCGCGGTGCCGCAGTCGTCGTCCATCAAGACCGTGGAAGACCTGCGCGCCGAGTGCGACCGCCGCCGCCTGGCCGGCGACCCGTTCGTCATCTCCACCGAGCTCACCCGGATCTCCCGGATGTGGCTGGCCCGGCAGGGTGTCGACGCGCACGTGGAGTTCTCCTGGGGCGCCACCGAGGCCAAGGCTGAATACTTCGCCGACGCCATCATCGAGGGCGTGGAGACCGGTAATTCGCTGCGGGCCAACCACCTTCGTGAGGTCGCGGAGGTGTTCAGCTCGACCAACCAGTTCTTCGTCAGCCGGAAGATCTACCGTGACGACGAGTGGAAGCGGAACAAGCTCGACGCGATCTCGCACCTGATCCGCGGTGCGCTGCGGGCCAACGACGTGGTCGAGCTGCGCGTGGTGGCCGATAAGCCCCTGTCCCTGGAAGAGATCCTCGGACCCGACGCCAGAGTGGTCTCGGCGTCCGATGCCGTCAACGGACAGGGTTTCACCGCCACCGTCACGCTGCCCCGGGCCTCCGTGCCCTACGCCCTGCCCGCGGTGATCGCCGCCGGTGCGACCGACGCCTGGGTCTCACCGATGTCGATCTACTACAGCCACGAGGCCGACGCGACCTCGAAGGCGGCGGCGGAAGCCCGTAACGCCAGCGCCAGCCTCCCCCTGGCTCCCGTGTCCCCGGGCACCGGCCTGGCCTAGGCACACCCTTACCCCTCCGTGATCATGCAATGTGTCCCCGGAGTTCCAGAACGCTGGAGACACTTTGCATGATCACGAACAAGGGGTTGGGGAGGGTTTACAGGCGCGGGTCGACCGGCTCGGACTCCAGGGCCAGCACTGCGAAGACCGCCTCGTGCACGCGCCACAGCGGGTCGCCCGCGGCCACCCGTTCCAGGGATTCCAGGCCCAGCGCGTACTCCCGCAGGGCTGCTGACCGTTTACGGCCCACTGCACGGGACTTCAGCCGGCTCAGGTTCTCGTCCAGCAGGTAGTCGGGGCCGTAGATGATGCGCAGGTACTCCTTCCCGCGCACCTTCAGACCGGGCTGCACCAGGCCGCGTTTGGTCCGGGTCAGGTTGGCCAGGGGTTTGACCACCATGCCCTCACCGCCCTTCCCGGTCAGTTCCTCCCACCAGGTCACGGCCTCGGCCACGGCGTTCTCGTCCGAGGGGTCGAGCACCGTGCGGGCGGTGGTCAGGAACAGCGGGTCGGCGGCCACCAACCGGTCGGCCAGGGCCAGGTGCCAGAGGTGGTCGCGGTCGTGGAAGGTTTTTCCCTCGGCGGCGAGCACCTGGAACGGCGCGATCCGCACGCCCTCCAGGCCGTCGGTCGGCCAGACGTACCGCCGGTACGCCTGACGGAACGCCGTGGCCGCCTCCCGCCGCGCGGTGGTGTGGTTGCGCAGTTCCAGGAGCGACGGAACCCGTTGGGCCGCAGCGGTCAGTGCCTTCACGGCCAGGGGCAGCGAGGCTCCGGCAGCGGCGCCGACCGCGGCGTACTGCTGGCGGATCAGGTCGCCCGCCTTCAGCGACCAGGGCAGGATCTCGGTGTCGAGCAGCAGCCACCCGGTCTCCAGCTCGTTCCAGATCCCGGTGCTCTCCAGGGCCGAACGCACCCTTGCCAGCAGGGTTTCGGTGTCGGGATCGGAGAAGAACGGACGCCCGGTGCGGGTGTGGATCACACCGGTGCGGTCGTCGGGGAACCCGAAGCGGGCGGCGGCCACGCCGGCGTCGCGGCAGAGGAGCACCACGGCCCGCGAGCCCATGTGTTTCTCCTCGCAGATCACCTCCGGCACGCCCTCCTTGGCGTAGGCGGCGAAGGCCTCGGCGGGATGCTCCAGCAGCCCGGGCCGGTTGCTCGTCGGCGTCGGGGCCATGGTCGGCGGCAGGTGCAGCAGCCGGCGCGGGTCGATCGCGTAGCGGCTCATCACCTCCAGGGCGCCGGCCGCGTTCTCGGCCGTGACCGTCACCCGGCCGTGGTGCCGGGTCTCTACCGACCGCTTGCCGGAAACGTCGGCGAGGGTCAGAAGATCGGGGTCCCGGGTGGCGGCCGGGGCCGCCGGGGCGGCCAGGGGTCGCGCCGGTTCGTACCAGACCTGCTCGGCCGGCACGCTGACGATCTCCTTCTCCGGATAACGCAGCGCGGTCAGGCTTCCCCCGAACGCGCACCCGGTGTCCAGGCAGAGCGTGTTGTTGACCCACTCCGGTACGACGGTCGGTGTGTGCCCGTAGAGCACCATGGCCCGGCCGCGGTAGTCGTTCGCCCACGGGTACCGCACCGGCAGGCCGTAGCTGTCGGTCTCGCCGGTGGTGTCGCCGTACATCGCGAAACTCCGCACCCGGCCCGAGGCCCGGCCGTGATAGGCCTCTTTCAGCCCGGCGTGGGCCACCACCAGCCGGCCGCCGTCGAGCACGTAGTGCGCGACCAGGTGGTCGCAGAAGCTCGCGACCTTCGCCCGGAACTCCGGCGTCTGCGTCTCGAGCTGGGCCATGGTGCGCTCCAGCCCGTGCGTGAGTTTCACGTTGCGCCCGCTGAGCGCCCGCACCAGCTTGTGCTCGTGGTTACCGCTGACGCAGAGCGCGTGACCCGACTCGATCATGCCCATCACCAGGCGCAGCACGCCGGGGGAGTCGGGGCCGCGGTCGACCAGGTCACCGACGAACACGGCGGTGCGCCCGGCCGGCGGCACGGCGTCGACCGGATTGCCGTCCGGGTCGAGCACGACGCCGTAACCGAGCTTGCCCAGCAGGCTCTCCAGCTCGGAGCGGCAGCCGTGCACGTCGCCGATCACGTCGAACGGGCCGGTGCGGGTGCGCAGGTCGTTCAGCAGCGGCTCGCGCACGATCACCGCGGCGGCGGCCTTCTCCGGGGTGTCGAGCACGTGCACGCGCCGGAAACCCTCGCGGCGCAGGCCCTTGATCGAGCGCTGGAGCTGGTCGGCCTGGCGGTGGATCACCCGGTCGCCGAAGCTGCGGTCGGAACGCGCGGCGTTGCGCTCCAGGCAGACCTCCTGCGGCATGTCGAGCACGATCGCCACAGGCAGCACGTCGTGGTCGCGGGCCAGTTTCAGCAGGCTCGCCCGCGACTCCTTCTGCACGTTGGTCGCGTCGACCACGGTCAGCCGACCGGCGGCCAGGCGCTTGCCCGCGATGTGGTGCAGCACGTCGAACGCGTCGGCGGTGGCATCCTGGGAGTTCTCGTCGTTCGAGACCAGACCCCGGCAGAAGTCGCTGGAGAGCACCTCGTAGCGGCCGAACTTCGCGGCGGCGAAGGTGGACTTGCCCGAGCCGGAGACCCCGACGAGCACCACCAGGCAGGTGTCGGGGATGGTCAGGTGGTGGTCGGTCATCGGGACACCTCTGCGGCAGACGACAGGTCGAGGGTGAGAACGGCCATCTGCGTGGGTGGCCCGGCCTCGGTGGACTCCACCCCGACACCCTTGAAGCGCACCGTGTATCCGTACTGCTCGGCCACCGCGCCGGCCCAGGCCTGGAACGTCGCCCGGTCCCACTCGAAACGGTGGTCGGTGTGCCGGGTCTGGCCCTCAGACAGGCCGAAGTGCTGGTTGTGCTCGACGTTCGGGGTGGTCACCAGCACCACGCCGGGCCGGGCCGTGCCGAAGACGCTCGAGGCCAGGGCCGGTAGCCGGGACTCGTCGACGTGCTCGATCACCTCGGACAGCACCGCCGCGTCGAAGCCGGCCAGGCTCGGGTCGGCGTAGACCAGGGACGACTGGCGCAGCTCGATGCGCTCGGCGGCACGGTCGGGCAGATCGTCCAGCCGCAGCCGTCGAGAGGCGGTCCGCAGCGCTCGGTGTGACACGTCAACGCCGAGAATGCGCTGATAGCGGGGATTCTCCAGCAGGCGGCCGAGTAGCTTGCCCTCTCCGCAGCCGAGATCGGCCACGCTCTGCGCCCCGCAGGCCTCCAGCGTCTCGACCAGGGCGTCCAGACGGAGTGAGGCCAGGGAGACCCGGGCTTCCGGTGGGGCGTCGTCGTCTTCCAGGGGCTCTTCCAGGAGCTCGCCCTCGGGGGCCGGAGCGTCTTCCAGCCCGGCGAACCGCTCGGCGGCGTCGTCGATCAGCCACCGCTGGTGGCGCAGGTACCGCTGCGTGATCAGGGCCCGCTCGGGGTGGGCGGCCAGCCAGCCCTCCCCGGCGCGGACCAGCTTGTCGACCTCGTCGGCGGTGACCCAGTAGTGCTTGGCGTCGTCGAGCACCGGCAGCAGTACGTACAGCTGGCTCAGGGCCTCGGAGAGCAGCAGCTCACCGGTCAGCCGCAGGTCCACGTAGGGCGAGTCGCCCCAGCCGAGCTCCGGGTCCAGGGGCACCGGGGTCACCGTGCAGGTCCAGCCCAGTGGCTCGAACAGGTTACGGGCCAGATGGGCGTCTCCCCGGCAGGGCAGTGCCGGTACCTCGATCTCCAGGCGCAGCGGGGTGCCGGGCAGCTCCGGGCGCACGTCGCAGCGGCCCGAGATGGCGGTCTTGAACACTTTGCCCAAGGCGACGGCGAGCAGCGACGACGCGGCGTAGGGCCGGTCGTTCACGTACTGCGCGAGGGAGAAACCCTCTACCGGTCTGGAGCCGCGCCCCCGCACCAGCGCGATCGGGTCGACCTCCAGCAGTAGTGCTGCGGTGCAGGTCGTCGCATCGGCCCGGGGGTAGAACACATGCGCCGTACCGACGGGCAGGCCGAACTTCTGCGCGCGGTCGGGGTGCTTGTGCAACAGGTAGCCCAGGTCGGTGGCCGGGGCCTCGTCCCGGTCGCTGGTCGAGGTGATGGTCAGGAACACAGGCGCCAGTCTGTCAAGGCGGGGGCCTCAGTCCCATGCATTTTCGCCTCTACCGGCCTGTTCGTCGGTGATCAGGAGCTCTTGATGAGCTCTCGCAGCACGGTGGTCTGCTTCTGGACCGAGATCACCGAGTGGTGCACCTCCATCGCCTGGCTGGATGTGAGCTGGGCCGTTTCGGCGATCACGGAGATGGTGCCGGCGATGCTGGCGGTGGTGGCGGACTGCTCCTCGATGGCCGCCGCGATGGTCTCCTGCGATTCGCGGATCCGGTCGACGAGCGTGTCGATACCCGCAGTCGCCTCCGCGCTGGCGTCGGCGGCCTGCTGGATGTCCTTGATCTTGTTCTCGATGTCGCTGATGCTCGCCGTGGTGGTCTCGGCCAGCTGTTTCACCTCGTCGGCGACCACCGCGAAGCCCTTGCCCGCCTCACCGGCCCGGGCGGCCTCGATGGTGGCGTTCAGCGCGAGCATCTTGGTCTGCCCCGCGACCGTCTCGATGATGCGCAGGATGCCGCCGATCTCGTTGCTCATGGCCTGCAACCGGCGCAGCTGCTGCAGGTTCTGGGCCGTCGCGTCGACCGTGCGCTGCACCTGCTGGGAGGCCTCGGACGAGGCCCGGGCGATCTCCTGCACCGCGGCGTTCATCTGCTCGGTGGCCTCGGCCGCGTTGGTGGCCTGCTGCGAGGTGTCACCGGCGGTCTCGGCCAGGCTGCGCGACACCGCGTCGAGCCGGGCGGTCACCACCTCGTTCTCGGCGAAGGTGGCGTCGGCCTGCGCGTTCCGGTCGGAGACGTTGTCCCAGACCACGATGTACCCGAGCCGCCCCCCGTCGATGTCGGTGATCACGTTGATCATCGTGCGCAGGGTGACACCACCGAACGAGAACACCGCGGTGCGGGGGAGTGCGGACGGGTCGTGAAGAATCCGCTCGATCCGGGCCGGGTCCTGGTGGAACCGGTGGATCGACCCGTCGAGCAGGTCCTGCAGGGTGACCCCGAACGACGTCTGGATCGCCGGGGCCAGACCGACCAGGGTGTCGTGCGCGAGCCGGTTGGCCCAGACCAGGTTCAGGTCCGGATCGGCGATGAAGCAGTTCGTGTGCAGGCTGCTCAACGCGGCCAGCAGGGGGTTGGAGGTGTCGTTCAGCGCTGCCAGCAGCGTCGCGCCCTGAGCAGTTCGGCGGGCACGTGCCGTCAGCAAGCCCATGACGAAATCCCCGTTCTCGACGTTCTCCGATGACGGAAGGATTGTCGGAGGCGGGGTAGGCGATCTTGAGGAGCTACCGGCGGGTCGTGGGAAAGGGCCGTTCGGCGACGGGAGGCCGCCCAGAGGTCCCGAAACGGGACGGAAACCCTTGCGCGCCGTATGCATCGGGTGCCTTAATGATGGCACTGAGTGCATCGGCGCCCTCACGAGCGCCGACCCTCCCCTGTTGGGCACCAACACGGCGGTACGGCCCCTCCTCTGTCGGGCCGCACCGGCAGACGAGAGGAGTCGGGCCATGACCAGCACCTTGTCCCCCACCCTCGGCGGTACCAAACACGCCGACCCGCAGCTCTACGTGACCGCGACGCACAAGGTGCGGTCGACCTCCGGCAAGCCGCCGTTCGCCTGGGTGCCCTACGGGGTGCAGCACGCCTGGTCGGCCGGCTCCCGCAAGACGCTCTGCGGTGAATGGACCTCGGGCTGGACGGTGTTCTGGGAGCGCTCGTTCTCCGCCACCCCGCACGACGCCTGCCCCGCCTGCGTCGAGGCCAGCCTCCCGGAGGCCTCCCGCCGCCGCCTCGACCCGGCCCTGCGCCGCACAGCCTGAAAACCTTTTTGTTCGTGATCATGCAAATCCCCCAGCCTTCGGCCGGGAGGTGCCCCCACTCCCCGGCGTTCTAGAACTCTTGACTCGACAGTTCTAGAACGCCGGGGAGGATTTGCATGATCACGAAGGGTTTGGGGGGGTGCCCACCTGCGTCTCTGATGGTGGACGCCGGCCCGCACCTACCGGCGCTGGTGCGCCTTGGGTGCCCACCCGCGTCCTCCAGCAGGTGGTGGGTGAGCCTGCCCACGGTCTGCGCCACCACCTGTTCTTGTTCGGCGGGTATGGTCACGGGCATGTCACGGGTTCCGCTCGTCCCCGGAGAGCAGACCGCCCCGGGCAGTCATCCGGACACCGGGCGGCGGATCGCGGCGGCGGCGTTCGAGCTGTTCGAGGCTCGCGGGTACGACGGCACCACCGTCGACGCCATCGCGGAGCGCGCGGGTATCGCCCGGCGCACGTTCTTCCGGTACTTCCGCTCGAAGGACGACGTGATCTTCCCCGATCACGACTCCCTGCTCGCCATGGTCAATCAGCATCTGATCGCGCAGACCGCGCTCGACCCGATCGAGGCGATCTGCGGTGCGGTGAAACTGGTGCTGCTCAGTTACCTCGACGACCCGCAGGTCTCGGTGCAGCGCTACCGGCTCTCACGCAGTGTCCCCGCCCTGCGCGACCGTGAGCTGGCCAGTGTGCAACGGTACGAGCGCACCTTCAGCCGGTATCTGCGCGGTCGGCTCTCGGGCCGCCTGCCGGAGGCCCAGACGGTGCTGCGCGCCGACGTGATCGCGGCCGCGGTCGTTGCCGCCCACAATGCGGTGTTGCGAGAGTGGTTGCGCGCCGGGGGGAACTATGACCCGGTGACCGATCTGGACTCCTCGTGCGGCTGGGTGACGGCCACCTTCGGCGCCCGTACCGAGTCATCACCGGCCCCGGCGGGAGATCGGGACGACGTGGTGGTGGCCGTGTTCCGGGCCGGGCAGCCGATGGACGACGTGGTCGCCGAGATCTCCCGGACCCTGCGGCAGTCCTAGGGCACGCCTAGATGCGCGCGCGCCAGACGTCGTCGTCCGCGAGCAGGGCGGTGACCTCGGCGGGCAGCGTGCCGTTGCTGACGTCGGCGAGGGTTGCGCCCTCCAGCACGACGCGCATCTTGGCACGCAGTGCCACCCAGATGTCGCGCAGCGCCGTGGCGGCTCCCGAGTAGACCACGTCTTCCGGTCGCTCACCGGCGATGTTGGCCAGCGGGCCGTCGATCACCCGGATCACGTCGGCGATCTTGATCTCGGTCGAGGGCAGGGCCAGGCGGTATCCGCCCTCGGCCCCGCGCCGGCTCTGCACCAGACCGGCCGTACGCAGCTCGGCGAGGATGTTCAGCAGGAACGGCAGCGGGATGCTCTGCCGTTCGGCCACGGTCTCGGTCTTGATCCACACACCCTCCGGGGCGGCGGCCAGTTCGAGGGCCGCCCGGACTGCGTAGTCGGTCTTCGCGGAGATGCGCACCAGGCCATTGTGCCGGTAGCGGGGCGCTGGGCCGACCTGGCAGACCTGGCCGACCTGGTCAGCCTGCCGGTCACCGGGGCGCCTGGCTCTGCGAACCTGGTGAACATGAGTGCCCACTTCTTCGTCCGCGATCAGGCGATCCCCCAGCCCCTGGAGGGCCGGGAGGTGCTCCCACTTCCCCGGGGAATGTCTGCATGATCACGGACGAAGAAACAGGAAGGGTGCGGCGGCGGCGCGTCGATCCCGAACTTGTCCTCGTCGGGGCAGTGCTTCTCTGGATCGGCATGTTTCTGCTGGTCGACGCCGTGCCGGTCGCATCCCTGCCGGTCAGTGAGCTGACCCGCCAGCTGGTGCTGGGCGTGAGCACCTGGGCGATGCTCGGGTACCTGCTGAGCCGCGAGAGCGTGCTGGTGCGCTGGCAGACCCTGCTGGTGGTGCTCTTCGCCTCGATCGTCGAGTACACGTTCTCGCCGCTGCTCGAGGCCTACGTGTACCGGATCGGCACCGTGCCGCTGTTCGTCCCGCCCGGCCACGGCCTGGTCTACCTCGCCGCGCTCGCCCTCGGGCGCAGCCGCCTGATCAGGGCGCACCCGCGGTTCTTCGTCGGTGCGACCGGGCTCGTGGGCGGTGCCTGGGCGGTGCACGGTCTCTTCCTGGCGGAGCGTCAGGACATGCTCGGGGCCTTCTGGTACCTCTGCCTGCTCGGGTTCCTGATCTGGGGCCGGGCCCGGCTGCTCTACGTCGGGGCCTTCGTCGTGGTGACCTATCTGGAGTTGCTCGGCACCCGTCTGGACACCTGGGCCTGGGCGCCGTTCGATCCGGTGCTGGGCGTGATCAGCCAGGGCAACCCGCCCTCGGGCGCAGCCGGTGGGTACGGCTGGTTCGACCTGTGGGCCACGCTGCTGGCACCCAGACTTCAGGCCAGACTTCAGGCCGGGCTTGCGGCGTTGGTGAGCAGGCCCAGGGTGTCGGCGTGGAGGAGGCTGTTCGTGGCCACCGCGCTGCCGCCGAACGGGCCGTCCTTGCCCTCCACCGAGGTGAACGCGCCGCCGGCCTCGACCACGATGGGCACCAGCGCGGCCATGTCGTACAGCTCCAGCGACGGTTCGCAGGCGATGTCCACGGCGCCCTCGGCCAGCAGCATGTACGACCAGAAGTCGCCGTAGGCCCGGGTGCGCCACACCGTGCGCATCAGCTCGGCGAAGTTCTCGCCCAGCCCTCGCTCGTCCCAGCCGCCCAGCGAGGAGTAGGAGAGCGAGGCGTCATCCAGTTCGGCGACCCCCGACACCTGGATGCGCCGGGCCTTGGTCAGGCTCCGCCCGGTCCAGGCGCCCGTGCCCTGGCTCGCCCACCAGCGCCGCTGCAGGGCGGGGGCCGAGACCAGGCCGACCACCGGCGTCCCGTTGTCGACCAGTGCGATCAGGGTGGCCCACACGGGTACACCCCGCACGAAGTTCTTGGTGCCGTCGATCGGGTCGACGATCCACTGCCGGGGGCTGTTCCCGGTCACGCCGAACTCCTCGCCGAGCACCGAGTCGCGCGGACGCGTGCGCTTCAGTTGGGTGCGGATCATCTCCTCGGCCGAGCGGTCGGCGTCGCTCACCGGAGTGAGGTCGGGCTTCGTCTCCACCCGGAGGTCTGCCGCCTGGAACCGGGCCAGCGTCACCGAGTCCACCTGGTCCGCGAGCACGTGTGCAAGGCGGAGATCGTCTTCATAGCCCACAGCCGCCGACGGTACAGCCCTTTGATCACGCGGAGGTCACGGTGGTGAACGGTGCGATCGCTGGGAAAAGGCTTGGGAATTCCTGTGTCCGGGCCGAAGAAAAGGCAGGTACTAGAACCTTTGATACATCGCCGAGAATTGATTGAGGGTTTAAGCTTCCCGCCATGTTCGATCTCATCAACGGTTTGCCGGTCCACGCGCTTGTCGTCCACGCCGTCGTCGTGCTGCTACCGCTGATGTCGGTGGTCACGGTCGCGTTCGTGATCCGTCCCCGCTGGCGCCGCGAGCTGCCGTGGGCCGTGCTGGGAAATCTTCTCGCCGCCGCCGCAACCTACGCGGCCCTGGAATCCGGTGAGAAACTCCAGGCTCGCCTCAGTAATCCGGGATTCGAGCCGGTGGCCAAGGACCACGGCGACATTGCGCAGTACCTGATTTACTTCGCGATCGCGCAGTTCGTGGTCTCACTCGTCGTCTGGCTGCTACTGCGCACCCGGGACGAGGCGCCCCGCACCTCCGCCCCGAAGCTGGTCACCTCGATCGTGCTGACCCTGGCGGTCGGCGTCGCGTCCATCGCCTGGACCTACCGGGTGGGCGACAGCGGGGCCAAGGCGGTCTGGAAAGACTCGATCGCCTCGACGAATCAGACGAATCAGTAGTCGGGCGTTCCCACCCGCGCCCGCAGGAGCCGCCTGAACGACTCCAGCCGGGCCGGGCCGGACGCCCCGGCCTTTCCCTCGGCCACCCACGCGTCGAGCCCGCACTCCGGTTCGTCATGGGTGCAGCCACGGGGGCACTCGTCGGTGCCGGCCTCCAGTTCGGGGAAGGCCCCGACCAGGCGGTCGGGGTCGACATGGCCCAGGCCGAAGGAACGCACGCCGGGGGTGTCCACCACCCAGCCCCCGCCGGGCAGCCGCAGCGCGACGGCCGAGGTGGAGGTGTGCCGGCCCCGGCCGGTCACGTCGTTGACCCGGCCGATCGCCCGGTCAGACCCGGTCAGGGCGTTGACCAGGGTGGACTTGCCCACCCCGGAGTGGCCGACGAGCACGGTGACGCGCCCGGCCAGGCGTTCACGCACGGCGTCGAGTCCCTGGATGCCCTCGTCCGAGCGCTCGGAGACCAGCCAGGGCACGTCGAGTGCCGCGTACTGGGCGGTGAACTCCGCCGGGTCGGCCAGGTCGGCCTTGGTCAGCACCAGCAGCGGGTCGAGCGAGGCGTCGTAGGCCGCGACCAGGCAGCGGTCGACCATGCGCGGGCGCGGCACCGGGTCGGCCAGCGCGGTGACGATGGCCAGCTGGTCGGCGTTCGCCACGATCACCCGCTCCACCACATCGGTGTCGTCGGCGCTGCGCCGCAGCAGTGAGGTGCGGGGCTCGACCCGGACGATGCGGGCGAGTGAGCCGGCCGACCCGGTCACGTCGCCGACCAGGCCCACCCGGTCGCCGACCACCACCGCGGTGCGACCCAGCTCGCGGGCCTTCATCGCGGTGATCACCAGGTCGTCGCCCGCGTCACTGCCGAAACCGCCCAGCAGACAGCCGAACCGGCCCCGGTCGACGGTGACGACCTGGGCCGTCACCGCGTCGGCGTGCAGCGGGCGTTCCTTGGTGCGGGGACGGTTTCCCTTGGGGTTGGGCCGGAACCGGATCTGGGACTCGTCGTCCTGGCCCTGCCGCCGGGGACTCACGGGTGTCCGGCGCCGTCCGGACCGGTCAGCATCCGTTCCCAGAGCTGCGTGAATTCCGGCAGGGTCTTGGCGGTGGTGCCGATGTCCTCCACGCTGATGCCCGGCACCTTCAGGCCGATCACCGCACCCGCCGTGGCCATCCGGTGGTCGGCGTAGCTGTGGAACACCCCGCCGCGCAGCGGGGCCGGCTTGATGATCAGCCCGTCCTCGGTCTCGGTGACGTTGCCGCCGAGCCGGTTCAGCTCGGTGGCCAGGGCCTTGAGCCGGTCGGTCTCGTGGCCGCGCAGGTGTGCGATGCCACGTAGGTGCGACGGGGTACCGGCGAGGGCCGCGATCGCCGCGATCGTGGGGGTGAGCTCACCGGCCGCGCTCAGGTCGGCGTCGAGGCCGTAGACCTCGCCGGTGCCGCGCACGGTCAGCCCGTCGCGGTCGAGGGTGACGTCGGCGCCCATCTCGTCGAACAGGTCGCGCAGGTGGTCGCCCGCCTGGGTGGTGTACTGCGGCCAGCCCGGGATCGTCACCTGGCCGCCCGCGACCATGGCCGCGGCCAGGAACGGCGCGGCGTTGGAGAGGTCGGGCTCGACCATCACGTCGAGGCCGCCGACCCGGCCGGGCTCGACCCGCCACACGTCGGGCTCGGAGTCGTCGATCACCACGCCGACGTCGCGCAGGGCCTCGACGGTCATCGTGACGTGCGGCTCGCTGGGCACCTGACCACCGACGTGGCGCAGGGTCAGGCCGTCCTCGAACCGGGCGCCGGCCAGCAGCAGCGCGGAGACGAACTGGGACGACGCCGAGGAATCGATCTCCAGCGTGCCGCCCCGCACCGAGCCGGTGCCCTTCACGGTGAACGGCAGACGCCCGCCGCCGTTGTCGTCCACGTCGATCCCGAGGCCGCGCAGGGCCTGGATGATCGGGCCCATCGGCCGGACCCGGGCGTGCGGGTCGCCGTCGAAGAAGATGTCGCCGTCGGCCAGGGCCGCGATCGGGGGCACGAAACGCATCACCGTGCCGGCCAGGCCGACGTTGATCGAGGCCGGGCCGCGCAGACGCCCCGGGGTGATCAGCCAGTCGGCGCCGAACGCCCCGGTGGCGCCCGCGTCCTGCAGGTCCGTGCCCAGGCTGCGCACGGCCTCGGCCATGAGCAACGTGTCGCGGGACCGCAGGGGAGCGCGCAGCCGGGACGGCTCGTCGGCGATCGCGGCCAGCACCAGATACCGGTTGGTGAGCGACTTGGAGCCGGGCAGGAACACCGTCGCGGAGACCGGGCCTTCCACGGTCGGGGCCGGCCAGTTCTCTGTCGCCTCGTCGCTCACCGGGTTACTCATCGTTTCGCTCGCGCCACTTCCGTCATCGCCTTCACCATGCACACAGGTATCGAGCGACGAGACTATCCGCCGTGGGCGGGCGGAGGCAGCCCCCATGTCCCCGGGCCCGTGCAGCCCGGGGAATCCGCGGTGGTGCTATCCGTGCAGGCTGTTCCCGGCCTTGCGAGCGGCCTTCTGAGCCTTGGCGTACTGCTTGGCCGTCACCTTCTCGGCCTTCCGGCGGGCCCGGCGGCTGGTCCTGCCGGCGTCCTTCGCGGCCTGCTGGGCGGCCTTCTTGGCCTTCTTCGTGGCCTTGCGGCCGGAGTCGCGCACGTCGATCAGCGACTCGGACGCGTCCACGCGGGCCTCCCGGACCGCGACGGCGGCGGCCTTGCGGGCCTTGCGGCCGCGGTACGCCACGCTGGGCTTGCCCTGCGTGTCCACCGTCGCCAGCAGCGCGCCGCCGATCAGGCCGAGCGTCTTCACGAACGTGGCCTGCTTCTCGCGACGCAGCGTCGGGTCCTTCTCCTTCCAGAAGGGCTCGATGGGCTGCACCACCGGGGCAGTGGCCACGATCGCCAGCGCGGAGAGCCGCGGCAGGCGGCCGACGGCCAGCAGCGAACCCGCCACAGCGGTCACCGCACCGGCGGAACGCACGACCATCACCGGGTCGTTCGGCAGGCGCAGGGGCCCCGAGACCTGGTTCAGCACCGGCTTGGCGGCCTCGGCGTGGGAGGCGGGATGACGCGCGACCTCGACCCCGGACTGGATCAGGGGAGCGGCAAGCAGGGGGCGGGCAATACGGCGGACGATCGTCATGGTCCTTTGCTACTCCTGATCGCCCTCCGACGCGAACGGACAGGCCGGAAAAGCACCTAAATCAGCACCGGTTCACAGCCCGCCGCGACGTTTAGGCTGGATCACATGTGCGGACGGTACGCGTCGAGTCGCGGTCACGAGGAGCTCGTCGCCGAGTTCGAGGTCACGCAGGACCATCTCGACCATCTCGAGGAGGGCCGGGCGGTGGAGGCGAAGTACAACATCGCGCCCACCGACACCGTGCCCGTGGTGATCGAACGGCTGGAGAGAACGGCGGCCGACCAGACCGACGTCTTCGATGTGGATGCCCTGGTGACGGCTGCCCTGGCCGACGACGCGCAGCACGAGGCCCGCGCGGTGCGGCAGTTGCGCTCGCTGCGGTGGGGGCTGGTGCCGTCGTGGAGCAAGGACGCCTCCGGGGGCGCCCGCATGATCAACGCCCGGCTGGAGACACTGCTCGACAAGCCCGCCTTCAAGAAGGCCGCGCTGTCGCGGCGCTGCCTGGTGCCGGCCGACGGCTGGTACGAGTGGCAGGTCAGCCCGACCGAGAAGGACGCCAAGGGCAAGCCCCGCAAGCAGCCGTTCTTCATGCGCCCCGCCGACGGTTCGCCCGGCCTGGCCCTGGCCGGGATCTACGAGTTCTGGCGCGAGCGGGCCGCGGACCCGGACGACCCGGCCGCCTGGCTGGTCACCTTCGCCGTCATCACCACCGCCGCCGAGCCCGGTCTGGACACGATTCACGACCGGATGCCGCTGGTGCTGCCGAAAGACCGCTGGGCCGACTGGCTGGACCCGGAGGTGAAGGCCGCCGACGACGTCCGTGATCTGACGATCGGCCTTCCGGCGGGCCGGTTCTCGGCGCTGCCGATCACCACCCGGGTGAACTCCGTGCGCAACGACGGGCCGGCCCTGCTCGAGCCCGCCCCCGCCGACAGCCTGATCGGCGTGGTCGACCCGGCCACCGGGGAGTTGCTCGGCGGTCCCGTCGAGGATTCCCTGTTCTGATGACGAGCAGAGTGCTTGAGGACGAGGCGGAGCGTCCGGTGGGGGAGCTCGGGTCGGTCGTGGTCGAGATCCCGACGGAGCTGGGCCCGGCCCGCGCCCATCTCTGGACGCCGAAGGCGGTACCGGTGGGCCGGATCGTGCTCGGCCACGGAGCCGGGGGCGGAATCGGCGCGGCCGACCTGGTCGCGGTGCGCGATCGGGCCGTGGCCGCCGGCTGGCAGGCCGTGCTGGTCGAGCAGCCCTGGCGGGTGGCCGGCAAGAAGGTCGCCTCGCCGCCGCCCCGGCTCGACATCGGCTGGAACGCCGTGATGGAGGGCCTGCCCGCTCTGCCGTCCCTGACCGGGGTGCCCCTCGTGGTCGGAGGACGGAGCGCGGGGGCCCGGGTGGCCTGCCGCACCGCCGCCGCCCACGGCGCCCGGGCGGTGCTGTGCCTGGCCTTCCCCCTTCATCCGCCGGGCCGCCCGGAAAAATCGCGGGCGCACGAACTGGCCCGGCCGGCCGAGGCCGGTATCGATGTGCTGGTGGTGCAGGGGCATCGCGACGCGTTCGGCTCGGGGCCCGACATCGCGGCGCTGGAACTGCCCGGCGTCGAGGTCGCCGGGGTCGATGGTGATCACTCTCTGAAGAAGTACGGGCCCGTCGCGGACGCCGTCGCTGCCCGTCTACCCGAATGGGCCAGAGCGTTGCCAACCGCGGTCGACGGAGCGGAATGACCTCCCGGCTTCGTGCGTTGTGACCACTGCGCAAGTAATCATCGGCCCGCGTGCCCGGGCGTGTCGGAGAATCCAGGCAGGTGGGTTCGTGACCTTCGGTGACCGCTACGTACATCCCTCATGACAGCCACCGTGATCGTGATGGCGGGGTTGTTCATGGGCGTCCGCGAAGAGTGAGGAGTGCGCCGTTGCTACTCGTGACGACGGTGGAAGAACGGTCTTCCGGGACCAATCAGTCGTCCGGCCAGTCCACAGGGCGAACCTGGGCGGGAAAAGCCGCTCCGGTGCAGCTAGGCTCGTCGGTGATGGATGCCCAAGCGGGTCGCGCACCGGCGACTGAGAACCCCGAGGAGCGGTCTGCCCGCTTCGAGCGGGATGCCCTGCAGTACCTGGACCAGCTCTACTCGGCGGCCCTCCGGATGACGCGTAACCCCGCGGACGCCGAGGATCTCGTCCAGGAGACCTTCACCAAGGCGTTCGCGTCCTTCCACCAGTACCAGCCAGGTACGAACCTCAAGGCCTGGCTGTACCGGATCCTGACGAATGCGTACATCAACACGTACCGCAAGAAGCAGCGCGAACCCCAGCAGGCCCAGACCGACGAGATCGAGGACTGGCAGATCGCGCGGGCCGGGTCGCACACCTCGTCCGGGCTGCGTTCCGCCGAGGCCGAGGCACTCGACCGGCTGCCCGACTCGGACGTGAAAGAGGCCCTTCAGCGCATCCCCGAGGAGTTCCGCATCGCGGTCTACCTCGCCGATGTCGAGGGCTTCGCCTACCGGGAGATCGCCGAGATCATGGGCACCCCGATCGGCACGGTCATGTCGCGGCTGCACCGCGGCCGGCGGCAGCTGCGTGACCTGCTCGAGGAGTACGCTGCGGAACGCGGCTTCGTCGCCGCGCGGTCAGAGGATGGTGCGGCATGAGCAGCTGCAATGAACCCGACTGTTCCAAGGTGCTCGACCAGGTCTACGAATACCTGGACGGTGAGCTCGGCGAGGCGGATCTGGACCAGATCCGCCAGCACCTCGACGACTGCTCGCCCTGCCTGCAGCAGTACGACCTCGACGTAGCGCTCAAGGCCCTGGTGCGTCGTTGCTGCCGGGAGACGGCCCCCGCCGACCTGCGCGACCGCATCATGATCAAGATCACCGAGGCCCGGATCGAGCTGAACGGCTAGCACCCGGTCCACACGACAGCCCGTACGACAGGCTTACAGCAGAAGGCGTTGCTCCCGTGAGGGGGCAACGCCTTCTGTGTGTTTCGCTGATGCGCGTTGGCTCAGGCGTTGGGACGGCGACCGTGGTTGGCCGCGCTGCCCTTGCGCGAGCGGCGCTTGCGTCCGCGCTTGCTCATGGCACTTCTCCTTCACTCGACTACCCGCCATCATTTCATGCCCGGGCCGGTGCTCCGGCCAGGCCGGGATCAGGCCGTGATCGTGCCGGGATCAGGCCAGGATTCTCAAGAGTTGCTCAGGGCGGCCGATCGAAGTACCCGTGAACCGCCCTCCTGTCTCCGTGGTGCCCTTCCTGCGGGCCCTGTCCGAGTTGTACGGCTCGGACCTGCACTGCAAGGTCGGTTCGCCGCCACGCATCCGTATCGACGGCAAGCTGCGCCGCCTGGACGTGCCCGATCTCTCCCCGGCCGACACCGAGGCGATGGTGGCCGAGGTGCTGCGCGACGACCTGCGGGCGGCGTTCCAGAGCACCAACGAGGCCGACTTCGCCTACTCCCTCAGCGGCGTCGGCCGGTTCCGGGTGAATGCCTTCCGGCAGCGCGGGTCGGCCGGTCTGGTGTTCCGCCGCGTCAACGTCGGCGCGATCCCGCTCGAGAAACTCGGCGTGCCCGACGTGATCGGCCGCCTCGCCCTGGAGCCCAGGGGTCTGGTGCTGGTCACCGGCCCCACCGGTTCGGGCAAGACCACCACGCTCGCCGGCATGGTCGACAAGATCAACACCGAGAGGGAGGTCCACCTCGTCACCGTGGAGGACCCGATCGAGGTCCTGCACGAGGACAAGCTGGCGATGGTCAACCAGCGGGAGGTCCGGGTGGACACCGAGAACTTCTCGGTGGCGCTGCGCGCCGCGATGCGGCAGGACCCCGACGTCATCCTGATCGGTGAGATGCGTGATCAGGAGACGGTGCACTCGGCACTGTCCGCGGCCGAGACCGGTCACTTCGTGATGTCCACCCTGCACACGCAGGACGCGAAGGAGACCATCTCCCGCATCATCGACTTCTTCCCGCCTCATGAGCAGAAGCAGGTCCGGCTCTCACTGGCCGGGTCGCTGCGCGGGATCATCTGCCAGCGCCTGGTGCCGCGGGCCGACGGTTCGGGCCGGGCGCTCGCGATGGAAGTGTGCGTGAACACCGGGCGCATCGCCGACGCCATCTCCGACCCGGACAAGACCAGCACCATCACCGACCTGATCAAGGAGGGCGCCTTCTACGGGATGCAGTCGTTCGACATGCACCTGGTCGAGCTGATCCGCGACGGCGTGGTGAGCCTGCACGACGGGATGGAAGTGGCCAGTAACCCGCACGACCTCACCGTGGAACTTCGGCGGCTGGGCCTGGTGGCCTGAGGTCTGGCTGGGGCTGGACGGCCACGAGGGCCTCTGGCGGGCCACCAGGGCCTCTGATGGGCATCTGCCGGGCCTCGACGGGTCCGTAGGAGATGGACGGCGGGGTCCCGTTCCGCCCCCCATCTCCTACGGGCTCACCCGGTCTCGTCGTCGTGACCAGGGAGCTGGGACGTTGAGACTGCCCTCGCAACGCCCGATTGGTCCATTATCAAGTTGTTACATTTAAAGCGCGACTCGTAAACACTGTGGCGTGGGTCACTATGGCCAGAATTCATCCCACGTTTCCGAAAACGACAGCGCCCGGTGGGTCCGATCGGACCCACCGGGCGCTGTTCGTACCGGGAAAAGACTCAGGCGGCAGCCTTGGTCTCCCAGAAGATCGTGCTGATCTCGTCGATCTTGGCCAGCAGCTGGTCGGCCACGGCCTCGTCGGTGCTGCCCTTCGTGCCACCCGCACCGGCGAGCTTGGTGGCCTCGTTGAACAGGCCGTGCAGCTGCGGGTACTTCTCGAAGTGAGGGGGCTTGAAGTAGTCGGTCCACAGCACCCAGAGGTGATGCTTCACCAGGTCGCTGCGCTCCTCCTTGATCGAGATCGCGCGCTCCTTGAACACCGAGTCGTCCGAGGCGTTGAACTTCGCGATGCAGGCCTTGACCGACTGGGCCTCGATCTTGGCCTGGGCCGGGTCGTAGACGCCGCAGGGGAGGTCGCAGTGGGCGCTGACCTCGACCGCGGTGAAGGCGTTGAGGAACCGCGAGAGCATGGGTACTCCTTGTCGCGAGGCTAGAGGCTGAGGACTCGTAACCTACTCCGCACCCTGTTGATCTGCGCGTCGCGGGCCCGTGATCCTGCCCGGGTCGGGCCAGATCCGGACCAGGACCACGGCCAGCACGTCTTCCTCCGGCACCGCGCCCACCTGCCAGGAATCGACGCCCTCGGCCGGGTTGTCCCGTTCCACCCACCAGCCGCCGTCCTCGCGGAACGAGAGCCGTTTCACCGAGAGCGGCCGGTCGCCGGGCAGGCGCACCACCGCCACCCGGCCCACCTGGGGCCGACCTCCCCAGTGCACCAGGAGCCGGTCGCCGTCCCGCAGGGACGGTTCCATCGAACGGCCACGCACGATCACCTGACCGATCGGCAGCAGTGGCCGGTACACCGCAGGCGAGCTCATCCGCGTCCTCAATCCTTGATCTTTTTCTTGATCACGAAAGGTGGGGTCGGTTACACCGTACGTGCTCGTAGGAGCGCATCGCTGTGCCACCATGGGCGCCACGGGTCACCCCCGTTCACCTGGGCCGGTGGCGCCACCACGCCGCCCGCGCATCTCCCGCCCTCACCTGCGTGCGTATCGCCGCACCCGGGCGGTCTTTTCGTCGTTCCGCCAACCTGTCCCGAGGTGTTCGCGTGACCATTGACATGCCCATCGGCCCCATCGGCACTGATTCCGACCTCCCCACCGTGACCGCCCTGGCACCGGTGTTCGCCCTGCACCGGGGCGGCAAGATCGAGACGGCACTGCGGGTGCCGCTGCGGACCCGTGACGACCTGTCGCTCGCCTACACGCCGGGGGTGGCCGAGATCTGCCTGGCCATCGCCGCCGACCCGGACCTGCTCGACGTCTACACCGGCCGCGGTAATACGGTCGCCGTGGTCTCCGACGGCACGGCCGTGCTCGGTCTCGGGAACATCGGCCCCGGCGCCGCGATGCCGGTGATGGAGGGTAAGGCGATGCTGTTCAAGCACTTCGCCGGCATCAACGCCGTGCCGATCTGCCTGGACACCACCGATCCGGACGAGATCGTCGACACCGTCGCCCGGCTGGCCCCGACCTTCGGCGGTATCAATCTGGAGGACATCGCCGCGCCGCGCTGCTTCGAGATCGAGGCCCGGTTGCGTGAGCGGCTCGACCTGCCGGTGTTCCACGACGACCAGCACGGCACCGCGGTGGTCGTGCTCGCGGCCCTGACCAACGCCGCCCGGGTGACCGGGCGGGACCTGGAGGCGCTGCGGGTCGTCGTGGCCGGGGCGGGGGCCGCCGGTGTGGCCATCGCCGGCATCCTGGCGGGTGCCGGGATCGAGGACATCGTGGTGTGCGACAGCCGGGGGGTGCTGGTGCGGGGCCGGGCGCATCTGGCCGGGTACAAGGAAGGTCTCGCGGAACGCTCCAACCCGCGCCGGCTGAGCGGTGACCTGGCCGTGGCGATGGCCGGGGCCGACGTCTACATCGGGGTCAGCGGAGGCCAGGTGCCCGAGCCGGTGGTGGCCTCGATGGCCCCCGGGTCGATCGTGTTCGCACTGGCCAATCCCACCCCCGAGGTGCATCCGGACCTGGCCCACCGCTACGCCGCGGTGGTCGGTACCGGGCGCAGCGACTTCCCCAACCAGATCAACAACGTGCTCGCCTTCCCGGGCATCTTCCGCGGCGCGCTCGACGTGCGGGCCACGGCCGTCACCGAGGGCATGAAGCTGGCCGCGGCCCAGGCGATCGCCCACTGCGTGGACCACCCCACCGCGGGTGAGGTGGTGCCCAGCGTCTTCGACGAACGCGTGGCCCCGGCGGTGGCCAGGGCGGTCGGGCAGGCCGCGCGGGACGAAGGGGTGGCCCGGAGCTGACCCTGTGTGACGCAAACTCGGACCTGAACGGCATTTGTTGGGCAACCAGTTGCATAAGGTTGCCCGTGCGCGGAAGAGTTCGCATCACACTTCGGCTCCCACCCCTGTGAAGGCTCATGGACGAGAATCGACCGGTCATATCCGGGGCACCTCGGGAAGATTCCTTCGACATCGCTGTGCGAGGTTTCAATCGGCAGCAGGTCATGGAGTACATGACCCGCACGCACGAGTTACTCAGCACCCTCGAGCGGCAGCTCGCGGTGGCGCGGGCCGAGGGTCAGCGCGCCCGCGCCGGGGCCGAGGCGGCCGTGGCGGAGACCCAGAGACTGCAGGCCCAGGTCGAGGAACTCCGTAACGCGCCCAAGCCCCAGCCGGTGCACGCCGAGCTCAGCGACCGGATGTCACAGATCCTGCGGCTGGCCAACGAGGAGGCCGAGCAGGAGCGTGCGCGCGCCAGCGACGACATCATCCGGCTCCGGCAGGAGACCCAGGTCGAGGCCGAGCGCATTGTCACCCAGGCCCGGGCCGAGGCCAAGCAAGACCTGGAACAGGCCCGCGCCAGCGCTGTGCAGGAGCTGACGATCGCCCGCGAGACGGCCACCCGGGAGGTGAACGAGGCCCGGCAGGCCGCCGAGAACGAGCTGAACCGCGCCCGCACCGAGGCCGAGATCACCATCACCTCGGCCCGCACCGAGGCCGATCAGCTGCGGCTCGACTCCGTGCGTCACGCCGAGCACCTGATCGACGACGCACAGCGCCGCTCCGGTGCCGTCAACGGTCTGGCCGCCCAGCGCCTCGACGCGCTCACCGGCACGCACAGTGAGGCCCTGAACCGGCTCGCCCAGATCCGTGACGTGCTCAGCCAGCTGCTCAGCGCCGATGCCGCGGCCGGTTCCCTGTCCGCCGCCGTCGAGGCCGCCATGAACAACCGCGAGGAACAGCGGCCCGAGGGTGAGCCGGTCGAGGGCGAGATCTACGACGACGCCCTGCCGCCCGACCTGCACGAGGTCATCGACGTGCGGGACGACTACTCCTCCGCGCACGGGCACACCGGCGGCCACCCGGGCATCGACGACGACCTGAACATCGATCCCCGCGATCCGCTCGGAACCGGCCAGATCGACCTGCGCGGTGTGAGAGTGGTCACCGGGCCGGCCTAGAGGTCGCGGGGGTGGCCGGACTAGCGTCGTCCTCATGCTGGCTGCCTTCGTCACCAGAACCGATGCCGACGACCCGATCTCCGCACTGCAGGTCGGAGAGCGCCCCGCCCCGGACGTGCCCGAGGGCTGGGCCCGGGTCCGGCTGAAGGCCGCCGGCCTGAACCATCACGACCTGTGGAGCCTGCGCGGCGTCGGCCTGCCCGACGAACGTCTGCCGATGATCCTCGGCTGCGACGGTGCCGGGCTCGACGACGACGGCAACGAGGTCATCGTGCACGCTGTCATCAGCGGCGACCCGGTCGGCCTGATCCCGACGGGAGACGAGACCCTCGACCCGCGCCGCAGCCTGCTCTCCGAGGTGCACCAGGGCACACTCGCCGACGAGGTGATCGTGCCGAAGGCCAACCTGGTACCCAAGCCGGCCGGGCTGAGCTGGGAAGAAGCCGCCTGCCTGCCCACGGCCTGGCTCACCGCCTACCGCATGCTCTTCACCCAGGGGCAGGTGCGGCCGGGCCAGACGATCCTCGTGCAGGGTGCGGGCGGTGGCGTCGCGACCGCGCTGATCGCGCTGGGCCGGGCCGCGGGGGTGCGGGTCTGGGTGACCAGCCGGGACGAGGGCAAACGGACGCGGGCGGTCCAGCTGGGTGCCGACCGGGCCTTCGAGAGCGGGGCCCGGCTGCCCGAGCGGGTGGACGCGGTGATGGAGACCGTGGGCGCGGCCACCTGGAGCCACTCGGTGAAGTCGCTGAAGCCCGGCGGGGCGATCGTGATCTGCGGTGCCACCAGCGGCGCCGCCCCGAAGAACGCCGAGCTCAACCGCATCTTCTTCCTGCAACTACGGGTGCTCGGGTCGACCATGGGCACCCGCGAGGAACTCGGCCGCCTGGCGAACTTCCTGCTCACCAGCGGGGTGCGCCCGCAGATCGACACGGTGCTGCCCCTGGAACGCGCTCGCGAGGGCTTCGAGAAACTCGCGTCGGGAGACGTGGTGGGCAAGGTCGTGTTCACGCGCTGAAAGATGGAGGACGCATACCTGCTCGGCTCCCAGAGCCGAGCAGGTATGCGTCCTCCATTCATTTCTTTCTAGGGCCGTGGCACGCCGAGCCACTCGTACCAGCCGTTGTGCAGCACCAGCCAGGCGATCAGGCCGTAACCGGCCTGACGGGGGTGCTCACCGTCGCCGGCGGCCAGGTCGGTGAGCCAGTCCTCGTGCGCGTAGAGCGGGTCGAAGCAATCCACGTAGGGCACGCTGCGACGGCGGCAGACGTCGCCGAAAGTGGCTGACAGCTCTTCGATCCGGAGGTTCAGTGCGTGGTCGGCGGCCGGGGGCGGGCCGACCACGAAGGCGGGTAGCCGGCGGGCGTGCGCATCGTCGAGCATGTTGGCGAGGTTCAGCCGTGAGCGGGGGATGCTCAGGCCGGCCTCGATGTCGGCCCGGCCCAGGCCGATCACCACGCGGTGCTCGCCCTGGTGGTCGCCGAAACGGCGCCCTGCCTCCGACCACCAGCGGGTGCCCAGATCGGCCGTATTCTCCCCAGGGACGCCGAGAGTATAGACAGACAGGGCCATCTCGTCCTGAGGGGTGCGGGCCGCGACCCGGCCCACCCAGCCCAGCGCCTTGGGGTCGCCCACCCCGGAGACCAGTGCGTCACCGACGACGCAGATCCTGACCTCCGGCGCACCGGCGGGGGTGCTGGAGGCGAGGCGCAGTCGGCTCACTGGACCTCGTCGTCATCGTCGTCGAGCCGGGCCAGCCAGGTGGCCAGTCGCTCGACCGGGGTCTCGAAATCCGGGTTGAGGTCGACGAAATGCTTCAGCTGCTCGGCCAGCCAGGCGAACGACACTTCTTCGTCCCCGCGGCGCTGCTCGAGCTCCTCGATCCCTCGGTCGGTGAAGTACATGGTCGTATTCTGTCCGACTTCATCCGCAAGATCTCGTAGGTGGCTCGTTCGGTTACTGCTATTTCATGGAAACGGCTCCGCATCCGGGTGGATGCGGAGCCGTTTCGTGGTGCCCTGCCTAGCGGTTGAACGCCTGCGCGATCAGGGCCGCCTGCTCGGCCTGGTGCTTCTTGGCCGAACCGGTGGCCGGGGAGGCCGCCGCGGGACGGGAGATGCGCAGCAGCGGGCGCCCGCCCAGGTCCTGCGGGAGGCTCAGGGCGATCGACGGCCAGGGACCCTGGTTCGCCGGCTCGTCCTGCACCCAGACCAGCTGGGCGTCGCGGTACGGCTGGATGGCCGCCTTCACGCCCTCGGCGTCGAGCGGGTAGAGCTGCTCGAGCCGCACGATCGCCGTGCTGGTGTCACCGCGCTTGGTCCGCTCCGCCACCAGGTCGTGGTAGATCTTCCCGCTGCACAGCAGCACCCGGCCGACCTGCCCCAGCTTGGCGTGGTCGGGGATGACCGGGAGGAACTCACCTCCGGTGAACTCCTCGATCGGCGACACCGCCGCCTTCAGGCGCAGCATCGACTTCGGCGTGAACACCACCAGCGGCTTGCGCGGCTTGGCGTAGGCCTGGCGGCGCAGCAGGTGGAAGTAGCTGGCCGGGGTCGATGGCTGGGCGACGAACATGTTGTTCTCGGCGCACAGCTGCAGGTAGCGCTCGATGCGGGCGCTGGAGTGGTCCGGCCCCTGGCCCTCGTAGCCGTGGGGGAGCAGCAGCGTCACCGACGACCGCTGGCCCCACTTCTGCTCGGACGAGGAGATGAACTCGTCGACGATGGTCTGGGCGCCGTTGGCGAAGTCACCGAACTGCGCCTCCCAGAGCACCAGGGCGTCGGGCCGCTCGACCGAGTAGCCGTACTCGAAGCCCATGGCCGCGAACTCGGACAGCAGCGAGTCGTAGATCCAGAACTTGCCCTGGTCGTCGCTGAGGTTGAGCAGCGGCGTCCACTCCTCGGCGGTGATCTTGTCGGTCAGCACCGCGTGCCGCTGGGTGAAGGTGCCCCGGCGGGTGTCCTGCCCGGTGAACCGGACGTTGGTGCCGTCCATCAGGATCGAGCCCAGCGCCAGCATCTCGCCGAACGCCCAGTCCACGCCGCCGTCGGAGGCCATCGTGGCCCGGCGCTCGAGCAGCGTCTGCAGCTTCGGGTGTACCGAGAAGCCTTCCGGCGGCGAGACGTAGGCGTCGCCGATCCGTTTCAGCACCTCGGCGGGAACCGCGCTGGTGTGACCGTCGGAGGCGGCGTTGTCCTGCTGCTGAGCCTTCGGCAGGTCGAGACCGGCCGTGACGTCGCGGTTGACCGTGGGCGGGTGGTTGACCGTGTCGCGGGTCTCGGCGAACACGCGCTCCAGCTGCTGCTGGTAGTCGCGCAGCGCCTGCTCCGCCTCCTCCACGGTGATGTCACCACGCCCGATCAGGCCCTCGGTGTAGAGCTTGCGCACGCTCCGCTTGGCCTCGATCAGGTTGTACATCAGCGGCTGCGTCATCGAGGGGTCGTCACCCTCGTTGTGACCGCGGCGGCGGTAGCAGACCAGGTCGATGACGACGTCCTTGTCGAACGCCATCCGGAACTCGAAGGCCAGCTGGGCCACCCGGACACAGGCCTCCGGGTCGTCGCCGTTCACGTGGAAGATCGGTGCCTGGATCATCCGGGCGGCGTCGGTGCAGTACACCGACGAGCGCGAGGACGAGGGGGCGGTGGTGAAGCCGACCTGGTTGTTGATGACGACGTGCACGGTGCCGCCGGTGCGGTAGCCCCGCAGCTGTGACAGGTTCAGCGTTTCGGTCACGACGCCCTGGCCGGCGAAGGCCGCGTCGCCGTGCATCAGCACCGGCAGCACCGAGAAGATCTCGCCCTGCCGGTTCAGCCGGTCCTGCTTGGCCCGGGCCACACCCTCGAGCACCGGGTTGACCGCCTCCAGGTGGGAGGGGTTCGCGGCCAGGTAGACCTTGGTCTTCTCACCGGTCTCGGCGGTGTAGTGCCCCTCGGTGCCGAGGTGGTACTTCACGTCGCCGGAACCCTGCACGCTGCGCGGGTCCTGCTGGCCCTCGAACTCGCGGAAGATCTGGCCGTAGCTCTTGCCCGCGATGTTGGCCAGCACGTTCAGCCGGCCGCGGTGCGGCATGCCGATGCAGACCTCGTCCAGCTTCTCCCGGGCGGCGTTGGACAGCAGCTCGTCGAGCAGCGCGATGACCGACTCGCCGCCCTCGAGGCTGAACCGCTTCTGGCCGACGAACTTCGTCTGCAGGAAGGTCTCGAACGCCTCGGCCGCATTGAGCCGGCCGAGGATGCGCAGCTGCTCCTCGCGGGTCGGCTTGGCGTAGGGCCGCTCCAGCCGGGCCTGCAGCCAGCGCCGCTGCTCCGGGTCCTGGATATGCATGTACTCGATACCGACCGTGCGGCAGTAGGTGTCACGCAACACCCCGAGGATGTGCCGCAGTTTGGCCACCGGCTTGCCGCCGAAACCGCCCGTCGGCACCTCGCGTTCGAGGTCCCAGAGGGTCAGGCCGTGGGTGGTGATGTCGAGGTCGGGGTGACGGCGCTGCTTGTACTCCAGCGGGTCGGTGTCGGCCATCAGGTGGCCACGGACCCGGTAGGAGTGGATCAGCTCCTGCACCCGTGCGGTCTTGTTGATCTGGTCGTCGTGCGAGACCGAGATGTCGCGCACCCAGCGGACCGGCTCGTACGGCAGACGCAGCGAGCGGAAGACCCGATCGTAGAAACCGTCTTCGCCCAGCAGCTTGCTGTGCACGACGCGCAGGAACTCGCCGGACCCGGCGCCCTGGATGATGCGGTGGTCGTAGGTGGAGGTCAGCGTCATCATCTTGCTGACCGCCAGCCGGGCGATGGTCTCTTCCGACGCGCCCTGGTACTCGGCCGGGTAGTCCATCGCGCCGACACCGATGATGCAGCCCTGGCCCTTCATCAGCCGCGGCACGGAGTGCACGGTGCCGATGGTGCCGGGGTTGGTCAGGCTCAGCGTGGTGCCGGCGAAGTCGTCGGCACCGAGCTTGCCGTTGCGGGCCCGGCGCACCACATCCTCGTAGGCCGCCCAGAACTCGGCGAAATCCATGCCGTCGCAGTGCCGCACGTTCGGCACCAGCAGCTGACGCGTGCCGTCCGGCTTGGGCATGTCGATCGCGATACCGAGATTGATGTGGGCCGGCTGCACGATCGCCGGCTTGCCGTCCTCCTCGGCGTACGAGGTGTTCATCGACGGCATCAGTTCCAGCGCCTCGACGAGGGCGAAACCGATCAGGTGGGTGAAGGACACCTTGCCGCCGCGGGAGCGGGCCAGGTGGTTGTTGAGCACGATCCGGTTGTCGATCAGGAGCTTCGCCGGGACGGCCCGCACGCTGGTGGCGGTGGGCACCTCCAGGCTGGCTTCCATGTTCGTCACGACCCGGGCGGCCGGGCCCTTGAGCCGGGTGACCTGCGGGGCGTCCCGGTTGGTCTTCGCCGGTGCGGCGGCCGCCGGTTCCCGGGGGGTGCGGGCGGCCGGCAGGGTCGCCGGCTGCTGCGCGGGCTTCTTGGCCGGGCTGCTCGGGCTGCTCGGGGCGTTCGGGGGGGTCGTGGCACTGGCCGCGGGGGAAGGCTGCGCCGGTGTCGCCTCGTTCGGCCTGGTCTCGCTCCGGTCGGCCGGGGTGGCCGGGCCGGTAGCAGGTGGGGCCGCAGACTTCGGTGGCTGCAGCGCGGCGGTCGCGACCGGACGGCCGTCGGCCGCCCCGTTCGGGCCCGTCGCAGGAATGGTGTCCGAGGGATCCGAGGTGGTCTCGTCAGACGGCCGCGAGCTCGCCCGCAGGTGCGGGGTCTCGCTCGGCTGGTAGTCCGCGAAGAATTCCCACCAGGCGGGATCCACCGAGGACTTGTCTGACAGGTACTGCTGGTACAGCTCGTCGACCAGCCACTCGTTCGGTCCGAACTCGGTCACCACAGGCTCGGAGGACACGGCGAGAATCGCCTTCTTTCAGTGCGGGGCTGAAGGGTGTGTCAACCCTAACCCGATCGAGTGGGAGCGCGAGGGATTAGCACTTCCACTCGGCGCCGCCGCGGGGTGGGCTGCGCCACGACCTGCCGTAAGATGGAATTACCATGCCTTCACGAAGGGGCCGGCCTGTGGCCGGCTTACCCCAGTCCCGTCCGCGCCAGCGTCGCGCGGCACCCACCCGTGGCTCGCGCCGAGCGTCGTCCGGAACGGCCCGCTCGGGCCCGCTTCCGGCTGCTCGGCCGTCTGCCCCCGAGTTCGGCCCGAACGGGCACTGCCGGTTCCGGAACGTCTCGTTCCGCTGCGGCGTCACAGTCCTATGACCGAATGGATCCTCCTCGGCCTCGGCGTACTGCTCACGCTCGGCACGGCGATCTTCGTCGCGGCCGAGTTCTCCCTGGTCGCCCTCGACCGTTCCACCGTCGAGCGGGCGATCGAGTCCGGCGACAAGCGCGCCGTCGGCGTTCTGGCCGCCATCCGTACCCTTTCGACCCAATTGTCCGGGGCCCAGGTCGGCATCACGATCACCACGCTGGTGGTCGGTTACCTGGTGCGGCCGTCGCTGGCGTCGCTGCTCGAGGGCCCGGCCGAGGCGGTCGGCCTGGAGGGCGCGGCCGTCGGGTCGGTGAGTGTCGCGATCGCCCTGATCGTGGCCACCGGCTTCTCCATGGTCGTCGGTGAGCTGATCCCGAAGAACCTGGCAATCTCGGTGCCGCTGCCCACGGCCCGGGTGGTCGCGGGTCCGCAGCGGGCGTTCTCCACGGTGATGAAGCCGCTGATCACCGTGCTCAACGGTTCGGCGAACCGGCTGCTGCGCCTGGTCGGCGTGGAACCGCAGGAAGAGCTGTCCGCGGGCCGTTCGCCCGAGGAACTGGCCGCTCTGGTGCGGCACTCGGCCGCGGCCGGCACGCTCGACCAGCAGACGGCCACGCTACTCACCCGGTCGCTGGGCTTTTCCAGCCGCTCGGCGGCCGATGTGATGACCCCCCGGGTGCGCATGCTGGTGCTGCAGAAAGAAGATGCGGCCTCGGCCGTCATCACCATGGCGCGCCGCACCGGGCACTCCCGCTTCCCGGTGGTCGACGGCGATCTCGACGACGTCGTCGGTGTCGTGCACCTGAAGAGTGCGGTGGCTGTTCCGATGGAGCGCCGCGACGAGGTGCCGGTCGCCGCGATCATGTCCGAGGCGCTGCGGGTGCCGGAGACCATGCGGCTCGACCCGTTGCTCGTCGAGCTGCGGGCCCTGGGCCTGCAGCTGGCCGTGGTGGTGGACGAGTACGGCGGCACCGCGGGCGTCGTGACCCTGGAGGACGTGGTCGAGGAGCTCGTCGGCGACGTGTCCGACGAACACGACCGCAGCCGACCGGGCATCGTCCGCCGTCGCGACGGAGCCTGGCTGGTGCCGGGCCTGATGCGGCCCGACGAGGTGCGCGAACGTACCGGGGTGGGTGTGCCGGACGGGCACGCCTACGAAACTCTCGGCGGGTTCGTCATGGCCGGGCTCGGGCGGATCCCGGTGGTCGGTGACGAGGTGCTCCTGGACGACGCGCGGGTGCGGGTCGAGCGGATGGACGGGCGCCGGGTGGACCGGGTCCGGCTGGAGCCGGCCGAGGGGGCGACCCCGGTGCGTGGTCTCCAGGGGGACACCGTCGCCGGTCCGGAGTCTCCGAAGTCTCCGACGTCGGAGACCACCCGTTCGGTCCTCACTTCGTCGGGACGGGAGCTCTCATGACCAACCTGCTCATCGCCCTGCTGCTACTGGCCCTCAACGCGTTCTTCGTCGGTGCCGAGTTCGCCGTCATCTCGGCCCGGCGCAGCCAGGTCGAGCCGCTGGCCGATGCCGGCAGCCGGGCGGCGAAGACCGCGATGGTCGCCATGGAACAGGTCTCGCTGATGCTCGCCTGCTGCCAGCTGGGCATCACGATCGCCTCGCTCGGCCTCGGTCTGGTGGCTGAGCCGGCGATCGCGCACCTGATCGAGGCCCCTGCCGAGGCGGCGCACCTTCCTGAGGGCCTGATCCATCCGATGGCCTTCGCCATCGCCCTGGCCGTCGTCAGTTACCTGCACGTGGTGCTGGGCGAGATGGTGCCGAAGAACCTGGCCCTGGCCGGTCCGGACCGCGCCGTGCTGCTCCTGGCCCCGCCGCTGATGGCGGTGGCCCGGGCCACGTCGCCCGTGATCCGGCTGCTGAACTGGTTCGCCAATCACGCGGTGCGGCTGCTGCGGGTCGAGCCGAAGGACGAGGTGGCTTCCACCTTCACCGCCGACGAGGTGGCCTCCATCGTCAACGAGTCGACCCGCGAGGGGCTCCTCGACGACCACGGACTGCTCACCGGTGCCCTGGAGTTCAGCGAGCTCTCCGCCGGTGACCTGATGATCCCGGTGGGCCGGCTGGTCACCGTGCCGGTCGGCAGCACGCCGGCCGAGGTCGAGCGGCTGGTCACCCGGACCGGGTTCAGCCGTTTCCCGGTGGTGCGGTCGGTGACCGGCGAACTCGAGGTACTCGGCTACCTGCACCTGAAAGACCTGCTCTACGCCGACGACGAGCGCCACGCCCTGCCGATCCCGGAGAAGCGGGTGCGGTCGCTGGTGTCCGTCAGCAGTGAGGACGAGGTCGAGGAGGCCCTGGCGACGATGCAGCGCGCGGGCAGTCACCTCGCCCGGGTCGTCGACCACGAGGGCCGCACGCTGGGCGTGCTCTTCCTGGAAGACGTGCTCGAGGAGCTCGTCGGTGAGGTCCGCGACGCGACCCGTCGTGATCAGGGACGAGCGCCGGCCCGGGCCTGAGATCCGGTCGTGCCGTCAAGAGGCTCACTTCCCTGGCAGCCGGGGGAGTGAGCCTCTTCACAGGAGGCCGGGGTATCGACTGAATAGAACGGAGCAATAAAAGTCCGGACGCGCCGTCGTCCCGCAGGTTTCAGCCGCTTCGGTCGAAGTTTCCGACTGCGAATGGCACTTCGGCGTGTCACTGAGGTGCGCGTCACAGTGACGGTTTCACAGCGAGTTACTGCTCAGATTCGATCCGTGCTCAGTGTCACGGAAGTGATAACACTGGGTTGAGGATTTCATACCCCAAGTGCGGGATATTGGACGTCGTACGAACGGGTTAAGTCCCGCAGTGCGTCTCGACTTGATTTACCCCACCCCGTGGCCTTTATAGTTCCGTGACTCATCACCCAGAGTGCGGTTGGTAGGAACCCCCTCCACCTCCCTTCAGCCTCCAGGAGGATCACCAGTGCCGTCGCATCGCGCCGACACAGCTGCCCCTGCGTTACGTCCCAGGAACAACAAGGGATCGCGGTCCACCGGACCGCAGCGTCGTTCAGGTTCCAGCTCTGCCCGTCGACCCATCGGTAAGTCCCGCTCATCGCTGAGTGCCCCCCAGGTCGGCATCGCCGGCGCGCTGGGCATCGCCACGATCGCCGCGCCCATCAGTGGTGCGATGGCCGACCCGATGCCGCAGGCGAAGGTCAACCAGATCAGCAGCACGGTCGCCAGTGTCAGCACGGTGGCCTTCCCGACCCGGGCCGATGCCGCGGGTGTGGGGGTCGCGACCCTCAAGGTCGTCATGACCGACTCGGTCTCGGCCGAGACGCCCGACCTGCTCGCCGCACCCAAGACGATCATCGTCGACCGGGCCTCACGCTCGGGCGAGCGCTCCGTGCTGCCCGGGTGCAGCGGTGTGCCGACCACGAGCACCGCGAGCAACGGTCAGCTCCCCGACAGCTCGCTCTGCACGCTGTGGGACACGAACCACCGTTTGCGCGCCGATGCCGCAGTCGCCCTGGCGAAGCTCAACATCGCGTACAAGCAGCAGTTCGGCGACGACATGTGTCTGACCGACTCGTACCGCTCGCTCAGCCAGCAGTACTCGGTGAAGGCCCGCAAACCCACACTCGCGGCAGTTCCCGGTACCAGCGAGCACGGCTGGGGCCTGGCTGTCGACATGTGTGACGGCGTCGAGACCGGTAGCGGTGCGCGCTTCCAGTGGCTCGTCGACAATGCGGCGTCGTACGGCTGGGACAACCCCGACTGGGCGAAGTCCGGTGGCGGCGGCCCTTACGAGCCGTGGCACTGGGAGTACACCGCCGGAGAATGACCCGGCGCTGCGCTCGTCTCGATCCTCTGTGGTGTGAATTTCTCTGAGGTGAACCCGCAGCCAGTGTTTCGGCGACTCCAGCAGCGGCCCGGCTCGCGCGTTCCGTCAGTTCTCCCCTGACCATGGGGGAGAGGTCCATGGACAGGCTGTTGGTTCGCTGCGGATGACCGTCCCCGGGGCGGCCGCATCACTGGCCGCGGGTGGTTCCTGTTCAAGGTGTGAGGAGAGGTGGCCCGCTTCAGGGGCGGGCGCACCTCTTCTGGTGGCTCCACCGGTCCGGCGACCTAGATCGCGGGCCCAGGAGCTCGTCCCATATTTTCTTAACTATCTGGTCGGTGCCGCACGACTCCCGTGCTGGCCCCTGGTCGGGAGAACACCGGCTCGGGTCGAGTGGCCCTCATCGTGTTCCCTCAGGCATTTCGTGCCGCTCTGGTTTTTGCCCGTGGAGTGCGCCGCCTTCAGGACGCCTGCCGTGGGGGTGTTGCTGCCCTGCGATGGTGCTGGCCGTTCACGTGACCCTGGTGCGGCCCCGAACGGGCTCGACTCGGCTGTCAGGTTCTGGCACTTCTGGGTACTGGTTACTGCTCAGCGGGACGTGCTGGTGTCAGCTGGCTGCGCGCAGCTGAGCTTCCTTGCGGGCTTCACGACGCTCTTTGCGCTCGGCCGTGTAGATGCTCTCGCGGTCTTCCTCGGTGAGGCCGCCCCACACGCCATACGGTTCGCGCACCGACAGGCCGTGCTCACGGCACTGCTGCATGACCGGGCAGCCGGCGCACACGGCGACCGCTGCTGCGTCACGTTTGTGACGGGCCGGGCCACGCTCACCCTCGGGGTGGAAGAAGAGCTGGGGGTCGGCCTCGCGGCACGAACCCTGGTACTGCCACTCCCACACGTCGGCGACGGGGACGGGGAGACGAGAAAGCTCAGCCATGGGAAACCTCCGCTGTACTGCAGTGACCAGCCCCTCGGCCGATCGAGTGGTTAGACCTTACTAACCGAGTCAGCAATTGTTCAAGCCCTTCGCTCCGAAACTTGTTCAGAGGTGCTTCAGGGGTGAGTGACCCGAGGTGAAACGGTTTGCCTCGGATGGCGGCCACGAGGTGGTTCGCGGCCTTGGCGGGAGTCTCTCGATGGGGCTCTGACCTGCACTCATGTCGTCCCTGGCGGCAGGGCGATCACCGTCCGACGGCTGCTGTTCACCGGTCTGAACGGGTTGTTCATCGGGACGTTGTGGGTGCATCGCTTCGCGCAGATCGCTGCACGAAACGGTCAACGGCGAAGCGATTCACCGGCTTGTCACGCTCGTGCAACGATTCACAAGCCTCTTCGGACGCTTGCTGAAACGATTCGCGTGAAGCGGTTCGGGGGTTGCGGAGCGGTTCGGGGGCACCGGAGCGATTCAGGCCGGCGCGAGGAAGTCCGTCACCGTCCCCAGCGTGCGCGGTTCCCTCAGGATCGTGCCGTGTGTGGCGCCGTCCACCACGAGAAGTCGTGCACCTGGCAGCACTTCGTGCACATGGCGCGCAGCCGTTACGCGTTCGAGGTCCAGGGAACCGACGATCATCTGCGTCGGTACGGCGAAGCGTTGCAGCGTCTCGTCGTTCACACCCGGATCTTCTTCCGCACGGGACATGTAGGCAGCGAGTGCCACGGGATCGTTCGCGGAGAAGGCGTGGCGGGTGGCGGCGTCGAGCGGTGCACCGGTGTGGGACTGCCAGCCCCGGAGGAAACCGTCCATCCCCTCTTTCTCCAGGGCCGCGATGCAGCCGGGGAAGAAGACCTGGTCGAACGTGCCCCGGGCCGTGCTCGCGGCGCCGGCGATGCTGACGAATCGATGCAGCCGGGCCGGGTGGGTGGCGGCCAGGGAGAACCCGACGCGCCCCCCGAGGGAGTAACCGACGTAGTCCGCCGTTGCGGTCCCGGTCTGGTCCAGCACCGCGACCAGGTCCGTGACGAACGAATCCATGCCGTAGGCCGTCGCCTGGTGCGGGCCCTCGCTCCGCCCGTGGCCCCGGAGGTCCACCGTGATCACCCGATGCGTGCGGGTGAGGGCGCGGACGTAGCCGAAGCCCCGCCAGATGGCCTGGGACAACGCGGTGCCGTGGGACATCAGCACGGTCGGAGCAGTCTCGTCACCTGAGTCGCACGGAAAGGTGCGGTAGACGATGCGCGTGCCGTCGACGGGGCTGACTACGGATTCCACGGGTACGACGGTACTGGGCCGCGCCAGCATCCCTCGGCGCTCACCATCCGTTCGTGATCATGCAAAACCTCCTCGGTTGCCACCGGGAGGAGACAGCCGGGGAGGGCGGCAGGAAGCCGCTGACGCAGTTCATCGGGTGCGGCGCCTCATCAGGAGCGGCGCCGGATGTCACCCGCACTCCACCTCAGCCGGGACCCACCGCATCGCCATAGCGCCTCGCAGTCGGGCGGGATGCCCGGCTGCTGAATCGTCGAAAGTGCTCAGCGGCGTGGAATTTCGGGGGAGGCGGAATCGAGGGGCACGGCGTGGGCCCGGACCAGGCCCAGTTCGGCGGATTCCCGGGGAAGCACGGAATTGAGGGCCCACTCGGTGGCGGTGCGGACGCGGTTACCCGGCATCGAGAGCAGGTGGTAGCCACGGGTCACGGCCTTGGCGGGGAGGCCGGACAGGGGGATCCGCAACGGGTTCGCAGCTGCCTGCGTGCCGCCGAGGTCAACGACGAAGCCCAGGTCGTGGTGCTTGTAGGCCTTGCGCTCGCCGTGCCCGAAGGAGGCCGCGACGTTGGCCGCGGCGCGTTTGCCCTGACGGGTGGCGTGCTGGGCAGTCATGGCCGTGGCCTCGCCGGGCCGGGTCAGGTCGGGGACGGCGGCAATGTCGCCGCACGCAAAGATCTCGGGATGCCCCGGAACGTTGAGGTATTCGTCAACCACGAGGCGTCCTTTATCGGCCGGCAGACCGAGGTCGGATACCAGTGGGTCGGGCTGCACACCGACGCACCAGATCAGACTGCGGGTGCGCACGAAGTCTCCGTTGGTGAGCAGAACCCCCTCGGGTGTGGCCTCTTTCACCGACTCGCCCATCATCACCTCGACACCGCGGCGGCGCAGCACCCGGTCTGAAGACTTCGACAGTCGCTGATCGAGCGAGGGGAGTACCCGCTCCGCGGTGTCGAGCAGCAGCCATCGCACCTTCTGACCCGCCAGCCGGGGCCGGTCGGCCAGTAGGACATCCGTGATCAGAGGGCCCTGCGCCGCTACCTCTGTGCCCGTGTACCCGGCACCGGCCACGACGAAGGTGCATCGCTGGTCACGCTCCGCCTGATCGTCGGTGGTGTCGGCGAGCGCGATCTGCCGGACGATGTGGTCGCGCAGGTAGACCGCCTCGGGGATGCCCCGGAAACCGTGGGCGTATTCGTCCACACCCGGCACGGGCAGCAACTTGTTCACGCTGCCCGCGGCGATCACGAGCCGGTCGTAGCCCAGCGTGCCCTTCTGATCCTCGGCATCGACATAGGTCACCGCCCGGGCCTTGAGGTCGATGCCCTCCACCGATCCGAGCACGAGCCGCACCTTCGGCAGCGTCTGTGACAGGGACACCGTAATCCGGCGGGGATCCAGCACCCCGGCCGCCACCTCGGGCAAGAGCGGCAGGTAGAGGAAGTAGTTGGTCGGGTTGATCAGGACGATCTCGACGGCCTCACCTGCGGTTCGGCTCAGCCCACGGGCAGCCTCGAACCCGGCGAAGCCCGCCCCCACAACAACGATTCTCGCGCGCCGACGATGGGCGAAGGCAGCATCCGTCATCATGATGCGACCCTAGATCGGACCCCGGCCGCCTGCCTCTTCTCCTGTCACCTAGGGCGTTGTGCCAGACGATTCCAGCTGCAGCAGCGTCTGCTTGGCAGCCGGCCCGCCGACGTACTGACCCATCGTGCCGTCGCTGCGCACCACCCGGTGGCACGGGACCACGACCGGCAGGGGATTCCGGGCGCAGGCCGTGCCCACGGCTCGCACGGCCTTGGGGCTGCCCGCGGCCACCGCGACCGCGGCGTAACTGGCTGTGCTGCCGTACGCGAGAGTCTGCAGGTGGGTGAGCACGCTGTGCCGAAAGCTGCCGGAGGCCAAGCGAAGATCGAGCATGAGGTCGAAGTGCTGCCGCCCCCCGTGCAGGTACTCGTCGATCTGGTGAGCGGCCAGGTCGAGCTGCGCCGGAGCATGAAGAACCCGCGGCCCGACACGATCGGCCAGGTCGGTCAGCACCTTCTCATGACCCTCCACCGCGAATGCCACCCGGACCAGCCCTTGCGGCGTCGCCGCCAGCAGCAACGGGCCCAGCTCCGTATCGATCGTGCGGTAGGCGACATCGAGCAGGTCGTGCTCACCGGCCGCACGGGCGAGCCGCGCTCGCAACACGGCCTGCTGATCCGCAGGAGCGGCGCCGGGCCCGAAGCCCTTCCCATGCTCGGTGAGTCCACGGTCGAGCAGGTCGGTCAGTGCATGCTCGACGGCACTCATCTCCACCGCGTCGAGCTCGGATGTCTTTTCAGGGAACGTCTCGTCGGTGGTGGGCAGCATGGCGGCCTCCTTGCGGGTCGAAAGCTCGGCGCGATGGTGAAAAACGTTCAGGACGTGGTGGTTGGTCACGACGGCTCCGATGTCACGGCAGGCGGCTGGGGCTGAAAGATGTTTCGCAGCGTGGCGATACCGTCAGCAGCGGCCCGGCGGGCGGCGGCCACCGAACAATCGAGGATGGCGGCGACCTCGGCATAGGGAAGCCCTGCCACATGGTGATATGCGACGGCCTGGCGTTGTCGTAGGGGCAGGGCCAGCACGGCCGGCCACGGATCGAGCATGTGATCGGCGTTCGGTACGGCGCCGACCACCTCAACCCCGTTCAGCTCGGTCCCGCGTCCCTGAGCGATGGTGTGGCCCAGCACGATCTCGTCGATGTCGGGTGGATCGTCGGGAGGATCAGTCCCGGCCGGGAGCTCGGGCACCGGCATGGGGTGGCGCGAGGCCAACCGGATCTGATCGATGGCCTTGCGATGGGCGATGGTGACCAGCCAGGCCTCGACGTCGCTGTCGGGAGCCAGCCGGGGATAGGCCCTCAGCGCGGCGAGAAAGGTCTCTGACCAGGCATCGTCGGCAGCGATCGGGCCGACGACCGCACGACAGACCCGCAGGACGGTGGGCCCGTGGCGCTCGACCACGCGCTCGAAAGGTTCTCGCTTCACAATAGGTAAACGCACCCCAAGACCCGAACGTGAGGTCTCGTCCCCGACAATTTCCTGGCACTCACCCCCGGAACCGTCATGAGGATAGATGCCCCAGGAACCCGTCGTCGTGCGTCCGCGTGCCGAAACCGATGTGAGGGCCACGGCCGTACAGCTCCGCCGGGTGCACGAGCGGGACGGCTATCCCTTGCTCTGGCCGGACGACCCCCAGAAATGGCTGAGCCCGCCGGGAACCGTCACGGCCTGGGTGGCGGTGGAAACAGACGGCCTCGTCCTGGGGCACCTCTGTGTCGTGACGGGTGTCGACGATCCCGCGGTGACGGACCTGGCACGGTCCACCGGCCGGACCGAGTCGGAACTCGCGGGCGTCTCCCGACTGTTCGTCGCCCCGGCCGCCCGGGGAAGGGGACTGCGCCTGGGCGAACGGTTGCTGGAGGAGGCTCGCGCGTGGGCCCGTGACCACGACCGGCTGCTGATGCTCGACGTGGTGGAGGACGGCGGGTCGGCCGTGGCCCTGTACGAGCGCCTCGGCTGGCAGCAGGCAGACCGGAGGGTCGCGGACTGGGCCACCCCGGACGGTCGGTACCTGCCGATGCGGATCTACCTCGCCCCGCCATACCCCCGGACCTGACCGGCCTGACCGGCCTGACCGGCGAGGAGCGCCGCGGTTGTCGTGCACCCCGGTCCACGCACCCCGCACGCACCCCGCACAAATCCCGGAACCAGGGCCGGCTCCCGGGAAACCCCTGGCCGGGAGCCCGGCCTCCCGACATCGCCAGGGCGGTGCGGGACGGGACACGCCCTCGAACCGCCCCGGCACCCGAGGACACGACGGCCAGGACATGTGCACCAAGTGTCCCGACATGATTCGATGCCGAAGTGAACTCCATCAGTCGGGGCTGGCTGTTCATCATCCTGTTCGCCGGCGCCGCCCTGCTGTTCCTCGTGGCGCGTGGATACGGCGGCAGCGGCGACATCAGGGGTTCGGTCGAGAGCGAGACGACCAACCCCGGGATCCCCTATGCCGGAACGGCCACCGCGCCGGGCGGATCGACGGAGGAACCCGACGAACGACCGGCCGATCCCGGGCCCACCCGGAACAGCCGTCAGCCGGTCGGCAGCATCTACTCGACCGGTGAGCAGATCCTGCCGCTCGCGGGCGACACGAAAGACCTGGACACCTACGTCGGCGACCGCGCCACCGCCCGCGCGGTGCCGGTGCAGTCGGTGGACGCGGACGAGGGGTTCTGGGTCGGTACCGAGGGCGACCGCGTCTGGGTGCAACTGGTCGGTCCTCCACCGGAGTCCCCGTACCAGGTGCGGGCCGGCGACTCCGTCAGCTTCACCGGCACGGTGGTGGAGCACGACGCCGGCTTCGCGGCGACCGTGGGCGTGAACCGGGCCGACGGGTCGCGCTCGCTGACGTCGCAGGGAGCTCACATCGAGGTCCGGAAGAGCACTCTCACCCTCGCGCCCTGACCACCCGTTCGGGGCAGCGCGAACTTGAAGCGTTGACTACCTGGATCACCCGAACGGATCAGGGATGCTCTGCGCGTGAGGGCTCAGGCCGGGGCCCGACGTGTCGATAACCGGTGCGTGCCTCTCGCATCGACGGTTCTCGGAACCACGCTCTCGCCCGAGAAGATCGATCCCCGGCCCCGCGCGGCCCGGCCCGAGTTCCGGCCGGACATCGAGGGGCTGCGGGCGATCGCGATCATCCTGGTGGTGCTCTACCACTGCGGCGTCAGCTCGTTCAGTGGCGGCTACGTGGGCGTCGACGTCTTCTTCGTCATCTCCGGATTCCTCATCACCGGCCACCTGGCCCGCGAGGTGGAGGCCACGGGACGTCTGCACATCGGCCGCTTCTACGCCCGCCGTGCGATGCGGCTGCTGCCCGCGGCCACGCTGACGACCGTTGCCACGCTGCTCGCAGCCTGGTGGTGGCTGCCCTCGGTGCGGCTGAAAGACATCGCCACCGACGGCCTGGCGGCCACCGGCTACGTGCTGAACTACCGCCTGGCCGCGACCGGCACGCAGTACCGCGGCGAGGGCGATCTCCCCTCCCCGCTGCAGCACTTCTGGTCGCTCGGCGTGGAGGAGCAGTTCTACCTGGTCATCCCGCTGCTGCTGTTGATCACGGCAGTGCTGGTGAAACGCCGGTGGGCCTTCGTCGCGGTGATCACGCTGATCACCGCAGCCTCGTTCGCCTGGTCGGTGATCTCCACCGGCCAGCTCGCCAACTGGGCCTACTTCGGTGCGCCGACCCGGGCCTGGGAACTCGGGGCCGGTGCCCTGCTCGCGCTCGCCCTGCCGCACACGCCCCGGCTGCCCGATCCGCTGGCCACGATGCTGCGGCTGGTCGGCCTGATCATGATCGTGGCCGCCGCCGTGAACTTCGACGACCGCACCCCGTTCCCGGGCTATCACGCCGGGCTGCCGGTGATGGGCGCGTTCCTGGTGATCGCCGCGGGCCGGGCCGCGAGCGGACGCCTGCTCAGCCACGGTGCGATGCGGGCCGTCGGGGCCCGCTCCTACTCCTGGTATCTCTGGCACTGGCCGGTGCTGCTCATCGGCCCGTACGCACTGGACGAGGACTTCGGCACCGGAAAGAAGCTCGTCGCCGCCGGCTGCGCCTACCTGATGGCCGTGATCAGCTTCGCGATGGTGGAGCGGCCCATGCACGAGGTCGGTCGCGAACGCTCCGGCTGGGGCCGCAATGCCATCACCGGGCTGTGTCTGATGGCCGTCGCCGCGGTGCTGGCCCTCCTGCTCCCGGTGCTTCCCGACCGCACCCCGCACGGCACGGTGAACGCCGGCCGGGTGGAGCTGACCGGCAGTACGACGGCCCGGGAGAGACAGCTGGAACGCCGGCTCACCGCGGCCGTGAAGAACGATGCGCTCCCGAAGAACCTCACGCCGAGCCTGGAGGGTGCGGCGCGCGACCTGCCGCCGGTCTATTTCGACGGCTGCCACCGCGAGCTCGAGGGGGTGACCGCCCCTCGCTCGTGCGAGAACTTCGGCGACGCCTCCTCGAAGAGAGAGGTGGTGCTGTTCGGTGACTCGCACGCCGCGCAGTGGTGGCCGGCGATGAATCAGATCTCGAAGCAGAAGAAGTGGCGCCTGGCGAGCTTCACCAAGAGTGCCTGCACCGCGGCCGACGTCACGATCTACCTGGAGCTGGTGAAGCGCAACTACACCGAGTGCATCCAGTGGCGGAAGAACACCATCGCCCGGATCAACCAGATGAAGCCGGCCCTGGTGGTGATGTCGGCGAACGCGGACGGCGGCGAGGCCCTGAACGGTGACGGATCACAGGACGAGCGCTGGGTGGACGGCTGGCGCCGCAACGCCGAGGCGATCCAGGCCTCGGGCGCCAAGGTGGTCTACCTGGACGACAGCGCCTGGCCGAAGGTGAACGTGCCGGAGTGCCTCTCGACCAAGCCCACCCAGATATCGGAGTGCGCCGCCAGCGAACGCCAGGCCACCACGGCCCCCGACCGGCGCAAGCTGCTCAGGGAGATGTTCGAGGACATCGGTGGCACGGTCGTCGATCCGATGCCCTGGTTCTGTGCCCGGAAGGGCTGCCCCACCGTCGTCGGCGACATGCTCGTCTACCAGGACGACAGCCACGTCACCCAGGTCTACGCCAAGTTCCTGGCGCCCATCCTCGGTGAGAAGCTCCGGCTGAAATAGCTCTACTCGCCCACCCAGCCGTGTCGCCGGGCCATCGTGACCACCGCGCGGCGCAGCTGGATGATCTGCTCACCGGTCAGGCTGGGCACCGACTCCAGACACAGCTCCACCACCTCGACGCCGAGCGCATCGGGCGTGAGCGGTAGATGGGCGGGGGAGGCACCGTTGACCGGAGCGGTGCCGTTCATCGCGCTCAGCACCGGGGCCGGGCTCGCGCCGTTCGCCGTGCGCTGCGGGGCGATGGTCGCCGGGGCGTGGGACGCGGCGGCCACGGTGGCCGGGGTCACCACCGGTGGGGTGGCAGTGACCACCGAGCCGTTGGCCCCGCTGGTGTGCGGCTGAGCACCGGGAGCACCGGGAACAGGGGACGCGGGATGCGGTTGCGGGGGAGCCGGCGCGGGTGGCGACGGGGCCGGGGCGACCGGGCTGACCGGGCCGTGCGTGGCCGCGGCCTGCATCGCGGGCGAGGGCATGGGAGCCGGTTTCGCGACCGGTGCGGGAACTCCCGAACGACCCTTGACCACCCGCACCGCCGTCGCCTTGAGGCCGCGCTCACCCTCGATCACGTCGAACTCCACCGGAACGCCCGGCTGGTACTGGTGCTTTTCCGCAAGCAACGCATTCGCGTGAAGAAAGACGTCTTCCCCACCCGAGTCCGGCGCAATGAAGCCGTACCCACGAATTTCGTCGAACCGCAGGATCTTTCCTGTCGCCACAGCAGTCGCATCCTTCTCGTCGTCAGGTGCGCGAGGTGGCCGATAATAGCGGATCCGTCCTCGCTGAATCCTTCTGGCGGACACTCTTCCAGATAACAGAATGCCTGATCAGGGGGGCTGCGAGAACTTTCCGCCGGGGGTCGGAAATAACTCGCGAGTATCTTCGGGGTATAACGATGTCAGTGGACTTTCGGTTCCGTTCAGGCAAGTGGTAAATCCGCCGAACGGCCAGATGCCAATGCCCGGAAGCGGGAGATCAGATCAGCCTGGCGGGACGGAAGAAACTCCTGGGCCAGAGCCGTCGCGTCGTCGTAGGCGGAGATCAGGAGTTTCCGGGCGATGGGTTGTCCGGTGCTCTCGATCAACGTGAGTGTTGCCAGAGTGAGGGCGAATCGCAGCCGAGGTGGAAGTGCAGCCGTGTGCAGTTCGCCGTCCCGCGGAATGTTGGGCACGCACTCGCCGAGATTGCTCATGGCGGCCGAGGCCAGGGCGTGCCGGGCTTCCGGATCGTTCTCCCCGGCGCAGGCCAGCAGGGAGTTCTCGGCGGTGGCGATGCGTGGATCGGGCTCGGGTTCCGGGTCGCGGGAGTGGATCACCTCCAGCCGGTCGAGTCCCTCGTGACCGCTGCGGATACTGCGGACGATCGGCGCACCGGACGCGCCCGGCGCACCTGGTGCGGGGAGCGGCTGCCGGGTCGGCTGCGACGTCCGGGTGGTCCGGGGGCCGCGGTTGACGGGAGAGGCGTGGGAAGTCGGCGGAGCCGGGGCCGCAGAGTGGGAGGGGCGAGGTGCCGACCCGGGCTGAGGCGAGCGGGCGCGAGGCGTGCGCGTCCGGCGGAGCGCCGGGTCCGGCGGCGGATCGTTGCGTGGGGTGCGGGTCACCGGGGTGGGTGGAAGTGAGACCTGGGGGAATGAGGCCGCATGGAACGGGGCCTGCGGGGGCGGAGCGGAAAGGAAGGACGAGGGTGGGGCCGCCGGAGAGTCCCCGGAGAGGTCCTGCGGGGACGGCTCCGCGAGGGACAGGTCTTGCGGATGCGCACCCGAGGGGAGCGGCCTCTGAGGGGCAGAGCGGGATCGGCGCATCCGCGGGAACGCGGGCGACGGGGATTCCTGCGGGTACGGGGTCGAGCCGGCCGAGCGGGCCGGTGGGGTGGAGGCCACGTGCGATCGGGATGAACGGGACCCGGCTGATCCGGCTGATCCGGCTGATCCGGCTGATCCGGCTGAGCGGGCCGATCGGGTCGACCGGCCCGATCGGGTCGGCTCCGCCGGAGCCGGGGGGAACGGAGCGGGGGCCTCGGGGCCCGACGGGGACATCGGCGAAGCGAGCGCATCGCTCGCCAAGGCGGGGGATGCGGTGCCCGGGGAGGGCTGGCCGGCGCCCGGTGCCCAGGAGGTGTCGTCGCGCGGGTCGTCCGAGGACGCCGGTGCCGGCGGCTGCCAGGGAGCCGGGCCGGCGGGGTCGGCCGATCTCCGGGGCTGCCGGGTGCGCGAGGAAGCGCCCGTGGTTCGGGCTTTGCCGGATGCGCGGGCCCGGCCGGGCTTCCCGACGATCGCGGAGTCGTCCGCGATGGCGAGGTTCTCTCCGGACGAGGGGTTGGCGCCGGTCGGCAGATCCTTTTCGGGCAAGGAGTTTCCGTGCTGCACCGAGTTTCCGGGCGGTGTCGGGTTCTTGCCGTGGGCCGATGCCCGGCCGGGCGCCTGACCACGGCCGCGGGTCGGGGAGTCGCCGGTCGGCCCACCGGCGGGCGGAGCGCTCGCACCAGCCGACGTGTAGCCGCCGCTCGTGTAACCACCACTGGTGAAACCGCTTGTTGTAGAACGGTTACGGGGCTGGTCGCCGCGTTCGGGGCGACGGGCCCGGGGCGTGGAGCGCGGGGGCCGCGGGCGTGAACGCGTCGGTCGCGTGGGCAGTGGTTCGGAGGGCAGTGGTTCGGAGGGCAATGATGCTTGAGGACGAGGTTCCTCGAGTGGCGCGGTCACCGTCGGCTGAGGGGGGCGGTGGCTCTCCGGGTGGTCGCCGAAGTCATCGAGGGCGGGGTCGGTGAGGTCCAGCGACGGCGGGGGGACCGGCGAGGAGACGGAGGTGATGCGGTGAGCCAGGGCGTCGGGATGCAGCACCCGGTAGCGCGGCGAGGCGGGGTGGGCCTGGTGGCGGGGGATCCGCTTGGTGAAGAGATCACCGTGCTCGTCCAGCACGAGCATCACCCGGGCCTCGTCGGTCTGGCAGTACGCGGCCACGGTCGCGGCGTCGAACTCCTGCAGTCCTGCCGCGGTCGACAGCACGTCCACGTCGATCACGGCGGTGGCCCCCTCAGGCGTTCAGCTACTCCTAGCGATCATGAGAGGCCATTCTCTCGACACACAGTGACCGTGGTCCGAGCGACACGCCCTGAACTTCTGTTACTGGAGAGATTCGGCTGAACAGTTGGGGTGCGCGGGCTGGAAGGTGAGCCGACCGCGATCGGTGCGCATCCGCGTCCTCAAGCAATAAAAAAGTTCGTGATCATGCAGAGCGTCCCCGGGGACACGCTGCATGATCACGAACGGGTGAGCGGTGGTGGATCAGCCGAGGAGGCCGCGGACCTCACCGGAGATCTGCAGATCTTCGCGGGCGGTGATGACGAAGGTGCGTGCCGTCGCGTTCTCGGCGCTGATCTCCAGGTCGCTGTGGGCCTGCTCGTTCAGGGCGCTGTCGACCGTGAGCCCGGCCCAGCCGAGCGCTGTGGCCACCTGGCCGCGGATGATCGGCGAGTGCTCGCCGACCCCGCCGGTGAAGACGAGCGCGTCGATGCCGCCGGCTGACGCGATCATCGAGCCGATGCTGCTGATCAGCCGGTGCACGTAGGTTTCGAGCGCCAGGATCGAGCGCTCGTCACCCTTCTCGAAGCCGTCCTCCACGTCCCGCATGTCGTTGCTGCCGGACAGGGCGAGCAGGCCGCCCTCCCGCTCCAGGCCCTGGGCCACGTCCTCGACGGACAGGCCGGCCTGCTGCTGCAGCCAGAGCACGATGTTCGGGTCGACCGTGCCCGAGCGGGTGGCCATGACCAGCCCCTCGAGCGGGGTGAACCCCATGGTGGTGTCCACGCTGTTGCCCCCGGCGACCGCGCAGAGCGAGGCACCGGCACCCAGATGGCACACCACCGTGCGCAGTTCCGACACCGGACGCCCGGCCAGAGCAGCGGCCCGGGCCGACGCGTAGGCGTGGGAGAGACCGTGGAACCCGTAACGGCGGATGCCGTAGGTCTCCCGCCACTGCGCCGGCACCGCGTAGGTGTAGGCGCCGGGGGCCAGCGTCGTGTGGAACGCCGTGTCGAAGCAGGCGACCGCGGGTACGTCAGGCAGCAACTGGGTCACTGCCTCCACCCCCGCGAGCGACTTCGGCTGATGCAGCGGGGCGAGCGGGATGGTGCCCCGCAGCTGCTCCATCACCTCGTCGTCGATCCGGGCGGGCCCGCTGAACTGCGTGCCGCCGTGCACGAACCGGTGGCCAACGGCCTGCGGTCTCGGCCATTTGTTCAGTGCCGCAGACAGTTCGGCCACATCAAAGCCGGATGTGTCTGCCGGCAGGTCTACGGTGCCGATCACCTCGTCCGCATCCCCGAGGAGACGGACCTTGAGGCTCGACGAGCCCGCGTTGACCACCAGTACGTGCATCGTTGTTACTCCTGCTCCGTGCTACCGCTTGCGTCGCTGTCACTGTAGGGCCAGGACCAGTCGGCGATCTCCGGGGCATCCTCGCCGTGTTCCCGGGTGTAGGCCCGGGCGGCGATCCGGAAGTCGTCGAGCTTCTGACGGAGCACGGCCCGGCTGCTGCCGAGCGCGGGCACCCGGTCGATGACGTCCATGGCCAGCCGGAACCGGTCCAGGTCGTTGAGCATCACCATGTCGAAGGGCGTCGTGGTGGTGCCCTCCTCCTTGTACCCGCGGACGTGGATGTTGTTGTGGTTCCGGCGCCGGTAGGTGAGCCGGTGGATCAGGGTCGGGTAGCCGTGGTAGGCGAACACCACCGGCTTGTCGGCCGTGAACAGCGCGTCGAACTCGTTGTCCGACAGACCGTGCGGGTGCTCCGACTCCGACTGCAGGCGCATCAGGTCGACCACGTTGATCACGCGGACCTTCAGCTCCGGCACGTACTGGCGCAGCAGGTCGACCGCGGCCAGGGTCTCGAGGGTCGGGATGTCACCGGCGCAGGCCATCACCACGTCGGGCTCGTCCTCGCAGTTCGACGCCCACGGCCAGATGCCCAGACCCCGCGTGCAGTGCGCGATCGCCTCGTCCATCGTCAGGTAGTTCAGGGCCGGCTGCTTGCCCGCCACGATGACGTTGACGTAGTTGGTGCTGCGCAGGACGTGGTCGGTGACCGACAGCAGGGTGTTCGCGTCCGGCGGCAGGTAGACCCGGACGACCTCTGCCTTCTTCTGCACCACGTGGTCGATGAAACCGGGGTCCTGGTGCGAGAACCCGTTGTGGTCCTGGCGCCAGACGTGGCTCGTCAGCAGGTAGTTGAGCGACGGGATCGGGCGCCGCCACGGGATCTCCGACGTCGTCTTCAGCCACTTCGCGTGCTGGTTGAACATCGCGTCGATGATGTGGATGAAGGCTTCGTAGCAGGTGAACAGGCCGTGCCGGCCGGTCAGGTTGTAGCCCTCGAGCCAGCCCTGGCAGAGGTGCTCGGAGAGAACCTCCATCACCTGGCCGCTCGGGTCGAGGTGGTCGTCACCCTCGATCGTGCCGGAGTTCCAGGCCCGGTCCGTGACCTCGAAGACCGGGGAGAGCCGGTTGGAGGCGACCTCGTCCGGCCCCATCAGCCGGAAGTTGGTCGGGTTGGCCTTCATCACGTCACGCAGCCAGATACCCATCTGGCGGGTGGCCTCGCTCGACGTGGTGGCCGGCGTCTTCACGTCGACCGCGTAGTCACGGAAGTCGGGCAGACGCAGGGCCTTCGTGAGCAGACCGCCGTTGGCGTGCGGGTTGGCGCTCATGCGCCGGTTGCCCTCGGGGGCCAGGGCGGCCAGCTCCGGCAGCAGCGAACCGTCGGGTCCGAACAGCTCCTCGGGGCGGTAGCTACGCAGCCACTCCTCGAGCTGACCGCGGTGGTTGGCGTCTTTCCGGGTACCCGTGAGCGGCACCTGGTGCGACCGCCACGAGCCTTCGACCTGATGGCCGTCCACGACCTTCGGGCCGGTCCAGCCCTTGGGGGTGCGCAGCACGATCATCGGCCAGGCCGGGGGCTCTTCGTGGGTGACACCGGTGCGGGCGTCGGTCTGGATGCGCTCGATGTCGTCGAGCGCGGCCTCGAGCGCCGCGGCGTAGGCCTGGTGAACCTGCGCCGGGTCATCGCCGGTGACCAGGTACGGCTTGTGGCCGTAACCCTCCATCAGCGCCACCAGCTGCGTCTCCGGGATCCGGGCGAGCAGGGTGGGGTTGGCGATCTTGTAGCCGTTCAGGTGCAGCACCGGCAGCACCGCGCCGTCACGGCGCGGGTCGACGAACTTGTTGGAGTGCCAGCTCGCCGCCAGCGGGCCGGTCTCGGCCTCACCGTCACCGACCACCGTCAGGGCGATCAGGTCGGGGTTGTCGAAGATCGCGCCGTACCCGTGAACCAGGGCGTATCCCAGCTCGCCGCCCTCGTGGATCGATCCAGGCGTCTCGGGTGCCACATGGCTCGGAATGCCACCGGGGAAAGAGAACTGACGGAACAGCTTTCGCAGTCCGGTCTCGTCCTCGGTGATGTGCGAGTAGACCTCGCTGTACGTGCCTTCGAGGTACGCGTTCGCCACCAGGCCGGGGCCGCCGTGGCCCGGGCCGGTGATGTAGATCGCGTTGAGGTCGCGCTGCTTGATCACGCGGTTCATGTGCGCGTAGATCAGGTTCAGGCCCGGGGTGGTGCCCCAGTGGCCCAGTAGGCGGGGCTTGATGTGCTCAGCTACCAGTGGCTCGTGCAACAACGGGTTGTCGAGCAGGTAGATCTGGCCAACCGACAGGTAGTTGGCGGCGCGCCAGTAGGCGTCGATTGCGGTGAGCTCCTCATCGGTGAGGGGCTTTTCGCCGGCCGCCGGGGCCGTACGGGTCGGGGTTACGTCGGTCATGGCTTCGGTCATCGCCTGGACCGCTCCTCTCGGATTGTTTGATCCGGTTTGATCCTCCCGAACCTTCAGGCGAGTGCCAACAGGACTTTCGTCGGGCCCGGGGTGGCCACTCGGCACCACCTGCGGCGGCAAGTGGCCCCCACCGGGCAGAACGGTCAACTTTGCTTGTCGGACAAGGGGTCCGGTTGTCCGGACATCCGTTCAGGCTGGTGGTAACCAAGGCCTGGCTCCGCACTTCGGAGCTGTTACCGATAATTGCGCGGGGTCACTGGTCCTGGCAGGAAGTGCCATGGGAGCGGTGAATTTTGGGTGGAGGTGTGTTCCCTGCTGGGCGGACGCCCTGAGCCGGCTGGACCGTCGACCTCTACTCCGTGGCGGGCCGGTCCCACGCGCTGACATAGACATCACCGGTCGAGCCGATGTCCAGATACGCCATGAACATCTGCTCCAGCTTTCCGGACGTCAGCCGCACGCCACCCGCCTTCGCCGACCGGTCGTCCTCGCTGAGGGTGACAGTGCTGCGCCAGGAGAGGGCCGACGAGAGCTCTTGGCCCGGCTCCAGCCGGAAGGTGCTCGGCCGGGGCGACGACATGCCGGTCGCGGCGGCCTCACCATGTTCGACCGTCACGTCCAGCGGACGCTGGAACTCGTCGACCACGGTCAGGTCGGGGTAGCCCTTCACCGTCCGGACGGCCGAACCACAGTTCTTCACCGTCAGCCCGGTGACGCGCAAACCCATTGCCGCGTCTGTAAAACCGACGGCGTAGGTCAGGCCGCCGGGTGGGCAGCCGGTAGCGGTGGCCGTGCTGTACGGCGTCTCCGGGGTGGCGTGACCACCCACGTACGGCGCCGGCTCGGTGGTGTACCAGGCCTGGGTCGGGGGTACGGACGAGGTGGTCGTCGGGGCTGTCGTCGCGGCGGTCAGGGTTGGTGGGGGTGTGCCTGCGTCCGCGGCTACCTCTCCGCAACCGGCCAGGAGTGCGGTGAGGCCGAGCAGGACAGTTGTCCGGACGGGGCGCATCGCCACAATCTAGGGCATGTTCTTCGGGGCCTACGGGGTCTGCTGTTCGGCGATGTCGATGACCGGGTCGAAGAGGTCGCGTACCGGGGCAGGAGGGGTCGGCCCCGTCAGCCGCTGCAGCTCGGCCGGCGGGACCGGCCCGATCCCGCCGGTCCCTACTGGAGGTATTGGCCCAGTTCAGCGGCCCATGAGCCCGTCGAGGAGTGGCCGTACTGGCCTCCGGGGCCGAACCTGAGCATTCCTACCGGAATCCGCAGGACTCCTTCGACCCACCAGAGGTCAGACGAGTGACCACTTCTGGTTTCCCCCGTCCGTGCACGTCCACACCTGGGTGCGCGTGTAGTCGGCCGAGGAGTTGTCCTTCAGGTCAAGGCACTTGTCGGCGTTGGGGTTCACCAGCTCACGGTCTTCGTAGTACCACTGCTGGGCGACGGTGCCGTTACAGGTGTAGATCTGCACCACGGAACCGTCGGTCGTGCCGCGATCCTTCACGTCGAGGCACTTTTCGCCCACTCGAACAGTGCCGTCCCCGGGGAACGTCCAGTCCTGGGTCGGTGCGCCGGTGCACGGGTACAGATCCACCGCAGTCCCGTCGGTCGTCGATCCGTTCGCGGCTCCCAGGCACTTGCTGTCGAGGCCCTGGATACGGTGCTGGCCGGTCGGGAGCAGCGTGGACGCAGCTGGCCCGGCGAAAACCGTGTATGCGTCCAGGTCGTCGAGCTTGGTAGGCGTGACCTGGGTGTCGGTGCAGTCACCATGAACGGTCTGGTTGTACCCGGCCTGGTACTGGTAGCTGTCGGCAGTCGCGTTCGTGGGGTTGGCCTGCGGTTTCGCCCAGACGACCGCACTCGTCGGCACCTGAGCGCACGGCACCGAGGTCCCCCAGTACTCACTGAAGTTGACCAGTCGGTCATTCGCGAGCCACGGGCTACGGTTGTGCAGATCACCGAGGTAGAGCGAGGTGCCGGCCGTGACATCGTCGATCCAGCCACCCCACCACTGACCGGTCGCATCAGTCTCGAGTTTCTTGACCCGGAACTTGTAAGTGCTGGAGACATCGATGGCCGCTGCCGCCCGGCAGGACAACCCCACGCCTTCACCGCCGAAGGTGATGCACCGGCCTTGCTGGTTGCGGAAGGCATCGGCGTTCCAGACGGAGAAGATCGCCATCTCCCCCTTACTGCCGTCGGGCCGGGTGGCATCGGTCTGGAGACCCATGTAGCCCTGCTGCTCGCCCGCGTCGCCGCTAGCGCCCGTCATCCCGTAGAAGAGCGACCAGTACGACGATTTCGTCTTCTTCTTGATAGTCATCTTCTGGTGGACCTCGGTGAGGTTCTCGGCCCCCTTCATGTTCCACCAGACATCCACATGCGTACCGGTGGCGGTGCTCATGCCATCGCCGGCTGCGGCAGGGCCGGCGGCGGCCGCTACCACGAGACCGGACGTCAGCAGGGCTGCCGCCAGGATCCCGGCAGTTCGCTGCGGCTGCAGTCTCAGGGGTATGCGAATCATTCAGGGCTCCAGGGTCATCGAATCTATCTGAAAACGCCCGGACAGTAACAGCAATCGGTTCGGATGATCTAAAGGGAAGGATTTGGCGTTCATTCTTACCCTGATGTCTTCGGTCCCGTCCTGCCGCCGCCGAGTGGGAACGCACGGGGGGACCTTCGGCTTCACCTGCAACTCTTGCGTACAACGGTCTCAAGGTGCCCACGTGAACCGATTCCGAGCGATGTCTTGGCTCTCGTCGCCACCGGATAGGGCGCATTCATTCATCGGTGCATCAAAATGGTTTCACAGTAATACTTTTCGTCACATCCAAGGAATCTGGGCGACGGCTTACGCGGCGAGGCCGCAGCCCGATCGTCCAGCCGTCGCCGGCCCAAGGCGCCGATCCGCAGCGTGCATACACTGACGACGTGCTCAAAAGATCAATGACAGTAGTCTTTGTGCTTGCTTTCGCGACAGCGTGTGGCAGCACTTCGACCGCCTCGCCGACCGTTACCGCGTCCACTACAGAAGCCCAGGGTGCGGGTGCCTCGCCGACCGCGACCGTAACATCGGGTGCAGTGGCCACTACCGACGCCACCGATGCGGCCGGCACACCGACCAGTGGCGGCGCCCAGCCGATGGGGACCGTGCAGCGGATCCACACCACGAAGTTCGATGCCGACGTGACGGTGACGGAAGCCACCGATCTGACGCAGGAGGAGCTCGGCGACCCTGCCTATGCGGTGGACGTCAAGGTGCAGATGATCCGGGGGGACTGGACCGTCCTCACCTCACCGATTCAGTTCGTCTATGCGAACGGTGCCGTCTTCGACCCGATCGATGTCCCGGGCGAAGAGGACGGAACCCCCGAAGTTCTGGAGGGGGAGAGCAACACCTGGAGATTCTTCTACGAGACCTCGGCCGGCGCCGGGATCGGCGATGGTGCCGCCGTCACCATCAAGTCCAGCACCGGGAAGCTCATGGCCACCTGGCTGACCTGACCGGGTTGCTGAGGGGCCGTCCGGAAACCGGACGGTTCCTCAGCCTGCCGCATCCTTGCCCAGATACGATCCTCGAGGTCTACAGACACGGGCAGGTTTTTCGGAGCCTATGTGGTCTGCTGTTCGGGGACGCCGATGACTGGATCGAAGAGACCGCGTACCGGGGGGAGGAGGGGCTGGCCTTTCTTGCCTCGTCCTCGGTGTGCCCGGACGGCTGTTCGCTGGGCGTTGGCGGCGAGGCCTTGTGCCTTGAGTCCTGATGCACACATGGCTCTTTCGATCTCGGCGACCATTTTCTCCGGGCGAGCGGTGCCGATGGGCCAGTACACGAAGCGTGGTTGGCGGCCTTGCTTGAACCCGCAGACGACGATGCCCCGGTCGGCCAGGCCGGCGTGGTGGGTGGGTGAGAGGGAGTTGAATTCGGGGTGAAAGCCGGCGGAGAGAAAGTTCTCCACGATGTGGACCCGGCCCGGATCGATGGTTGTCCAAGGGACGAGCGAGCGGCCGCTATGCGCCTCTTCTAATCTGCGCAGAGATGTCCAGATCAGGGAAATGGAGCTGAGCACCCCGGCCGGATGCGAACCTGTGCTTTCGCCTCCGGAAGGTGACGCTCATGGTCGCCAGTACAGCTCACGGCGTGAGTGTTCAGATGGGGCTCACCGCACTGATGGCCTGGTCGAAAGCGGTTCCAAAGCGAGCGATTTCCGCTGTGGAGATGCCGTTCCGACGGGCGACCGACTGCCGGTCCTCCGTGGCCTCGGCGACTTCCCGGAGGACAACGCGTGCCTGTGCCTTCGTCAAGCCGAAGCTGTCCGCGTAGAGAAGGAGCGCGCTGACCTCGTCGGCCGGAGTGCTCGCTCCGCCGATACTGGTCACGCGCTGCCCGGCAAGGTCGGGGTTGGGGTTTATGTCAAAAGCGGGTGACAGTTTCCAGCCGGAGCTGTGACGCAGGAACCCGTGGTTGCGGAGGTGGTCGTCGGTGTTGTGGATGGCGATGGAGAATGCGATGCGTCGCCACAGCTGACGGAGGTCGTCAGCGGGAGCGGAGCTGTTCTCCGGGAGAGCCTCGGCGATCTCGGTGTAGTCGCGGGGCTGCCCGTCCCGGCCCTCGAGCAAGGTCGTGGCGCTGATGTAGCCGACCCGACGTCCTTCATCCCGGTCGAATCGGTCGAGCAGGAGTACAGGGTTTCCTTCGATGCCGACCAGGCGTCTGCCGGGGACGGAGATTCCCGCTGCCTCGGCCAGGTCAAGAGCGGTCTTTTCCCAGGCAATGACACTCCAGTCATCGGCATGGTGCGGAACTTGGCGATCATGAGCCGGTCGCCGTCGCGAACTGACGCCTTGGGCCGGGCTCCGCCCAGCGAACCGGTTCCGGCATCCAGGAGTGTCTTGATCGCTTCCATGTTGTCCGGCTCGTTGCGCGAGACCGCGTTGGCCGCGTGCAACAGAGAAGGAAGGGCGATGAGTTTTGGCACGTCCGGCGCCGGGTGCTGGAAGACGTCATCCTGATCTGTCTTGAAACGTATTGCACCCTGACGAGTCTCATCACTTACCCCGAGCAGAAAATCCCGGTCGTTAAGGACAGGTGCGGGTCGGCCCTCGGCGCCGGCCTCGGCACGAAGGCGCCTGGCGATCAGGTTCCGGCCCATCGGTCGGGAGCAGCGTCGCCGAAGGCTCCGGGGAGTCCTTGCGGTAGCGCCCAGGAACCCGTGGTGAGACGAAGTGAGGGGTCGATGGCGTAGGCGCCGGGCCGCGCGATGTAGGCGCGATCATAGGAAAAGGTGCCGGTCAGGCGGCCACGGCGAAAGTTGAAGTAGGCATCCCCGGCAGGGACGACGCGATCGTCGATCTCGAGGTAGGCGAGAATCCGGCTCACTGGCGTACTCGCTTCGGCAGGGTTTCGTCGGCGCGTGCTCGGCCGAGGTCGGTCTCGTAAGGATCGGTGGCGGTCACGACGGCATCCAGCACTCCGAGGGCTCGGGCAACGCCGAGGAAGGCCTGCAGGCTGACGCCGGTGTCACCAGTCTCGACCCGGCGCAGCGTATTCCGTGAGATCCCCGCCCGCTCGGAGACCTGGACCGTGGTGAGCCTCTGCAGCTTGCGCCAGGTAACCAACTGCTCGCCGATGCTGCCAGCGGCAGCGGTCACGCGTGCGGAGGGGCGGGGCATGACAGCTCCTACGATATACGGGTCATGATGGTCGCCACTATACGCGTTAAGGAGCAGCATCCTGACCATAAATTAAATCGCGGCCGCGGCCGCACGGAGGGATGGCCCCGCCGGGCCGGCAGCTGATGCGCGGCACTCACAGCACTTTCGAGCTCGAAAGGCATGATCTGGGTGCCATCCGGTGCACAAGGCGGCGAAGATGTCAGCGCCTCCCGGCGGTCAGCAGCAGCACGCCGTCTTCCCGTGTGGTCTCCGGGTCGGCAACGGATAGAGGAGGCGCTGGGACTTCCGAAGATCCAGCAAGGTCCCACACGTGATCGGGAAGCCGGCCAAACTCAGGCTCGCCCTCGGCGAGAAGGACCATTGCAGCTCGTAGAGCGTCGTTCAGCACCGGACACCAGCAGAAAGGCCGCTGATCAGGTTTCCCTGGTCAACGACCCTTTTGTTGTTCAAGCGATGGTGCCCCCGGCAGGATTCGAACCTGCGCTTTCGCCTCCGGAGGGCGACGCTCTATCCCCTGAGCTACGGGGGCTCGGGTGTCCCCGAGACTAGCAGTCCGGCGCCTCCGACCGCCAATGCGTTGCCGCCGGGTCGCCCGATACCTACTCGACGCCCCGCCGGACCTCGAGATCCAGGGCGACCGCCCCGTCTTCCATGTCGCTGCCCGCGATCAGGGCGTCGAGGAAGGCCGCGGCCTCGGCGGCCGCCGCTTCGGCGTCGCCCATGATCACGGCATCCACCAGGGCGTGGTGGTCGTCGTCGCCGGGAGCGATCACCGCGACGTTGAACCGGACATTCTCCTGCAAGGCATCGACCAGGTTCTCGTAGAGATCGATCATCACCGGGTTGTGCGAAGCCTGCACGATCGCGCGGTGCAGGCTGACGTCGCTGACCACGAGCTCGTCCACATCACCCGAGTCGCGGGCGTTCTGCCGGTCGGCATGTAGCTCGCGCAGCAGGGCGATGTCGGCGGGGGTGCGGCGGCTGGCGGCGAGACGGGCCGCGCCGACCTCCAGCGTGCGGCGGACCTCGAGCACATCAAGACGTCGCGCCCCGGCAACCCGCCGGCTGACGGCCCCCGCCAGCTCGCTCGCGGCCAGGACATAGGTGCCCGACCCTTGTCGTCGTTCCAGCAGTCCGGCGTGGACCAGTGATTGCACGGCCTCGCGGACGGTGTTGCGGCTGGTGGCGGTGAGCTGGGAGAGCTCGGTCTCGGTCGGGATGCGTTCTCCGACGGCCCAGGCACCCGAGGTGATCTGAGTGCGGAGCTGCTCGATGACCTGGTCGATGAGACCGGCTCGCCGGGTGGTGCGCAGCGAACTGGGAGCCTCACTCACCGGGGCTGACATCGCTTGGAACCTACCCATCGCTGATAACCGGGTGTTACCTGTCGTGGTGCCGTGCCGAACGTCGTCCGGGTCGGAACAGGCCGGTCATTTCCCGCCGGTACTTGACGCGGGAGACCTGCTGGTGCGTCAAGACTGCCACGTTCCAGGGGTGCCCGTTGCCGATGAAGGACGTTCCGGTCACCGTCCGGCCTGTCGGCCGGTTCGCGGTCCGGGTAGGTGAGGAGACGTGTGTTCCCCGGCCACGTCGTCCGGATGTCGCCGTCACTCCGGGGATTTCGCGCACCGGCCGAATGCGGTTACGCAGGTGTTTTGGGGCAGGAGTTCTTCGATGTCTCAAAGTGGGGGCCTGAAGACTCCTGGTGAGTATGAGGCTGCTCCGACGTAGGGGGATGTGGAACGCGAGGGGTGTCGGCGGGGGCCCTTGGCAGCCAGAACGTTATTCGTCCGTCATCCAGCTGAGCCCTGACCTCGTACGATGTGGCAGGTGAGCATGGTTTCGTCAGCAGTGCCGTCGGAGCAGTCGCAGGATGCTGTCCTGGAGGGCTTGCCGCTCCACAACCGTCCACACCGTGTCGGCCGGCTGCATCTCGCCCAGCTTCTGGTGCTCGAGGTGGTGCTGCTCGGCGTGGCCGCGGCCTACGGTCTCGGCCCGATGCCGATGGCGGGTGTGGCCGTCGCCGGTCTGGCTGTCGTGCTGATCACCTTCCGGCGTCAGCAGCGCCGCTGGGCCGCCGAGTGGCAGATGCTCCGCTGGGGCCTGAAACGCCGCACCCGGGGCCGCAGTCCCAAGCACCCCGACCCACGCATCACCGCGCTGCGTGCGGTCGCTCCCGGCCTTGACGTGGCCCCGGCGGAGACCGCCGACGGTATCCCGGTGGGTATTGCCGGTGACCGGGCGGGCTGGTTCGTCGTGCTCGAGTGCGTCGGCTCGTCCGAACATCTCGCAGACACCGTGCCCGGCCCGCCGCTCGACCGGATGGCCCAGCTGGTCGCCGAGTCCGACATCCCCGGTGTGCGGGTCCAGGTCGTCACCCGCACCGTGCCCTCGTCCGTCGGTGCCGCTCGGGCCCAGGCCCTCGGTGCCCCCGAGTTCGGCCCTACGGCGCGGCAGGTCACCACTTGGGTCGCCGTCCGGCTGGACGCCACCGCGCTGGCCGAGCAGGCGCGCAGCGCCGATGTCTCGCCCCCTGACGTCCTGCTCTCCCTGGTCCGCCGGATCGAGAGCCTGCTGAAGCGCACCACCCGCGTGCAGTGGCGGGTTCTCGACACCGAGGGCGTGGTCGAGGCCCTGACGCGTTCGTGCGGGGTGGACGGCGCGATCGAGCCGGTGGAGGACTGGGAGCGGCTGCGCACGGGCCGGCTCAACCACGTGACCTTCTGGGTGCGTTCCTGGCCGGCCGACGGTGAACCCCGCCTGCTGCTCGACGCTCTCGCCCTGGTGCCGGCCGCGTTCACCAACGTGAGCATCCTGCTGGAGCCGGGTGAGAAGACCACGCGGATGCGTTGCCTCGTGCGGATCTCCGCGGAGATCACCGAGTTCGAAAGCGTCGTGGACACGGTCTATCAGGTGTCCGAACAACTCCAGGCCGAACTGCAGAGGCTGGACGCCGAACAGGGTCCGGCCGCCTATGCCAGCGCGCCCAGCGGCGGCGGCATCGGGTAAGAGGTTTCGCCCACAAGACGATGTCGTAGCGTGGTGGGGTTGTCCGGATCGTCGAGGGGTGCCGTGAAGCCGTGAACAGGACGCGTTCGGTTCGATGGGCGGGGTTGTGCGCCGCCGCGGTTCTCGGTGTCTCCGCCGTGCTGGCAGGCCCTTCCGGAGCGGCCTTGGCCTCCACCGGACAGCAGACGTCCGTCGGCCAGAACGCCGCCGGTGCCGTGCAGAATGCCGACAACGACGACAAGAAGACGGCGAAGAAGAAGCCCAGCAAGAAGTCGGCCAAAAAGAAGAAAGCGAAAAAGAAGAAGCCTGCCCGGCCCACGAAACCGACGTGCACGAATGTGGGAAAACCTGGCTCCGACGTCAGTGCCGTTCCCTGGCAGCAGAAATGGATCTCGCCCGAACGCCTGGCCCCGTTGGCGAACGGCAGCGGACAGGTCGTGGCGATCGTCGACTCCGGCGTGGACATCGGTAACCGCCAGCTGAAAGGCCGGGTGCAGAGCGGTTACGACGTGACCCGAGGCGGAGGCGTGCTCGGCGGGTACGCGGACTGCCTCCCGCACGGCACCGGAGTGGCTTCGATGATCGTTGCCGACCAGGTGGACACAGCCGGCTTCCGGGGGATCGCGCCCCAGGCCGAGATCATGCCGGTGCGGGTGACACTGGCCGTTCCGGCGACCGGGCCCGGGGGCACGGAAGGCACCAACCCGGCCCGGGTGGCCAAGGGAATCATCTGGGCGGCGCAGAACGGGGCCACGGTCATTGAGGTGTCGTCGTCCTTCCGGGGTGACGACGCCGACAAGAACCTGAAGAAGGCCGTGCAGTTCGCGCTACGGCGTGGTATTCCCGTGGTCGCGGCCGTCGGCGACATCCACAACGCCGACCTGCCGTCCGACCCGCTCACCTACCCGGCGGCCTACCCCGGCGTGATCGGAGTCGGTTCACTCGCCCAGGACTTCACCGTGGCCGGCACTTCCGCGGTCAGTTCAGCAGTGGACGTGGTGGCACCCGGCGAGGCAGTGATCGCCAGTGCGCTGGCCGGCGGGCAGCAGCAGTACAGCGGAACCAGCCTGGCAGCCGGTGTGGTGGCCGGAACAGTCGCCCTGGTGCGCCAGACCTCTCCCTCGATGACACCTGACGAGATCGCCAAACGCCTTGTCGCGACCGCAGATCCGATGCCGGCGGGAGCGTCGGGCCTGGCCTACGGGGCCGGCCTGATCAACCCCTACCGGGCGATCACCGAGCGTGCCTCGGTGGCATCCGCGCAGCAGATCGCCGGTGCGGCGGTGCCCACCGTCGACCCGGTGGCCGTACGCACCGAGAAGGCTCGTGAACATGCTCAGGGCCTGGCGTTCAAGCTCGCGGGCCTGGTGGTCGGGCTAGTGGTGCTGCTGGCCATCATTGCCCTGGCACTGCCCCGGGGACGGCGCCGTTCATGGGTGCCGGGCCGGGCCGAACCAGCCGCCACCACCCGGCCCCGGCCCGAGATCCCGCTCGAGGAGGAGTCACCGTTCGCGCTGCCTGAGACGAATCGCGGTTGACCGCAATACTCCGTAGCTTTTGTGGTGTGACAGCCGATCGGCTCACAGGTGCGATTACTTTCACACAGTGTTTCACCTGGACTTGACGATGGCCTGTATAGCGTCGTCGTGTGGAGCACATGACCATTTGGCGCCGAGGTGTGGTGAAGGCCCCCACACTGCTGGCCGTGGGAATGCTAGTGCTAGGTATTGCTGCGTGCGGGGGTTCGTCGGGGGCGCTGATCGAGGCGAGTCCGTCGGTGACGGCAACTGGTGTGCCGTCTGCGACTGTGCCCGCGCCCGGGGAAACTGAGGACGCGGCCCCTACTGTTTCCGTTTTTGCTCAGACCGATGCGCCTGCCGATCAGGTTCTCGCGAGTGCGAGCGAGGCAGTTCAGAAGACGCCCGATGAGGTGATGTCTGCAATCGCGCGCCTAGTCGTGTCGTATCAGGTTCAAGGGCCAGTGCAGTACGCGCGAGTTTCTAAGTCGAGTGTCTTTACGAAAAGGATGAAATGGTTTCCTGACGACGAATTGGATGGCATTACGTACTTGGTCGTGGTGCCGCATCGGCAAGAAAGAATGCACTACCTCTTGGTCACTGCCCGTCCAGCTACTGATCTACGCCAGACCTATTGGACTCAGGATACCTTGCCGGCAGATTTGACATCTCTGGGGAAAGTCCAGTCGCTGACTCAGGATGATTTGGAGTCCGTTTCGGACTGGAGGCCCTTTATGAATAGGTCACCGGAGCCAACAAAGGGAAGATGGGGTGAATGAGATAATCGGGTACCGTATTCACGATTTTCGCCGCTTTGTCGATGTACTGATAATTCAAATTTTGGCGTGAGAAATTGCGTCAAGAAGAGACGCATCCTGCGAGGAAGGGCTTTTGGTAGAGGGTTTTGGCGTTCATATGTTCGATTGCGCCAACGGCAACCCATGCTTCAAGGCGCGTCGAGCGGAGTGCCGCACCTACTGATCCTTCCTGCGCTGGCCCCGGCATTCTGGCGAGGGAGGGAGGTTTGGCGATATGAGTGAGTCTATATGAATAGCTCTACACCAAGGTATGGCCGCCGTCGTGGTGTTAGGTGATGACTTTCCCTGTGCGTGGGGACTGATGGCTTATGCACGTGCGTCGAAATCAAGCGACCTAGCGGATCGGATGAATCTTTTACGCGCGGTGTGTTGCAAGATTTGGTCTATCTGGCGGTCGTTTCATGTCAAATGAGGATGTCGTAAACCTGGTCTATGCTCGGGGTGTGGCCCACGTAGTAACAAATTTTTGAACCGCGTCGGCTTTAAAGGTCCGTGCGATTAATTTGTGGGCATGGGGAAAATCGAAGCTAACGAATGGTGGCTTGAAGTCCATGATGAAACTGGATACTAGGTCTGAAGTAGATGCCGGTTGTATCAGGCAAGACGTAAAATCGAATGCGGTCTCATGCGCAGGATTTCTTGGGTGGACGCGGATCACAAAACAGTGATGGCGGCCCCGGCAACCGGGACCGCCATCACTGACCTGAGATCAGGCGCCGCCGAACAGCCCCGCGTTACGGGCCTCGGTGGCCGACATGTCGTCGGAGTTCGCGAGAACGGTGCGCGAGAGCTGGTTCAGCGCCGAGACCAGGTTGTCACAGGCCGAATCCCACTTCGTCTGCACGGTGTCCCAGCTCTGGCTGGCCGAACCGCTCCAGTCCGCAGCGAGCTGCCCGGACGACGACTTCACGTCACCCTTGAGCGAGTCGACGCTGGAGTGCGCCTTGCCGATGGCTCCTGAGAGTTCCTGCAGGTCGCCGAAGTTGTAAGCAATCATTGGTGTTTCCCCCTCCTAGGAAAAGTGGATCAGCGAATCAGAGCGGACGTGATGTCGCTCGTCGGAATCTGCTTCTGGGCGGCGGCACCCGTGGTGTCGGTGTTGCCGTACTCGCCGCTCGAGGTGTTGATATTGGTGGCAATCTCGTCGAGGACCACGTTGAGCTTGTCCCAGGCGGTGTTCACGCCCTCCATGGCGGTGACCCAAGCGTTCTTGGCCTCACCGCTCCAGCTCGCGGAGTGGGAGTCGGCCTCGCCGCGGAGAGTCTGGATGGCTGACTGCAGACTTTCGTAGTCACCCACCATCTTCGAGGAGACGCCACCCAGGACGTCAAGATCGGCCTTCAGCTGACCGGAGCCTACGCTCATGCCTTGTCTCCATTCGTTGTATCTCGTTGACCGTCGCCTGTTCTGAGCGAGCAGACGGCGCTCTGGGGTGAAAAGCCTGTCCCCAGAAGATCGTAATCGCAGGTCAGTCCGGATATCACGATCCGGTGACTATGTCGTTTATCTCCTCTTCTCGCTGCAACGCGGCTCGGGCCACGTCCGGGTTCAGAGAAGGGCCTTCGGGGATGCGGGCCACGAGCGAGGCCGGAAGCGAATAGGTTTCGACTCCGCCGAGGCCCAGGGCCGACTGCGCCGTGCTCGTGGGAATGGCATATCGCAGACCCTGATCCGTGACCAGATACAGGGGTCCACTGTTAGCTGGAGTCTCGGGCGAGGGCTGGGAGTGCACCAGCGTGGCCTTGCCCGGTTGCACCCAGACGCGGTCGGCGAGGGCGGTGGACGAGCTGGAGACCGCCTTGGTGTCGATGCCGCTCGCGACCGGGACCTCGCTGTTCAGGTACACGGTCGGGGTGAAATCGCCGTCGTCCCAGGCGGCACAGATGACGCTGTTCACCTGGCTGGGGCTGGTGAAGGTCGGGATCGTGGCCGGCGGATCGGTCGAGCTGGGCTTGGCGTCGGTGGAGCTGTCGGCGGCGGCCGCTGCGACGGCGTTGGCAGTGGCCGACTTGGGTGCGTCGCCCGATGCGGCTTCTTGAATCTTGGCCTGGAACTCGGTGATCGGCACCAGACGGCTCGCGGTGACGAGGAAGTAGGCGGTGTTCGAACCGTTGTCGACCGACCGCACCTCGCCCACGCGTGCGCCGTCCATGGCTTTGCTGGCTCTGTTCTGGCCCGAGACCTCTATCGGCGCAATGACTTTACCTGCCGGAAGCGACTGCAGCCAGGAGTCGCCCGCCAGGGCGTAGGCTCCGCCGGTCATGCCCATGGCACTGGCGACGATTTTCTCGTCGCGGACCGGGTAGCGGGTGTTGTGCCAGATCAGGGAAAGCCCGTTGTCGGTGGTGTTGCGCACCAGGAGGGCGTTGTCGGTGAGGGCGTCACCGGAGCCCGGTCGTTTGCCAACCACCATCCAGGTACGGCTGACCTCGTGCCCACTGCTGCTCACCTGCTGCGTGCACTGGGACCACGGTGGGCTGACCAGATCGGAGCTCGAGGGCAGGTTGCTGGGTGCACCGACAATGCCGAGTTCCGGCCCGCGGGCTGCCCCGGTGAGGGACTTGGTGGAGGTGGAGGTCTTGGTGCTGGTGCCGGCGAGCAGGGCGGCGGACGCGAAGTTCGGCGTCGGGTAGAGCCGCTGGGCGGTCGCGTCGTAGTAGTAGGTGGCGCCGGTCTCCTTGACCACCACCACGGACTTGCCGTCTTCCCAGGAGGTCTTGCCGCCCGGGCGGATCAGACCCCAGACCCCGGCCCCGGCCAGCGCCACGACGGTGATCATGACGGCGGCGAAACCGGCGCCACCGAGCCGCCGGTAGGGCCACTCGGTGGGATCGGTCTCTTGCGCCACGGTGGCGCTGACCACCCGCCGGGCGGCGAACTGGTAGCTGTCGAGAAGATCTCGGCGAGAAGCCATCAGCCGGCCAGCCCGCGCATGTACGAGAACAGGCCGAGCACGCTGGCCGCGAGCGGTGCAGCCGCGAGGGTCAGCACGATGTCGAAGATGTCGGCCCACCGTCCGAGCCGGGGGGACGGGGCTCGCCGGCTGTGGACGAGCGCCACCACACACGAGCCGATGGCGAAGACGATCAGAACCGGCACCACCGAGAAGAGGCGCTTCTGATCGTCCATCCCCATGGTCAGGCCGGTCGCCGTGACTCCGAGACCGACCAGGCCGCTGACGAGTGGCAGCAGCCGCTGCTGGGCGGAGACGAGCATGCGGGCGCGCAGCAGGTGGGCGGCCGAGATGACACCCGCCAGGATCAACGGGACCGTCGATCCGTCCAGGGCCAGCACCACGATGCAGGCCAGGGTGATGACCGCGGTGCCGAGCAGCAGGCCGGTGAGGATGTCGGTGGCCCGCGTCACACGGGCGACGGTGTCCTGGAAGGACGGGCCGGTGTCGGCCGTGCGCAGGTCGTTGATGTCGCGGGGCACGGAGGGTAGCGGAACCTGGCCCATCCGTACCGAAAGTATCGGGTAGGCCGGGCTGATGAGCAGGACGGTGGTGCCGAGGAGGGCAGCTGCACCGACGGTTCCGGGGGCGTTCATGGCCAGGGCCGCACCGGCGATGCCACCGAGCGCAGCGAAGATCGCCCCGACGAAGACCCGGCGCACGTCGGCGACGCCGATCATGGCGGCCACGGCGACGAGGAGCATCGCCGCCGATCCGATCATCAGGTGGGCCGGGCTGAACCAGGGCCGGTCTTCACCCTGGGCGAGTAATACTCCGCCGGCCAGGGCGACGAGCGTGGCCGGGGCCGCGACGACGGCGCCCGCGCCGGCGTCGGAAAGGGCCCGCGAAAGGAAGGTGCCGCCCGCGGTCAGGACCACGGCCAGACCGATCAGGACCAGACCCGATCCGTAGGCCGCGCCGGGGGTGAGAAGAAGCAGGGCCGTGATCAGCAGCACGGTGCCGACAGTCACAGCAAGTCCACAGGTGCGGGTGGCCGAGGGGGCCCAGACCCGCTGGGCCCGGCGGGCGCCGTCTGCGATGGCGTCCACGACGTCGTCGAAGTCGGGCTCGGGCCACTCCTGGTGGACGGGCACCAGGCAGAGCATCTCGCCGTCGTGAATACCTTGCGGCGCGAGCCCTCTGGTTACGTCGAGTGGCGTGCCGTCAACGCGGCGTAATGTCCATCCGCCGGTAGTGAGGCCGTCGATCGCCAGGTCGTCACCACCCTGCCGGAGCAGGCCGGGCAGTAATGAAGACACCGGAACCTGTTCTGGTAGAGCCACAGTCAGGCGACGCTTCGGTGTCATCACCACCACGCGGGCGAGGCCGAGGCGGTCCGTGATGGCTGTCATACTGCTTACTTCCGCCCCTGGGTCGGTCTGAAGTGTGCCGCGGTGCCCCCCACCCCGGACGCATCACTGAACTACTTGAATACAGTTAATGCAAGGGGTGGTTCCTTAGGCCTGCCTCAATTTTCGGTTAGGTTTACCGAAATGTACGTGCGCCGGAACACATTGGAGTAACAGCGTATCTGGAGCCCTAGTCTGGGCCTCTAGTTTCTTTCGTGACTCGAGAACGACGCGTTCGGTGCAACTCCCGTCCGCCGTCGTGCAACATGATGGCCGTTCCCCGCGTCCCCTCGTCGGTGTGGGGGCGCGCTGATTCGGCTGAGGGAGGGGACAGGGCATGGCGACCGTGGTGGTGAAGCGTGCCGCGCGGCGCCCGGAACCGGAGTACCCGTCCGGGGAGATCGTTCTTGAGGCGCCGCCGGAGATCCTCCAGTCGGAGGGTCGCGCCTGGATGCAGATGCTCATGGTCATGCCGATGCTGGCCGGCTCGGCGGCGATGGCGCTGATGTACACGTCCAACCGCAGTAGCAGCAGTCCGCTGATGTATGTCGCCGGTGGTCTGTTCGGGCTCTCGGCGATCGGCATGATCGGCGCCCAGATGCTGTACAGCGGTGGGCGCAACAAGCAGACGATGCGGGCCGCGCGCGCGGAGTACATGCGATACCTCTCGCAGCAGCGGGCCCGGGTCCGGCGCATCATCGTGCAGCAGCGCAGCGCCCTGCACTACCGCTACCCGGCACCGGGTTCGCTGTGGTCGTTCCCCGACGGCCCCCGGTTGTGGGAGAGGCGTCCCTCGGACGGGGATTTCGGCATGATCCGGATCGGTCTCGGTCCGCAGGAACTGGCCACCGCCCTGATTCCGCCTCAGACCAAGCCCCTTGATCAGCTCGAGCCGATGTGTGCGGCCGCGCTGCGCCGTTTCATCCGCTCGTACGCGGTGGTGCCCGACCTGCCGGTGGTGATGGCGCTCGACGGGTTCTCCCGCATCCACGTGCGGGGTGACGGTGACCGGGCCCGGTCGATGGTGCGGGCGCTGCTCGCCCAGGCCGTGGTGCTGCACGCTCCTGACGACCTGATCGTGGCCGTGTGCGTGGCTCCGGATCGTCGTGCCGACTGGGAATTCGCGAAGTGGCTGCCACATGCACAGCACCCGGACCGCACTGACGCGCTTGGCCCCTTGCGCTTGATCGCTGACAGCGTTACTGGTCTTGAGGCCATGCTCGATGACGTCGTCGGTCGCAGGCCGAGATTCGACCCCTCCACCGCGTCCGGCCGGGTCGGCCAGCATGTGCTGGTCGTGCTCGACGGCGGTGCGGTAGCCGGTTCCGACCACCTGATGACCGACGGAGGTATCGAGGGCGTCACCGTCTTCGATCTCCGCGGTGAGGTCCCGCGGGTGCTCGACTACGCCACGCTGGTGCTCGATGTCGAGGCCGACGGCAAGCTGCGCAGCACCACGCTCAACGCCACCAGCGAGATGGGCACCGCCGACATCTTCAGCCCGCACGAGGCCGAGGCGCTGGCGATGCAGCTCTCCCCGTTGCGGATGACGCTGGCGGCCCGGGGCGACGTCGGCCTGTCTGCCGACCTCGGCCTGACAGAGTTGCTCGGTATCGGTGACGCCGCCCAGCTCGACACCTCCGTCACCTGGCTGCCCCGGCCCAGCCGCGATCGGCTCCGGGTGCCGATCGGCGTCTCGCCCGAGGGCATGCAGATCGACCTCGACCTGAAGGAATCGGCGCTGGAGGGCATGGGCCCGCACGGCCTGCTCGTCGGGGCGACCGGCTCGGGTAAGTCCGAGCTGCTGCGCACCCTGGTGCTGGCCCTCGCCGCCACCCACGACTCCCAGGTGCTCAACTTCGTCCTCATCGACTTCAAGGGTGGGGCGACCTTCACCAAGCTGGACCGGCTCCCGCACACCAGCGCGGTGATCACCAACCTGGCCGACGAGCTGCCGCTGGTCGACCGGATGACCGACGCGATCAACGGTGAGCTGCTGCGCCGCCAGGAACTGCTCCGTGCGGCGGGCAATTTCGCCTCCCAGCGCGACTACGAACGGGTTCGGGTGTCCGGTGCACCCCTGCCGCCGCTGCCCAGCCTGCTGATCGTCTGTGACGAGTTCTCCGAGCTGCTCTCGGCCAAACCCGACTTCATCGAGATGTTCGTGCAGATCGGCCGGCTCGGCCGGTCACTGGGTGTGCACCTGCTGCTCGCCTCGCAGCGCCTGGAAGAGGGCCGGCTGCGCGGCCTGGACACCCATCTGTCGTACCGGATCGCGCTGCGGACGTTCTCGGCGATGGAGAGCCGGATCGCTCTGGGAACCTCGGACGCGTTCGAGCTGCCCCGCTCTCCCGGTCACGGGTACATCAAGTTCGGCACCGAGCCACTGGTGCGTTTCCGCGCCGCCTATGTATCGGGCACCTACCGGCACGATCACACCGGTCCGATCTCGGTGGCGGCCCAGGCGATCATCGACTTCACCTCGCAGTACACGCCCGCGACGCTGGGCGCCGGGAAGGAACTGGACGTCCCGGTGGAGCCCGACGAGTCTGCCGGTGGTGACACGCTTCTCGACGTCATGGTGGGACGCCTCGAAGGACGCGGCGATCCCGCTCACCAGGTCTGGCTGCCGCCCCTGGGCGATTCGCCGTCTCTCGCCGAGTTGCTGCCGCCGCTGGAGGTACAACCCGGACGCGGTCTGGTCGCCTCCGGAGCAGCGTCCGGGCTGGTCGCCCGGATCGGCATCGTCGACCGGCCGTTCGAGCAGCGTCGCGACGTGCTCGAGGTGGACCTGGCCGGCAGTGGTGGGCACATGGTGGTGGTCGGTGGCCCGCGCAGCGGCAAGAGCACGGTGCTGCGTGACCTGGTGCTCTCCCTGGCCCTGACCCATACGCCGGCCGAGACCCAGTTCTACGTGCTGGACTTCGGCGGTAGCGCGTTCTCGGCCATGAACGGTCTGCCGCACGTCGGTGGGGTGGCCGGTCGTCTCGACGTCAGCAAGGTCCGCCGCACGGTGTCCGAGGTGATGACCGTGCTGACCGCCCGCGAACAGCTGTTCGCGCGGCGCGGCATCGAATCGATGACGGAGTACCGGCGCCTGCGGGCGGCCGGCGAGATCACGGACGACGTGTTCGGCGATGTCTTCCTGATCGTCGACGGCTGGGCAACCCTGCGCAGCGATTTCGAGGACCTCGAAGCCGTGATCACGCAGGTTGCCGCGCGTGGCCTGACGTACGGCGTGCACCTGGTGGTCGCCGCCAGCCGCTGGATGGAGATGCGTCCCGCCGCCCGGGACATGTTCGGCAGCCGCCTGGAACTGCGGCTGGGTGACATCGCCGACTCCATGCTCGACCGTCGCACCGCGATGAACGTGCCGGAGGGAACGCCGGGCCGCGGCATCACCCCCGACCGCTTCCACTTCCTCGCCGCGCTGCCCCGCATCGACGGCAAGCACACCAGCGACGACCTGGCCAAGGCGGTCAACGACACGGTGACCTCGATCGCCCGGCACTGGTCCGGTCCCTCCGCACCGCCCGTCCGCCTGCTGCCCGCCGAGTTCCCTTACAAGGAGATGGACCTGGGCGTCTCGGGCGGGATCCCGATCGGTGTGGCCGAGAGCGACCTCGGAGTGGTGCGCCTCGACCTCGACTCCGACCCGCACTTCCTGCTCTACGGCGACTCCCGCTCGGGCAAGACCTCGTTCCTGCGGGCCTTCGGCAAGGCACTGACCGAGCGCTACGACTCCGAACAGGCACGCATCGTGGTGATCGACCACCGGCGCAGCCTGCTGGGCGCGATCACCGAACCGCACCTGATCGGCTACGGCACCGGGGCCGCACGCAGCGAGGAGATCCTCGCGGAGGTGGGCCAGGCCCTGCGCACCCGCCTGCCCGGCCCCGACGTCACAGCCGAACAGTTGCGCGACCGCAGCTGGTGGCGCGGCCCGGAACTGTTCGTCCTCGTCGATGACTACGAGCTGGTGGCCACGGCCAGCGGTAACCCGCTCGCGGTGCTGCAGGAGTTCGTCGGCCAGGCCCGTGATGTAGGCCTGCACCTCATCATCGCCAGGCGTGCCGGTGGTGCGGGCCGGGCTCTGTACGAGCCGGTGACGATGGCTCTGCGGGAGATCGGATCGGCCGGCGTGATCCTGAACGGTCAGCGTGACGAGGGTGCTCTCCTGGGCAACGTTCGCCCGTCGGCGCAGCCGCCGGGTCGGGGTTGGCTGGTGGATCGGGAAAGGGGCACGGAGCTGGTGCAACTGGCCTGGCTGCCGCCGGCGGAGTGATGAAAGACGTATCACCTGACACAGGTGATTTGGGTACTGTTGAAAGAGCGGGGCCTGTGGTGCGGTCACGACGTCCTGGGGGGAGAGTCATGAGAGCCAGGATTGAAGTCGGCTTGGGGCGGGGGCGATGTGCTTAGCTTCGATCGCGGAGATCGCCTGATGGTGTATCGCCGGGGAGCGGTTGCCGCGGTGGCGGCATCTGTGGTGCTGTGGGCTTCGGCGTGTGGGGGTTCGTCGGCGGGGGGAACCGAGGCGAGCGCGTCGAAGACCGCGATGGCTGTGCCTTCGGTTACAGGTTCGCCCTCGGCGACGTCACCCTCGTCGGTGGAGTCCGGTGGTGCGTCGCCGACGGTCACGGTTTTCGCTCGCACCAGTGCGCCGGCAGATGAGGTTCTTGCTGGTGCAAGCGCCGCGATACGAAGGACTCCACGTGACGTCATGTCGTCATTGGCAGGAGAGATTCTGCTGTTTACTTCGATGCGTGGGCCGGTGCAGTATGCCCGCGTCACGAAGTCGAGTGTCCTGACGGAGCGGATGAAATGGTTTACCGATAAGGAGTTGGAAGGGGTGACCTACCTTGTTGTGGTTCCGACGTGGGAGGAACGGAACAACAGGATGTCCTACTTCTTGATCACTGCTCGTGCGGCCACTGATCTTAGTAACATAAATTCCACCTCGCATCTGGTGCCTGCGGACCTGTCTTCCTTAGGGGATGTTCAGACGCTCACGCAAGCCGATATTGACTCTGTGTCTGACTGGCGACCGTTTATGGACAGACTGATAATGGTCTCTCATATACGGTGAAAGCTAATTTAATGTTTGTTCTCGCGGTGACTGATGAAGCCGAACGGGAATATTCATTGCATAAAAAATACAACAGTCGTTGTTGTCGGAGCCTGTTGATCGTGGCGATGATGAGTGAGCGACCGGAGGTCCGGTCGCAATTCCCTGGGAGGGATCGTTGTGGGTGGAAAAGTTGAGGTCGACCCGTCTTCGTTGACGGCGTTCGCGAAGACGGTGAATTCGCTGGCGGCGGATCATGCCGAAGCGGCTGGGACTCATCCGGAGGATCTCGAAACGTACACGAATGCTATGTTTGATGAGTCGCTCGGATTTCCTGAGGCGCGTACCTTTTCGAGTAGTCATGCAACGCTGGCTACCTCGGTCCAGCGAATGCTGACGGATGTTATCGCTGGTTTTGAGAGCTTGGGTAACGGCGCCGAATATTGTGCTTTCAGCTACACCAACAGTGACCAGCGTAATGCTGCAGCGCAACGGAAGCTTGACAGTGCTCTGGGGCCTGATCAAGCCAACGAACTGGATGCGCCGCGTAGCGTTTCTGAGGAAATTCTCATCCGTAAGGAAGAGAATTATATGAAGCAGTATCCGGGATTCGCGACTGAAGACTCCGGGTATGGCGATGACGGTTTCGAGCTCACGACTCGCAGCGGTAGGACTATCACCGTGGCGCCCGAACCGGGTACTCCTTCCGGTAATTGAGACGGGTAGAACATGCCAGATCAGGGTGATGACTGGGGCTTCAGGCTGGAGCAGCTGGCCAAGGACGATACCCAGAGGAAAGGTCAGTTCTACAGCAACTCCACCTCCGTGATGGGGATGGATTGGGGGCGAAAAGACTGGGCCTACTCGACAATCGAGCAGATCAAGTGGATGGCTGACTCTCAGAATTCAGCCACTCACTCCCAAGCGGCTACTACTTGGGGTCGCATCGTAGCCATGCTTGAGGGTATGAGGTCTGGATTGCGGGCGGCCGGAACTTCCATGCAAGAAGGATGGGATCCGTCGGTAACGCAGGCCGCTGCGAATTTCTTCAGTCACATTGGTGCCAGTGCTTGGTCATTGGATGACTGGATCACCTATGCCAAGGGTAACCAAGCTGCGCTGGAGAGTATTGCCAGCGAGGTTAATGAAGCAAAAAAGAACATCAATGCAATTTATAATAATTTTGAAAGGGAATATAATAATAAGGTAGTGGAAATTGGGCGAGCAAGCCCTCTTTTAGGCAATGCGTCGGATGATTCCGGTTCTGTCGATGGCCAGAAGGCGGTTGATGCGCTGAAGGTCGATTTGAATCAGATCATCGAAAATTACACGAAACAAGCAGCGGTTGTCATGAATGCGCTCGGTGATAGCTACATCACTAACGCATACCAGCTGGCTGAAGGTCGTAAGTATCAGGGCCCCACGACATCCAAGACCGCGCCCAACTCGTCTCCGAGTAATTCTTCCTCGAAGAACAACGCCCCGTCCGGTAGTGGCCCTGGCACCGGTAGGAAGAGTGATACCCCCAATCCCACCCGTGATAACAGTGGTACCGGCAAGGCCAAGGACGCGACCGATCCCGAAGGCAGGACCCCGAACCCCACGAATCGTCGTCGGCCGTCCACCGGCGATGGCGCTGATACGCCGAAGGGCGACCCGAAAGATACCGGTGACACGGGTGATACCGGTAATAAGGGCGGAACCGGCGGCACTGATGACACTGGTGGTACTGGTATTACCGGGGACTCGGGCGGTACGGGTGGAACCGGGGACGAGGGCGGAAGCGAGACACCTACAGCGGTTGTGGGTCAGCCTGCTCCGTCGGCGGAGACGGCGACCGGGGACCCTGCCGACGTCGGTAGCGGTTCGCCGACCGGTGATGGCACGGGTAACGCCACGGGTACTGGCAACAGTGTGCCGGTGGCTTCTCGCCCTACCGTCATTCGTGGTACTCCGGCGTCCACGGGAACTCCCGTCGGGTCCGGTGGAACGCCCACCAGCACTACTCCTACTACCCGTTTCGGTACCCCTGCCGGTTTGACCCCTGATGGTGGAGGTGCTGGTCGTCCGTCGGCCTTTCCGTCGAATCCGGCTGGTGGAGTGCCAGGTTCACCGATCGGCCGGGGCGCGGGTGGTAGCAGCGGATTCCCGGGTGGTCCTGGTGGGCGTTCGGGTCTTCCTGGTGGTGCTGGCATGCGTAACTCGTTGCTGGGTCGTCTGGGTGGAGGCGGCGGTGGTGGGACGTCGTCGTTCCCGTCGGGCGGTGGTGGTTCGCGGGGTGTCAATGGTCTGAGCGGTGGTGCTGGCGGTGGGACTCGCGGGATTTCCGGCGGTGGTGCTGGTAGTCGCGGTGTCCCGGGCGCTGGTGGTGTTGCGGGCCGGGGGATGTCGGGCTCGGGTGGTGGCCCGAGCGGTCGCGGTATGCCGGGGTCCCCGGGCCAGAACGGCAAGGGGCGGAACGGTATTAGTGCCGGCCGTAAGAATGGTCGGCGGCTCGAGGACGGCGAGGATGCGAAGAAGGGTCCGAGTTACCGCGAGGACAGCGCCGAGTATCTGGGTGACATGCCGGAGATGCCTCAGCAGTTGCTGGGTCCGGCGCGTCCGAAGGTGGAGCCCGGTCGTCGTACGGGGTTCAGTCTTGGCCGGCTGAGTAAGAAGCGCCGGGTTGAGGAAGAGCTTGAGGGGCGTCGGTCGCGGCCGCAGGTCGGGGATGAGCTGATCGTGATTCCGGCTGAGCGTAAGCCGGACCTGACCGGGCGGCGGGCGTTCGGGGGTCTTGAGATCGAGAAGGCTGCTCCGGTGGGTCTGCCTGACCTGTTGAAGGGTGGTCACGCGGCTCCCGAGGTTGTGGCGCCCGAAGGGGCTCGGCGTGGGGCCCGGCGGGGTGAGGGCATCGAGGCTGAGCAGTGGCAGGTCGATGTTCCCGACCGGATCGTCGCGGCGCAGGAAGAGGTGGCGCAGCACCGGGGACATGCCCTGGCGGCTGAGAACCGGCGACCCAGCACCCCTAGTTCGTAAAGCGCATGAGCAGTAGCAACCCCAGAACGATGACGGAGCAGCCGTAGACATGGCACGGATCCAGGTGGCGGCTCCCGGCCGCCGAAGTGGTTGTGCACACCACGATTGGTTACCTCCTGAGTGATGCCCCGGCAGACGCTGTTACCCAGCGGGCGAGAGATACCGAACTGATGCACCTGGCTTGGTCGCCTTCCGAGGAATGACCTTCGGGGAGAAACCACGGTGGGGTGTCGCCGGAAAGAGCCGGGAGCCGAGGGTAGCGCGGGCGATGCGGGTAGGACGAGTAGGCGGAGAGAGCGGGGCGCATGAGCGGGCACATCGAGGTAGCGGTGGAGGATCTGCGCTCCCGCGCGAGGGAGGCCGAGTCGGCCGCAAGCACCGTGGGCGGGCTCGATCCGGGGGTCGATCTCACGTTGGCCGCGCACGAGATTCCTGGTGCTGGCAGTGTGGGGGCTCTGAAGCAGGTCGCCACCAAGTGGGACAGTGACCTGCGGCTCTGGCGGGACACCATGCGCAGGTTCGGGGAAGGGCTGGACGCGGCCGCTGATGGCTACGAGAGCAGTGACGAGGCTGGCGCCGCCGCGTACGCCGCCCTGAGTCCGGAGTACGGCCTCGTGCCGGACAGTTCAGCCGTCATCGATCTGACCGGTCCGTCGGTTTCGCCGTCCGACCGCTCCGACCGCTCCGACCTTTCCGGCCTGGATCTTTCGGTGCTCCGTCGGGGCGGCGGCCAGTGAGTGCGGATTGGGCACAGGTCACCCTGTGGAGATCGGCGCCGCTCGATGAGCATGCGACGAGCTTGCTGGCGACCGAGGACACCCTCGTCCAACTCGGCGAAGACGTGTTCGGTCAGGCACTGGGAAACTGGACAGGGGCAACGGCCCTGCTCGCTGGTATGCAGCGAAACCTCTTGAAAGAGAGCCTGGAAGACAGGATCACTGAGGTCTCCGCGGTTCGCCGGGCCCTACAGGCTGCGTCGGACTCGGTGGCCGGAGTGGAGAGCGCTGTCCGGTCGGCGCAGGATTACGCCACGGACAACGGCCTGTGGATCGCTGGCGATGGAACGGTCAACGACGAGAAAGGATTGAGTTTAACTAGTTTCACCAGCGATGATGATGCCGAGGCGGCGCTGGCCGATCGCCAGGCGGTCGTGGACGAGTGCGCCGCCCGGGTCGAGGAAGCGGTTCGTCGGGCCCACTATGTCGACGCCGATCTGTTCGCTCTACTGAACGGTGAAGTGCTGAGCGGGAATCTGGCCCGGCGGGATGCCTCCGATTTCAAGGACGCGGAACGTGACGGTGCCGAGGCCGGCCGACTGGATCCGTACGGGCCACCTCAGGACAGCGCGACTCCGGCGCAGAACGCGGCCTGGTGGAACGGGCTCACGGAGAAAGAACAGAACGTGATCCGGGATGACCATCCGGAGTGGATCGCCAACCGTGACGGCCTGAGCGCGAAGCTGCGCAATGAGGCGAACGCCGTGCTTCTTAAGCGGTACACCAAGTACTACACGGATGAACTCGACCGACTGGGAGCCGAGTTCGATGCCGATCCCACGGTGGAGACAAGCCAGAAGTACGTGTGGATCCGTGATGAGGTTCTGCCGGCGCTGAACAAACTGAACGAGATCACGGCACCGAAGATTGATGACATGGGAAGAACCGTTGCTACGGATCGTCAGCTCCTCGGTCTGACGATTGTGCCCGGTGAGCGAGTCCAGGCCGTTGTTGCGGTGGGCGATGTTGATACAGCTGACAAGGTAGCGGTTTTCACGCCAGGCTTCACTACTACTGTTGCCAAGCTGGGAAATTACGTCAACAAGATGACCGACCTGAAGGTACGCGCCGAGGACATGGGAAGCTTGAATAACGGTGTGGGTAAGTCACCTACGGTTGCTACCGTCACCTGGCTCGACTATCAGGCTCCGCAGTGGAGCACAGTGGCCTCGAACAATTCTGTGCTGTCGGCGCGCACTGCGGTCGCGGCGGGTAGCGACCTGGCCGACTTCTATCAAGGCATCAATGCCTCGCGATCCGACGACCCCCATCTTGTGGGGTTGGGACACTCGTACGGTTCGGCCGTGACGGGCGCGGCGCTGACCAAGGAGAGTGGAGTGGATGCTGCGGTGGTGTTCGGGTCGCCCGGACTGCCTATCAATACGGTCGACGAGCTCAAGCTCCATGGCACGCTCTACAACGAGCAGGCCGACGGTGACAGGCTCGTCGGGAACTCCGGGGCTACGGGATTCGATCCGGACCGGATACCCGGCACCGTTCAGCTCGCCACCGGTGCCAGCACCAGTCTGAAAGGAGAGCCGTTGAGCGCGTCGCACGGGCACAGCGAATACCTGGACGATAGGACCACCAGCCAGAACAACCTCGCAGCTGTGATCATGGAGATGCGAGATGAGCTGGTGGCCAGGGAATGAGCCAGGATCGGCTTGACAGAAGCGGCGAACGGGCCCCCGGCAGCTGGCGACGCCCGAGCGCCTGCGCCGTGGTCGCGTTCATCATGGCCGGATTATCGGTGGCTGGATGTGGATCGAACGGGAAAGGAAAAATGGCCATGGATCCGCTGGAGACGTTACGGGCGCGGCCTTCGTACGCGCAGTCCGGTGCCGACTATCGGGCCCTGCTGGGTGAGATTCGCGACGTACTCTCCACCGTTGAACCGAGCATCTTGTGGGAGGAGGAGGGAGCACGCCAGATCAGCACAGGTTCGTGCGGCGATCCGTTCAGCGATGTGTCGGGCGCTTGGGACGCGAACTACGGCCTGGGTACCGGTCGGGGCGGGATCTCAGCCGATCGCTGGGCCGAAGTCAGGGATCGGGTGGTCGCGGTAGCTACCCAGTACGGTTTCACCCAGGTCACTCTGGACAAGCATGACACCGCTGTGCTCACTCTGGTCATCGCCGGGAAATGGGACGACACCCTGGAGCTACGGAGCGAGGGCAATACCCGGGTCTCCGTCTTCGGCGGATGCTTCCTCCAGGACGATTCCACGGGGACGGCGACTACTTCGCCCTAGTCTTGGCCGGTAAGCCAGGGAAAGCGCGCACATCAGGGCAGGAAACGGAGCAGCGGCAGACATGGCACGGACGATCCAGGTGGCCCCCGGCCGGCGTGGTGCCTACACCACGATCGGTGACGCTCTGAGTGATGCCCCGACGGACGCGGTCATCGAGGTGGCCGAGGGCACCTACCGGGAAGCGCTGCATCTGAGCGGCAAGACCGTGACCATCCGCCCGCTGCCCGACGGCGGTCCGGTCGTCATCGACGCCGACGGGGCGCCGCATCCGGCGATCAGCTGCCGCGACGGTGGGGTGCAGCTGGAAGGGCTGACGCTGCGGGGTGGTGAGGGGGCCGCCCTCTCGGCGGAGCGTTCGCAGGTGCGCGTCGAGCGTTGCACGCTCAGTTCGCGTCAGGCGGCCGGGGTGAGCATCAACGGCGGACGCGTCGACCTGCGTAAGTGCACGGTCGAGAACGCGTTGTTCGGGTTGCTGATCGAGGACGCGGACGGCTCGGTCACCGATTGCACGATCACCGACATCGCGGAAGACGGTGTGCTGGTGCGGATCGGCGCCGCTCCGGTGATCCGCGCGACGACGGTGAGTGGTTGCGGCAGCCGCGGCATCTACGTTTACCAGTTCGCCCGCCCGACGATCGAGGGCTGCGAGATCTCCGGCACCGGCGGTGAGGGCATCTCGGTGGCCTACCGCAGCGAGCCGACCCTGCGCCGCTGCAAGGTGCACGACACCCAGGGCCCGGGCATCGCCTTCGGCAAGGGCTGCGGCGGCCTGGTGGAGGAGTGCTCGCTGGAGAACACCGGCAGTCCCGCCCTGGACATCGACGAGGACGCCCATCCGGTCGTCCGCGAGCGCGCCGAGGGGATGTCCGGCGTCGGGGGCGGCTACGGCGACTCCGGAGAGTCCGACGAGGGCGTGGAGAAGCTGCTCGCCGAGCTCGACACCATGGTCGGGCTGACCGAGGTGAAGGCCGAGGTGCGGGGCCTGATCGACGAGCTCCAGGTGAACGAGTGGCGCCGCAGTGCAGGGCTTTCCGTCGCGGCGGGCAGTAATAACCTGATCTTCACCGGTGCCCCCGGTACCGGTAAGACGACCGTGGCGCGGATTTACGGAAAGCTGCTCGGTGCCCTGAAGGTGCTGCCGGGTGGTGGTTTCCGGGAGGTCAGCCGGCGCGACCTGGTGGGGCAGTACCTGGGGCACACCGCCGAGAAGACCGCCTCGGTGTTCGACGCGGCGATGGGAGGCGTACTCTTCATCGACGAGGCGTACACCCTGTCCCGATCGGCCGGCAGTAACGACTTCGGCCAGGAGTCGATCGACACCCTGGTCAAGCTGATGGAAGACCATCGCCACGAGATCGCCGTGATCGTGGCCGGTTACACCAAGGAGATGGCCGACTTCCTGGATGCCAACCCCGGTCTGGCGTCCCGGTTCTCGAAAGCCGTGGAGTTCACCAACTATGCCCCTGACGATCTGCTGCTGATCATGGAACGCATCACCGCGTCCGGTGACTACCAGCTCACCCCGGGTACCCAGCCGCTGCTGCACCGCTACTTCGCCGGGCTCTCGCACGACCCCAACTTCGGTAACGCCCGTGAGGCCCGCAAGCTCTTCGAGAGCATGCGCAAGGCGCAGGCCCAGCGCCTGCGCCGGGCCACCGTGCGGCCTACGCTCGACGACCTGCGTTCGCTGAACGAGCAGGACCTGTTCGACGTGATCGGCGCCGTCGACGGGGCGGGCCCCCGATGAGCGAGCACGAGGGCAACGGCCACGCCCTTCGCCGGCCCCGCCCGGCCGAGGCCGAGGTGGAGGTCACCGGCCAGCCGGAGACCACCGTGGTGGCCCGCGGGGCCACCCAGGAGGAGGGACGCGCCTCCGCCCAGCGGGTCAGTCAGGCGGTCGCCGAGCAACTGATCGAGGCCGGCCGGCGCGGCATCCCGAGTGCCGTTCCCGACCTGCCGCAACCGACCAGCCGGGCCGAACTACGGGACCGCCCGAACGACGCCCGCCGGCGCCGGGGACCCGGGTCCCGCGTCCACCGTTTACGCGTGGACTGGCACGACGCCACCCCGGCCGCCCTCACCGGGCTCACCCGGCGGATCGCGCCCACCGGTGTCCTGATCGGTCGGGGTACCGACGGCACCCAGATGCGGGCCTCGCTGTTCCGGTCCACACCGGCTCGCATGATCGTCATCGGACGGCACCGGCTGGGCCGTCTCCTGCTGCTGCGGGCCGCGGCGGCGGGTGCCCGTCCGGTCGTACTGGCCGATGCCCTCGGTGCTTGGGAGGAGTTCGCCGCCCGGCTGGGGCAGACCGGGACCGGCACGACCGTGCTGCCGGCCGAGGCCCCTTTCCTGATGGGTGGGTCGGGTACGGAGCCGCTGTTCGTGCTGCACTCGGCCGACGAGGACCCGGCGACCGCCTACGAGGAGATGTCCGAGGAAGGCTGGCGCTGCGACGCGGTGCTCACGCCCCGGGTCGGCCCCGAGGTGCTCACCGCCCTGCGTCTGGGTGGGTTGCTGGTCACCGGGCGCCTCACTGCGGACGACGCGGCGCGGTTGTGCGCCACCCGTCTGGTGGGCGAGCTGACCCCCGAGGTGCTGACCAGCTTGTCCGAAGACACGGTGGCCGTGGTCGCCGACGGCCGGGCGCGGATGATGCGGGTGGAGGAGTCCCCAGGTGAGGAGGCCCTGCTCGGTCTGCCCTGGCACGGTAACCGGCGCTGATGAAGGCCATGGTCCGGGCACCGTTTAATGCCTGCGAGTTCCACCTCCACCAGCGGATACCCTTGACCGCGTGACTCCCGACGAACTGTCCTCCGCGATCCGGGCGTGCCTGGAGGCCGCCGTCGCTGCCGGTGAACTGACCGTCAGCGTCCCCGACGAGATCCGCGTGGAGCGACCGAGGCAGCGCGAGCACGGCGACTGGTCCACCAACATCGCCCTGCAGCTCGCCAAGCCGGCCGGCAAGCCGCCGCGGGCGGTCGCCGAGCTGCTGTCGGCCCGTCTGGTCGACCTGCCGGGCGTGAAGAGCGTCGACATCGCCGGGCCGGGCTTCCTCAACATCGTGGTCGACACCGCCTCGGCGGCCGAGCTGGTGCGCACCATCGTCAGCACCGGCACCGCCTACGGGCAGAACCAGCAGCTCGCCGGCACCGTGCTGAACCTGGAGTTCGTCTCGGCCAATCCCACCGGCCCGCTACACATCGGCCACACCCGGTGGGCGGCCCTCGGTGACGCCCTGGCCCGCGTCCTCACGGCCAGCGGCGCCCAGGTCACCCGCGAGTACTACGTGAACGACGCCGGCGCCCAGATGGACCGTTTCGGCGGCTCGATCCTGGCCCGGCTGCGGGGCACCGACATCCCCGAGGGCGGCTACCACGGTGAGTACGTCGCCGAGCTCGCCGCCAAGGTGCGCGAGCAGCGTCCCGATGTCGACGACCTGCCCGAGGCCGAGGCCCTGATCGTCGCGCGGGAGGTCGGCTATGCCATTCAGCTGGCCGAGAACCGGCAGACGCTGAGTGATTTCGGTGTCGAGTTCGACGTCTGGTTCTCCGAGCGCACGCTGCACGAGTCCGGTGCCGTCGAGCAGGCCGTCGCGCGGCTGCGCGAGCAGGGCCACGTCGACGACCGTGACGGCGCCGTCTGGCTGCGCACCACCGACTTCGGCGACGACAAAGACCGGGTACTGATCAAGGCCGACGGTGAGAAGACCTATTTCGCGGCCGACGCCGCCTACTGGCTGTCGGTGCGTGACCGGGGTTTCCCGAAGAAGATCTACATGCTCGGTGCCGACCACCACGGCTATGTGCAGCGGCTCAAGGCGATCGCGGCCTGTGCCGGCGACGACCCGGAGACCTCGCTCGAGGTGCTGATCGGTCAGCTGGTCAGTGTGGGCGGCGCCCGGCTGAGCAAGCGGGCCGGCAACATCATCGAGCTGAAAGACCTGGTCGACTGGCTGGGCGCCGACGCCGTGCGCTACAGCCTGGCTCGTTACCCGGCCGACTCCCCGCTCACGCTCGACGGTGAGGTCCTGCAGAAGAAGACGAACGACAACCCGGTCTTCTACGTGCAGTACGCCCACGCCCGGCTCTGCTCGCTGGCCAACCAGGCCCGGGAGCACGGCGTGGACCGCTCGGTGTTCGAGCCGTCGCTGCTCGACCACGCCACCGAGAACGCCCTGATCGCCGCGCTCGCCCAGTTCCCGGCGATCGTGGCGCAGTCGGCCGAATTGCGTGAACCGCACCGGGTGGCGCGGCATCTCGAGGTCGTGGCCGGCGCGTTCCACAAGTGGTACGACGAATGCCGGGTCACGCCGCGTGGCGACGACCCGGTGGAAGACGTGCACCGCACCCGGCTCTGGCTGGCCGAGGCCAGCAAGCAGGTGCTGGCCAACGGTCTGAACCTGCTGGGCGTGAGCGCGCCCGAGCGAATGTGAACCATCAGACGTGAGGAAGAGCGGAAGCATCATGGGTGCGCATGAGGCGGGCGAGCTGCACAGCCCTGGGTACGGCGGCGTGGCGACGGTTCCGGCCTGGCTGAGGCCGCCGGACGACGTCAACGACCTGCAGGAGGGGCTGTGGTCCCAGACCGTCCACCGGGCGGACGACGGCGCGCTGAAGATCGGCGGTGTGAGCGTCGCCGATCTGGCGGCCGAGTTCGGAACGCCGGCCTTCGTGCTCGACGAGGTCGACTTCCGCGCTCGCGCAACGGGTTTCCGTGATGCTTTCGCCTCGGCCTTCGCCGGGGTCGGCGGTGCGGACGTCTACTACGCGGGCAAGGCATTCCTCTGCACGGCGGTCGCCCGCTGGATCGCGGAAGACGGCCTCTTCCTTGACACCTGCTCCGGCGGTGAACTTGCCGTCGCGCTCCGGGCCGGTGTGCCGGGCGAGCGGATCGCCCTGCACGGCAACAACAAACTCGAGAGTGAGATCGACCGGGCGGTCGCGGCCGGCGTCGGCCGCATCGTCATCGACTCGATGATCGAGATCGACCGCGTCGCCGAGGCCGCGGCCCGGCACGGCGTGGTGCAGCCGGTCTTCGTACGGGTCACGGTCGGCGTCGAGGCCCACACCCACGAATACGTCTCGACCGCGCACGAAGACCAGAAGTTCGGTCTCTCCCTCGCGGGTGGTGTCGCGGCCGAGGCGATCGCGAAGGTCCTGAACACCCCGTCGCTGCGCCTGCTCGGCCTGCACAGCCACATCGGGTCGCAGATCTTCGACACGCAGGGCTTCGAGGTAGCCGCGCGCCGCCTGCTCGGCCTGCACGCCTCGGTGGAGAAAGACCACGGCGTGGTGCTGCCCGAGATCGACCTGGGCGGTGGCTTCGGCATCGCCTACACCAGCCAGCACGACCCGCTCGAGCCCAAGGCCCTGGCCGACCAGCTCGCCGAGCTCGTCATCCGCGAGTGCCGGGGCCTGGGCATCGCGGTGCCGCGGGTCTCGATCGAGCCGGGCCGGGCGATCGCCGGTCCCAGCACGTTCACGCTCTACCGGGTCGGCACGCTGAAAGACGTCACGATCGATCACGGCGGTGTGCGCCGCTACGTGTCGGTGGACGGCGGCATGAGCGACAACATCCGCACCGCGCTCTACGACGCCGACTACTCGTGCACCCTGGCCTCCCGCACGTCCGACGCCACGGCTGCGCTCTGCCGCGTGGTGGGCAAGCACTGCGAGAGCGGCGACATCGTGGTGCGCGACGAGTTCCTGCCCGGCGATGTCGCCCCCGGCGACCTGCTCGCCGTCCCGGCCACCGGCGCCTACTGCCGCAGCATGGCCAGCCAGTACAACCACGTCCCCCGCCCGCCGGTGATCGCCGTGCGTGACGGCAAGGCCCGTGTCATCGTGCGCCGGGAAACTGAAGACGACCTGCTCGCCCTGGACGTCGGCTGACAGTTGGTGCGTAGTGGTCAGTAGTGGTCAGTAAGGGGACGGCGCCGAGCATGCATCGAGCTCGGTGCCGTCTTCCTTTTGCCCCGATACTGAGTCGATGAGCCGAACCCCCGCCGGGGTACCCCGGGCGATGCGCAGGCTGGGTACCGACCTGGCCACGTGGCGGCGGATCCGGCGGCTGACGGTCGAGGAGTTGTCGCAGCGTTCGGGGGTCGGGATCGCGACGATCACCCGCCTCGAGGGGGGTCAGGGGGCACCGCTGGAACACGTGATGCGCGTGGCGGCGGCGCTCGGGGTCGGGGAGGTGCTGGCCACAGCTCTCACACCGCGCAACGTTCTGGCGCGCAGCACTCCGGTGACGTCCCGGAATCCTCCGGCCCCTAAGGTGCCCCCTAAAGCCTGACGTTTCGCCACGTTGCGGCAAAAAGCCTGGTGGGCGGGGTTGTCAGCCCCTATTTCTGTGGCGTAGTTCAAGTTCGGGCCCTGTGCTTGAGGGCCCGGCCTTCCTAAGCTGAGGCCCATGGACGATCTGTCGCTCGCCGCGCTGTTCGATCCGGCCGAGCGCGCCGCCTGGCTGAAGCTGGTGGCCTCGGCCCTGGTCAAGGCCGGCCGGATGACGCCCGATCAAGACCCGGCCGAGGCAGAACGTCTGCTCACCAGCTTCACCTATGACGGCATCGGGGTGCGCCCCCTCTACACGCAGGACGACGCGATCGGTGACGACGTGGTCGGGGTGCCGGGCCGCGCGCCCTTCACCCGGGGCACCCGGATCTCCCCGGCGGACGGCTGGGACGTGCGCCAACTTCACCTCGACCCCGACCCGGCGGTCACCCACGAGGCGGTGATGGCCGATCTGGAGAACGGCGTCACCTCGCTCTGGCTGGCCGGAATGCCGCCGGGCAGTCTGAAGCAGGTGCTCGACGGGGTCCTGCTCGACCTGGCACCGGTGGTGCTCGACGCGGGTACCGGCACGCTTGAGGCTGCGGACGAGTTCCTGGCGCTTCTCGGAGACGTCCAGCCGGCCGGCGGAAATCTCGGTGCCGACCCGATCGGCCTGCGGGCGCGGCTCGGGAACTCCTACGAGCCCGATCTGGCCGAACTCGCCGCTCTGGCCCGGCGCTCACCGGTGCCGGTCGCCACGGTGGACGCCACGGTCTATCACGACGCGGGGGCGAGCGACGCCCAGGAACTGGGCGCCTCCCTGGCCACCGGGGTGGCCTACCTGCGGGCCCTGACCGATGCCGGGCTGGATCTCGCGCAGGCCTTCGACCAGCTCGAGTTCCGCTACGCGGCGAACGCCGACCAGTTCCTGGTGATCGCCAAACTTCGCGCTGCACGCCGACTCTGGTCACGCGTTGCCGAGGTCTGCGGAGCCGTGGAAGCAACCGGCCAACGTCAGCACGCCGTCACCTCGTCGGCCATGATGACCCGCCGCGACCCCTGGGTGAACCTGCTGCGCACCACCCTGGCCGCGTTCGGCGCCGGGGTCGGCGGGGCCGGAGCGGTGACCGTGCAGCCGTTCGACGCCGCGATCGGTCTGCCCGACGCGTTCTCCCGGCGCATCGCCCGCAACACCTCCTCGCTGCTGGTCATGGAGTCGCACCTGGCCCGGGTCACCGACCCGGCCGGGGGCTCCTGGTACGTCGAGCAGCTCACCGCCGAGCTGGCGCAGTCGGCGTGGGACGAGTTCACGGCCCTGGAACGGGAGGGCGGGATGCTCGCAGCGCTCGGGAAGGGCCGGTTCGCGGCGGAGATCGGCGAGGTCTGGCAGCGGCGGGCGCAGAACCTGGCCCTGCGGAAAGACCCGCTGACCGGGGTGAGCGAGTTCCCCCACCTCGGCGAGCCCGAGGTCGTCCGTAAACCCTTGCCGAAGAGGCCCGGCGGTGGGCTGCCCGTACACCGCTACGCGCAGGAGTACGAGGCGCTGCGCGACGCGGCGGGCGACGCCAAGGTCTTCATCGCCACCATCGGCCCGGTGGCCGTGCACACCGCCCGGGCCTCCTTCGCCGCCAACCTCTTCCAGGCCGGTGGCCTCCAGACTCCTACGGGGGAGGGAGCCCAGGGTTTTCGGGAGAGCGGTGCCACCGTCGCCTGCCTGGCCTCCAGTGACAAGTTCTACGCCGAGCACGCCGAAAGAGTCGTGAAGGAACTGAAAGAAGCCGGGGCGCAATACGTCCTGCTCGCCGGGAAACCGGCGGACCACGTGGGTGCCGACGCGTACGTGTTCGCCGGGGTGGATGCCCTGGCCGTGCTGCGCGACGTGCACCGGCGCATCGGGATCGGGAGCTGAGCCGACATGATCGTCCCCCATTTCGCGGACGTCCCCCTGGGAGAACCGCGACCGGACGGCCCTCACGAACCCGGCGGACCGCTCTGGCGGACCCCCGAGGGCATCGACGTGAAGAACTTCTACACGCAGGAAGATCTGAAAAACCTTGACTTCCTGAGCACCTACCCCGGGATCGCGCCCTACCTTCGAGGGCCGTACCCGGCGATGTACGTGACGCAGCCGTGGACGGTGCGGCAGTATGCCGGATTCTCCACCGCGTCCGAGTCGAACGCGTTCTACCGGCGCAATCTCGCGGCGGGCCAGAAGGGCCTGAGCGTGGCCTTCGACCTGCCCACCCACCGCGGCTACGACTCCGACAACCCGCGGGTGCTGGGGGATGTCGGGATGGCCGGGGTGGCGATCGATTCGATCCTGGACATGCGCCAGCTGTTCGACGGCATTCCGCTGGACAAGATGAGCGTGTCGATGACGATGAACGGCGCGGTACTGCCGGTGCTGGCGCTCTACGTGGTGGCGGCGCAGGAACAGGGCGTGGCCCCGGCGCAACTGACCGGCACCATCCAGAACGACATCCTCAAAGAGTTCATGGTGCGCAACACCTACATCTACCCGCCGGCCCCGTCGATGCAGATCATCAGCGACATCTTCAGCTACACCTCGGCGAACATGCCCAAGTTCAACTCCATCTCGATCTCCGGCTATCACATCCAGGAGGCCGGGGCGACGGCCGATCTGGAGCTGGCCTACACGCTGGCCGACGGGGTGGAGTACCTGCGGGCGGGCACCGCGGCGGGCCTGGACATCGATGCGTTCGCGCCCCGGCTGTCGTTCTTCTGGGCCATCGGCATGAACTTCTTCATGGAGGTGGCCAAACTCAGGGCAGCCCGGTTGCTCTGGGCGCGGCTCGTAAGGCAGTTCAACCCCCAGAGCGCCAAGTCGCTGAGCCTGCGCACCCATTCCCAGACCAGTGGCTGGTCGCTGACCGCCCAGGACGTGTACAACAACGTCGTCCGTACGTGCATCGAGGCGATGGCGGCCACCCAGGGGCACACCCAGTCGCTGCACACCAACGCGCTGGACGAGGCGCTGGCGCTGCCCACCGAGTTCTCCGCCCGGATCGCCCGCAACACCCAGCTGCTGTTGCAGCAGGAGTCGGGCACCACGCGGGTGGCCGACCCCTGGGGCGGCAGCGCCTACGTCGAGAAGCTCACCTACGACCTGGCCCGCCAGGCCTGGCAGCACATCGAGGAGGTCGAGAAGGCCGGGGGGATGGCCCGGGCGATCGACGAGGGCATCCCGAAGCTGCGGATCGAGGAGGCCGCGGCCCGTACCCAGGCCCGCATCGACTCCGGGCGTCAGCCGGTGATCGGGGTGAACACCTTCCGGCCGGCGGCCGACGAGCCGATCGACGTGCGGGCGGTGGACAACGCCCAGGTGCGGGCCGAACAGTTCGAGAAGCTGCGCCGGCTGCGGGAGGAGCGCGATTCCGGGGTGACCACGGCGGCTCTGGACGCCCTCACGAACGCGGCCTCGCAAACGTCCACAAGCAATCTTCTCGACCTGGCCATCCAGGCGGCCCGGGCGAAGGCCACGGTCGGTGAGATCTCCGACGCGCTGGAGAAGGTCTACGGGCGCCACACCGGCCAGATCCGTACGATCTCGGGGGTGTACCGGGACGAGGCGGCCGGGGCCGGCAACGTGGACGCGGTGCGCGCGGCGACCGCGCAGTTCGAGCTGGCCGAAGGCCGTCGCCCCCGGATCCTGGTGGCGAAAATGGGTCAGGACGGCCATGACCGGGGCCAGAAGGTGATTGCTTCGGCGTTCGCCGACCTGGGCTTCGACGTGGATGTCGGCCCGCTGTTCCAGACCCCGGAAGAAGTGGCGCGCCAGGCTGTTGAGGCCGACGTGCACATCGTCGGCGTCTCCTCGCTGGCGGCGGGACATCTGACTCTGGTGCCGGCGTTGCGCGAGCAGCTGGAGGCGATGGGCCGGGCCGACATCCTCATCGTCTGCGGCGGGGTGATCCCGCCGGGCGACTACGACCGGCTGTACGCCGACGGCGCCACGGCCATTTTCGGGCCGGGCACCGTGATCGCCGACGCGGCCCTCGACCTGCTCACGACCCTGGCCGAGAACTAAAGTGCTCGGCATGGCTGACGTATGCACTCATCTCGACACGATCCACGACGTCACCCCCAGTGCCGCCGGCTGTGAGGACTGCCTGAAGTCCGGCGGCACCTGGGTCCACCTGCGCCTGTGCCGCGAGTGCGGCCACATGGGTTGCTGTGACTCCTCACCCTCGAAGCACGCGACCGCGCACTTCCACTCCACCGAGCACCCGATCGTGCAGTCCGCCGAGCCCGGTGAGGACTGGCTCTGGTGCTTCCGTGACGAAGTGGCCTTCGAGCTGGGATGAGGCCACCTTTCGATCCGGAGGAGGCGGCGCGGCACGTCCGCGCCGGGTCGCGGGCCTGGATCGCCCGCGCGATCACCCTGGTCGAGTCCACCCGGCCCGACCACCGGCGTCTGGCCCAGCACCTCCTGTCGTTGCTGGCACAGGACGCACCTCCCACCATCCGGGTGGGCGTCACGGGGGTGCCGGGGGCGGGTAAGTCGACGTTGATCGATGCTCTCGGAGGCCGGCTCCTCGATGCCGGGCACGCGGTCGCGGTGCTCGCGGTCGATCCGTCGTCGTCGCGTCACGGTGGCAGCATCCTCGGTGACAAGACCCGGATGCCCCGGCTGGCAACCGATCCGAAGGCTTTCGTGCGTCCCTCGCCGAGCGCGGGCACCCTGGGTGGGGTGGCCCGGTCGACCCGTGAGGCGATGGTCGTGCTGGAGGCGGCCGGGTACGACGTGATCATCGTCGAGACGGTCGGCGTGGGGCAGTCCGAGACCACCGTGGCCCAGATGGTCGACACGTTCCTGCTGCTCACCCTGGCCCGTTCCGGGGATCAGTTGCAGGGCATCAAGAAGGGCGTGCTCGAGCTGGCCGACGTGATCGCGGTGAACAAGGCCGACGGTCCGCACCAGGCCGAGGCGTGGCGGGCCGCCCGGGAACTCAGCGGGGCGCTGCATCTTCTCGGAACCGGCGACGAGACCCCGGTTCTCACTTGCTCGGCCCAGGAGGGCACCGGGCTGGACGAGGTGTGGGCCCAGGTGCTCAAACACCGGTCGGAGCTGGGCGAGGAGCTGCAGGCCCGGCGTCGGCAGCAGCTCATCGGCTGGACCTGGTCGATGGTGCGCGACACCCTGATCGACCAGTTGCGCGAGTCGCCCGCCGTGCGCGAGCTCACCCCCGTCGTCGAGGGGCAGGTGCTGGCCGGTGAGCTCACCCCCTCGGCCGCTGCCGAGCAGATCCTGCGGGCTCTCAAGAGCCAGAATTGAGGACGAGGCTGAGCCCGGGTCTTTCGGGTCAGCTTTCCCACAACCGTTCTCTCACCTTCGTCACAGCCAGTACCTGTGAGAATGCGGGTATGAGCACCGAGCACGGCTGGCGGTTCGACGCCGCGGCGGCCCCGCACCGGCTCCTGCCCTCGGTCCGGGCCCGGTCCACGGTCTCGGCCGTGCTGGTGGTCGGGCTGGGCCTGACGCTGGCGGGTGGGCTGATCTTCTACGTGCTGCAGCGCAGTCTGATCGGCGGGCTGAACCGGGCGGCGGACGCGCGGGTCAGCGAGGTCGCCGGGCAGCTGGAGCTGATCGGCGAGGGAGACCTGGACACCCAGCTGAAGAAGGAGCAGAACCAGCGCGACGGCCAGTGGGTACAGGTGCTCCGGGGGGATGCGGTGGTGTCGGCCTCCACCTGGGACTCCGACCAGGGGCCGATCACCGGTCTGCGGCCGCAGGTCGGGCAGACGATCCGGGAGGAGGCCGGGCTGCTCAAGATTCTCGACACCACCCGGCCGTTCCTCGTGGTCACGCGCGGGGTGGACTACGACGGCAACACCGACACGATCATCGTGGCCACGTTCTACTCCGGTCAGCGCGACACCGTGCTCAAGATGCTGCTGGTCCTCGGGGTCTCGTTCCCGTTGCTGCTGGCCGCTCTCGGGGCGCTGGTCTGGGTGATGCTCGGGCGGGCGCTGCGGCCGGTGGAGGAGATCCGCGCGCGGGTGGCGCGGGTCGACGAGCGGGACCTGGACGACCGGGTGCCCGTGCCGCCGACGCGCGACGAGATCGCCCGGCTGGCGGTCACGATGAACGAGATGCTCGACCGTCTCCAGGCGGCGCAGAAGGCCCAGCGGCAGTTCGTCTCCGACGCCAGTCACGAGCTGCGCAGCCCTCTGGCCACCCTCTCGGCCACGCTCGAGGTGGTCGATTCCGACGTCAGTGGCCGGGCCTGGGCCGAACTGCGGCCGGTGCTGCAGAACGAGACCGAGCGGATGGGCGTGCTGGTGCAGAACCTGCTACTGCTGGCCCGGGCCGACGACCAGGGCCTGAAGATCGTGTCGGTCGAGGTGGACCTGGACGACCTGGTGATGGAGGAGGCCCGGCGTCTGCGGTCCTCGTCCTCGTTGGAGGTGCCGCTCTCGGTGGTGCCGGTGCGCATCCTCGGCGACCCGTACAAGCTCGGCCAGGTGCTGCGGAACCTCGTCGACAACGCCACCCGGTACGCGCAGTCCACGGTCGCGCTGACCGTCACGACGGCCGGGACGACGGCGCTGATCATGGTGGACGACGACGGCCCGGGGATCGCTCCGGGCGACCGGGACCGGGTGTTCGAGCGTTTCGTGCGGCTGGACGAGAGCCGCGACCGGGCCAGTGGGGGAGCGGGTCTGGGACTGCCGATCGTGCGCGAGGTGGTGCGCGGCCATCACGGTGACATCGCGGTCGGCGTCTCGCCCTACGGCGGCGCCCGGTTCCAGGTGCAGCTGCCGATCACGATCGACCAGGCCGCCGGGCTGCTGCCCGGTGAGACCGGCGAGATCCCCGTACTGGGCTCCTGATCAGCCACCGGTGGTCGAAAGGCGATAGCCCATGCCGCGGACCGTCTCGATGGCGCGGCGCTCGAACGGGGCGTCGATCTTCCGGCGCAGATACCGCACGTAGACCTCGACCACGTTCGGGTCACCCTCGAAGGCCGGGTCCCAGACTCCCTCCAGGATCTCGCTCTTCGTGACGACGTCGCCCTTGTGCCGCATCAGGAACTCGAGCAGGCCGTACTCGCGCGGCGTCAGGCTGATCTCCTGGCCCGCCCGCTCGACACGCCGTCGGACCGGGTCGAGCGTCAGGTCGCCACAGGCCAGCACCACCGGGCGTTCCGGGGCGCCGCGCCGGATCAGCGCGCGCAAACGGGCCACGAGCACGATGAAACTGAAGGGTTTGGTCAGGTAGTCGTCGGCCCCGAGGTCGAATGCGTCGGTCTGGTCGTAATCGCCGTCTTTCGCGGTGAGCATCAGCACCGGCGTCCAGATCTCGCGGCGCCGCAGCTCGGTGAGCACCTGATAACCGTTGCCCCGCGGCAGCATGATGTCCAGAACGATGGCGTCAAAACGCTTTTCGGTCGCAGCCCAGAGAGCGTCCTGCCCGTTGTGGGCCATCTCGACCACGAAACCCTCATCAGTGAGCCCACGCCGGATCGTCTCAGCCAGTGGACGTTCGTCATCGACGATCAGTACCCGCACGGTTCTCCTTAGTCAGACCTGCAAAGATACTTGCCAGGACGATGGCCGAGCGGGTGAACTCAGCAGGTTCTCAGGTCGCAGATGGGCCGTCATTCTCACATGTCGAGACAAAACACGAGTCAGGGAGTCACGGTGGAGCCGCTGAAGGTTGCGCTGCTGGGTAGCGGGTCGGTGGGCACGCAGGTTGCCCGCCTCCTGACGGCGCATGCGCAGGAGCTGGCCCTGCGGGTCGGTGCGCCTCTCGAACTGATCGGGATCGCCGTGCGCCGGCTGGGGGTGGACCGGGGGGCGGGTATCGACCCGGGCCTGTTCACGACCGACGCGCCCGAGCTGGTCAAGCGCGCCGATCTGGTGATCGAGCTGATCGGCGGCATCGAGCCCGCCCGCACGCTGATCCTCGACGCCCTGGCCTCCGGCGCGTCCGTGGTCACGGGCAACAAGTCGCTGCTGGCCGAGCACGGCCCGGAGCTGTACGAGGCCGCCGACGCCGGTGGTGTGGAGCTGTACTACGAGGCCGCGGTGGCCGGGGCGATCCCGTTGCTGCGCCCGATCCGGGAGTCGCTGGCCGGTGACCGGGTGCAGCGTGTGCTCGGCATCGTCAACGGCACCACGAACTACGTGCTCGACAAGATGGACACCGCCGGTCTGGACTTCGCCGACGCGGTGGCCCAGGCCCAGGCGCTGGGTTACGCCGAGGCCGACCCGACCGCCGACGTCGAGGGGTACGACGCCGCCGCCAAGGCCGCGATCCTCGCCTCGCTGGCGTTCCACACCCGGGTCTCGGCCGACGACGTGCACCGCGAGGGCATCTCCGGTGTCACCGCCGCCGACGTCGCCTCGGCCAAGGCCATCGGGGCCGTGGTCAAGCTGCTGGCCATTTGCGAGCGCGTGGTCGCCGCCGACGGCAGCGAGGGTGTGTCGGTGCGCGTGCATCCGGCGATGGTCCCGGCCTCGCACCCGCTGGCCAGTGTGCGGGAGGCGTTCAACGCCGTGTTCGTCGAGGCCGAGGCCGCGGGCGAGCTGATGTTCTACGGCCGGGGCGCCGGTGGTCTGCCCACCGCGAGCGCCGTGCTCGGCGACCTGGTCTCCGCCGCCCGTAACCGGGTGGGGGGCAGCCGGGGTCCGGGGGAGTCGACCTACGCCCAGCTGCCGTTGCGCCCGATGGGCGAGGTGGTGACCCGCTACCACATCAGTCTGGACGTGGCCGACCGTCCCGGTGTTCTCGCGCATGTCGCGAAAGTTATTGCCGATCACGGGGTCTCGATCGAGACCGTGCGGCAGCAGCAGTTCCCGGAGCCGGAGGGCGCCGGGGAGGAGAAGCCGGACCGGGCGTCGCTGGTGGTGGTCACCCACTCCGCGACCGACGCGGCACTGGAAGCAACGGTCTCGGCGCTGGCCGGGCTGGACATCGTGACAGCCGTGGTCGGCGTCATGCGGGTCGAGGGTGAGGACTGATGGCACATCTGTGGCGCGGCGTCGTCGATGAGTACCGGGACCGGCTCCCGATTCTGGGTGACGCCCCGGCGGTGACCCTGGGCGAGGGGGGCACGCCGCTGGTGCGGGCCCACAAGCTCTCCGAGCACACCGGGTGCGAGGTCTGGCTGAAGTGCGAGGGCGTCAACCCCACCGGCTCGTTCAAGGACCGCGGGATGACGGCCGCGATGACGGCGGCAGCCGCGGCCGGAGCCAAGGTCGTCGTGTGCGCCTCCACGGGCAACACCTCGGCGAGTGCCGCCGCCTACGCCACCGCGGCCGGGATGAAGTGCGCCGTGCTGGTGCCGGACGGCAAGATCGCGATGGGCAAGCTGGCCCAGGCGATCGCCCACGGCGCCGAGCTGCTGCAGGTCGACGGCAACTTCGACGACTGCCTGACGGTGGCCCGCAAGCTGGCCGACGCGTACCCGGTCGAACTGGTGAATTCGGTGAACCCGGCCCGTATCGAGGGGCAGAAGACCGCCGCGTTCGAGATCGTCGACGTGCTCGGCGACGCCCCGGACATCCACTGCCTGCCCGTCGGCAACGCCGGCAACATCACCGCCTACTGGCGTGGCTACACGGAGTACGAGGCCGACGGCCCGGCTTCGAAGACCCCGAAGATGTGGGGTTTCCAGGCCGCCGGGGCCGCGCCGATCGTGCTCGGTCACCCGGTCGACCACCCGGAGACCGTGGCGACCGCGATCCGGATCGGCAACCCCGCGTCCTGGCAGCAGGCCGTCCAGGCCCGCGACGACTCGGGCGGGCGGATCGACGCGGTCGACGACCCGGCCATCCTGGCCGCGCACCGCTGGCTGTCCTCGAAGGAGGGCGTCTTCGTCGAGCCCGGGTCGGCTGCCTCGGTCGCCGGTCTGCTGCAGGTGCACGCCGCCGGTGAGCTCGAGCCGGGTCAGCGGGTGGTCTGCGCGGTCACCGGGCACGGGCTGAAAGACCCGCAGTGGGCCCTGAAGAACGCCGACGGCGACGACGTGCAGCCGACCCGGATCCAGGTCGACGTGGTCAGCATCGCCTCGGCGCTCGGGCTCGGCTGATGTCGCTCGATTCCGCCCCGGTGGCCGGCCGGGGGCTGCTGGCCCACCGCCGCGCCACCGTGCGCGTGCCCGCCACCAGCGCCAATCTCGGCCCCGGCTTCGACAGCATGGGCCTGGCGCTGGCGCTCCACGACGTCGTCACCCTCAGCCCGGCCGCGTCCGGGCTGGAGGTGACGGTCGAGGGGGAGGGGGCCGGCGGCGTGCCCCTGACGGAGGACCACCTGGTCGTCCGGGCCGTCCGCGCCGGTTTCGACCACGCCGGGGTACCGCAGCCGGGTATTCGCCTTCACTGCGCCAACTCGATCCCGCACGGCCGGGGCCTGGGCTCGTCCGCCGCCGCGGTGGTGGCCGGTCTGGTCGCCGCCCGTGGCTGTCTGGCCGAGCCGGAGGCCCTGGACGACGCCACGGTGCTCGCCCTGGCCACGTCGCTCGAGGGGCACCCGGACAACGCCGCGGCCGCGCTGCTGGGCGGCTGCACGATCTCCTGGCTGTCGCCGAGCGGCGTCCCGCGCGCCGAACGGGTCGAGGTCCGGGCCGATCTCGACCCGGTGGTTTGCGTGCCGTCCGGCGAGCTGTCCACCAACACCGCGCGGGCGATGCTGCCTGCGCTCGTCCCGCACCCGGACGCGTCGTTCAACGCCGGGCGGGCCGCACTGCTGGTGCACGCCCTGACCCGGCGCCCCGATCTTCTGCTCGAGGCCACCGAAGATCGTCTGCACCAGGCGCAGCGGGCGCCCGCCATGCCGGAGACCGCCGAGCTCGTCCACCGGGTGCGTGAGCTCGGTGCGGCCGCCGTCGTCTCGGGGGCCGGCCCGTCCGTGCTCGTCCTGGGGGTCCGGGGCGAGGCGATCGACGCTGTGAATTCTGCCCTCGGCGGCCCGACCGCACACCGCTGGACCGTGCTGCGACCGGGAATCGATACGGTGGGATCGATTCTCGCTACAGAAGGTGAATGATCCGTCCGAGTAGTCTGCGGGGCGGCACGGTGTAAGAATGTCCGAGCGCCGAGTGACGGATCGAACATCGTTTTACCGTGAGATCTGTCGCTTGGCCGGATTCGGGTTCTTCGTTCTGGGCCGCACCGGTGTTACAGTACGTATGCAGCCGCTGGATGCCGTAGTACCAGGCACACGTGCTGCACTCCGCCGCTCATTCCAGGTTTCCGCGCATGCGCGTGGTCGTCGCGGCGTACCACCACCCGGACTCTCCGGGTGTGAAAACCCGCTGGCCGTGACCATGTCGCGGCCGAGGAGGGGGAAGACCTTTCGTGACAGATACCACCGAGATGTCGGCCGCCGTCGACCTCTCGACGCTTCGCCTGCCGCAGCTCCAGGCGGTCGCCTCGCAACTGAACATCAACGGCACGGCGCGCATGCGCAAGGCCGAGCTCCTCGAGGCGATCCGGAGCCACCAGAGTGGTGGCGCCGCAGCTGCCCCACCAGCAACCCGCTCCCGCAGGGCCGCCACCGCGCCCGCCGGGGCCCCGGCCCGCACGCGCCGCACCTCTGCCGCGGCTGCTGCCGCCGCTGAGCCCGTGGCCGAAGCCGCTGCCCCCGCGCAGGAAGCACTGATCGAGGCGCCGGCCCCGAAGAGCACCACGACGACCGGTACCAACGGCCGTCGCAGCCGGGCCGCCGCGGTCGCCGCTCCGGTCGAGGCCGAGCCGGCCAAGGCCGTCGAGGCCCCCGCCGAGCAGCCCGTCGCCGAGGCCGAGCCGGTCGAGCGTCCCACCCGTGGCCGGGGCCGGAACAACCGGGCCGACCGTCCTGACCGCGCCGACCGTCCTGACCGCGCCGAGCGGGCCGAACGTCCCGACCGCGCCGAGCGTTCCGACCGGTCCGACCGGTCCGGGGGCGACCGGTCGGAGTCTCGTCCGGACGGCCGTGACGGCAGCCGGGAGAACACCCGCGACAGCAACCGGGACGGCAGCAGCCGCACCGACAGTCGTGACGGTGGCAGCCGGGACAGTCAGAGCCGCAACAACTCCCAGGCCCGGCGCAACCCGGTCCCGGTCAACGTCAGCAATGTCAGCAACGACGACGACGATGACGAGGACGGCCGCGGTCGTCGCCGGGGTCGCCGGTTCCGTGACCGCAAGCGTGGCCGCGGTCGCGAGGGCGAGCCCGGTCAGGTCGACGACGTCGAGGTCAGCGACGACGACGTGGTCGTTCCGGTCGCGGGCATCCTCGACGTGCTCGACTCGTACGCGTTCCTGCGCACTTCCGGCTACCTGCCGGGCCCGAACGACGTCTACGTCTCGCTCGGCCAGGTGAAGAAGTACAACCTGCGCAAGGGTGACGCCGTCACCGGCGCCGTGCGCCAGCCGCGCGAGGGTGAGCAGGCCAACCAGCGCCAGAAGTTCAACGCGCTGGTCCGGCTCGACACGATCAACGGCAGTGCACCCGAAGAGGCGCGCAACCGGCCGGAGTTCAACAAGCTCACGCCGCTCTACCCGCAGGAGCGCCTGCGGCTGGAGACCGAGCCGAACATCATCTCCACCCGGATCATCGACCTGGTGGCGCCGATCGGTAAGGGCCAGCGTGGCCTGATCGTCTCCCCGCCGAAGGCCGGTAAGACGCTCATCCTGCAGGCGATCGCCAACGCGATCACGCAGAACAACCCCGAGTGCCACCTGATGGTCGTGCTCGTGGACGAGCGGCCCGAAGAGGTCACCGACATGCAGCGCACGGTGAAGGGTGAGGTCATCGCCTCCACCTTCGACCGTCCGGCCGACGACCACACGGCCGTCGCCGAGCTGTCCATCGAGCGGGCCAAGCGCCTGGTCGAGCTGGGCCACGACGTGGTCGTGCTGCTCGACTCGATCACCCGTCTGGGCCGCGCCTACAACCTGGCCGCCCCGGCCAGCGGGCGCATCCTCTCCGGTGGTGTCGACTCCAGCGCGCTGTACCCGCCGAAGCGGTTCTTCGGTGCCGCCCGGAACATCGAGCACGGTGGCTCGCTGACCATCCTCGCCACCGCCCTGGTCGAGACCGGCTCGAAGATGGACGAGGTGATCTTCGAGGAGTTCAAGGGCACCGGCAACATGGAGGTCCGCCTGTCGCGCCAGCTGGCCGACAAGCGCATCTTCCCGGCCGTCGACGTCAACGCCTCCAGCACCCGCCGGGAAGAAATCCTGATGGGCAAGGAAGAGCTGGGCGTCATCTACCGGCTGCGCCGGGTCATGGGCGCCCTCGAGGCCCAGCAGGCCATCGAGCTGCTGCTCGACCGCACCAAGAAGAGCTCGAGCAACGCCGAGTTCCTCATGCAGGTGCAGAAGACCTCGCCCTCCGGCGAATAGTCATCACCGCGTTCACCCCGGGAATGCTCCCGGGGTGAACGCGGTTATGGCTCCCGTCTGCACATCTGGCAGACTGACTCAGGCTCCGGTTCACGAGCGACGCGCCCGCGCCGCACGACCCGGCGGCGACAAACGAGGAGAATCATGAAGGCCGACATTCACCCGCAGTACGTGACCACCACGGTCAAGTGCGCCTGCGGCGAGACTTTCGAGACCCGTAGCACCGCGACCAGCGGCACGATCTCCACCGAGACCTGCAGCGCCTGCCACCCGTTCTACACGGGCAAGCAGCGCATCCTGGACACCGGTGGCCGGGTCGCCCGCTTCCAGGCGCGTTACGGCAAGAAGACGGCCGACGCGGAGAAGACCGCCGACGCCGAGAAGTAGCCGAGCCGACGCCGGTCGTAGCCCTCATCGAGGGCGACGACCGGCGTCGTCGTTTGTCACCACCCGAGTGCCTGCACGGCAGCAATTTCTCTTGATGACGTAGAAGAAGGCAGAGATGACCCAGCTCACCCCCGACGAGTCCGCCCAGGCTGCGGTCGGGCCGCTGCTCGACGAGTACGAGGAGCTGGAGCGTCAGCTCGCCGACCCGTCGATCCACGCCGATGCCGGCGCCGCCCGCAAGCTCGGGCGCCGTTACGCGGAGCTGGGGGCTGTGCACGCCGGGTACGTGGTCTGGCGCAGTGCACTCGATGACCTGGAGGCCGCCCGTGAGCTGGCCGCCGAAGACTCCTCGTTCGCCGAGGAGCTGCCCGCCCTGGACGCCACGCTGGTCGAGGCCCGCGAGCGGCTGCACCGGCTGCTGATCCCGCGCGACCCGGACGACTCGCGCGACGTGATCCTGGAGATCAAGGCGGGGGAGGGCGGCGAGGAGTCGGCCCTGTTCGCCGGTGACCTGCTGCGCATGTACCTGCGGTTCGCCGAGCGCAACGGCTGGCGCACCGAGGTTCTCGACTCCACCGAGAGCGACCTGGGCGGCTACAAGGACATCTCGGTCGCGGTGAAGACCCGCGGCAACCCCGCCCCCGGCGAGGGCGTGTTCTCGAAACTGAAGTACGAGGGTGGCGTGCACCGTGTGCAGCGGGTGCCCGTGACCGAGTCACAGGGGCGCATCCACACCTCGGCCGCCGGCGTGCTCGCCCTGCCCGAGCCGGACGAGACCGTCGAGATCGAGATCGACCACAACGACCTGCGGATCGACGTGTTCCGCTCCTCCGGCCCCGGTGGCCAGAGCGTCAACACCACCGACTCCGCCGTGCGCATCACCCACCTGCCCACCGGCGTCGTGGTCTCCTGCCAGAACGAGAAGTCGCAGCTGCAGAACAAGGAACAGGCCCTGCGCATCCTGCGGGCCCGGCTGCACGCCCTCCAGGCCGAGGCCGCCCAGGCCGAGGCGTCCCAGGCCCGGCGCTCGCAGGTGCGCACCGTGGACCGTTCCGAGCGGATCCGCACCTACAACTACCCGGAGAACCGGATCGCCGACCACCGAACCGGTTACAAGGCCTACAATCTCGACCAGGTGCTCGACGGCGACCTGGGTCCGGTGATCCAGTCGTGCCTGGATGCCGACGAAAGTGCCCAGCTGGCCGCCCTCCAGACCTTCGGCGGCTGAAATGCCCGAGCTGAAGCACGTTCTGGCCTCGGCCACCACCCTGTTGTCCGAGGCCGGGGTACCCTCGCCCTCGGCCGACGCGAACATCCTGGTGGCCCACGCCCTCGGGGTCGAGCGCCGCGACCTGGCCCGCCGGGTGATCCTCGGCTACGAGCTCAAGCCCGACGAAACCACCCAGGTGGCCGAGCTTCTCGACCGGCGCTCACAACGTGTTCCGCTGCAGCACCTGATCGGTTCGACCGGTTTCCGCCGACTTGAACTCCTGGTCGGGCCGGGCGTTTTCATCCCGCGGGTGGAGACCGAATGGGTGGCCGGCCTGGCCGTCGACGCCGCCTCCGCCCTGGAAGACCCGCTCGTCGTCGACCTGTGCACCGGCTCCGGCGCGATCGCCCTGGCGGTCGCCGACGAGGTGCCCGCGGCCCGGGTGGTCGCCGTCGAGCTGGACCCGCCCGCCGTGGAGTGGGCCCGCCGCAACATCGCGGCGCTGGGTTCCCGGGTGGACCTGCGAGCAGGGGACGCGGTGCGCGCCGACGAGCACCTGCTCGCCGATCTGGTGGGCCTGGTGGACGTGGTGGTCGCCAACCCGCCGTACATCCCGCCGGACGCCGAGCCCACCGAGCCGGAGGTCCGTGACCACGACCCGGTACTGGCGCTGTACGGGGGAGGGGACGACGGCCTCGCCGTCCCGCGCGGGGTGGTCGCGACCGCCGCCCGCCTGCTGCGTCCCGGTGGACTCCTGGTGATGGAGCACGCCGACGTCCAGGGCCCGGGGGGCCGGGCCCTGACCAAGGCCCCGGACTGGGTGGACGTGAGCACCCAGCGTGACCTGACCGGGCGCGACCGGGCGCTGGTGGCACGCCGGAGCGGTTGAGCCGATTCGTCGGCGTGGTCCGGCGCTCCGCACGGCCGTGGCGGAGCGCGACGGGGTGGGCTCTCTGCGTCGTGAATCCGGTGCGTCAGGTTCCGGGGGCAGGGGCAGCACCGCCGAAATGCGCGCCCCGGGCCCCGGTAGTGCCACACTCGGGGGGTGAGTGTGCGTTACGACTGCGCCCTGGAAGTTCAGCGTTCGCGCGGGATCGCCAAAGCCGCCGACGTCGTCGCGGAAGGTGATCTCGTCGTCCTGCCGACCGACACCGTGTACGGCATCGGCTGCGACGCCTTCGACGCCGAGGCGGTGTCAGCCCTGCTCGCCGCCAAGGGGCGGGGGCGGGCCATGCCCCCGCCCGTGCTCGTGCCGCACGTGCGCACGCTGGACGGCATCGCCGCGGGCATCACCCCCGACATCCGGGCGCTGGCCGAGGCGTTCTGGCCCGGCGCCCTGACGATCATCACCCGCGCGCAGCCCACGCTGCGCTGGGACCTGGGCGAGACCAACGGCACCGTGGCGCTGCGCATGCCGCTGCACCCGGTGGCGCTGGAACTGCTCGAGCGCACCGGGCCGATGGCGGTGTCCAGTGCCAACCTCACCGGTCACGACGCCGCACTGACCGCGCAGCAGGCGCAGGAGATGCTCGGTGACTCGGTGGCGGTCTATCTCGACGGGGGCGAGGCCGAGCTCGGTGTCGCCTCGACCATCGTCGACTGCACCTCGGGCACCCCCCGGGTGGTCCGGCAGGGCGCGGTGGCGTTGGAAGACCTGCGCTCGGTCGTGCCCTCCACGCTCGGTCTCGGCGAGACCCCCGACGAAGAGGTGGAACAGACGCAGTGAGGGGTTACCTCTTCGTCCTCCTGATCGCCGCGACGGTCACCTACCTGACCACCCCGGCGGTCCGGCGCCTGTCCCGCCGGATGGGCGCGGTCACCGCCCCGCGTGAGCGCGACGTGCACACCGTGCCGATCCCGCGCCTGGGCGGCGCCGCCATCTATGCGGGCATCGCCATCGCGATGCTCACCGCGTCGCAGGTGAAGTTCTTCGAGGGGGTCTTCGACGGCCGTACGGCCTACGTGGCCCTGCTGTCGGCCGGCGCGGTCTGCCTGCTGGGCGTCTTCGACGACCTCTGGGAGCTGGACGCCGTGACCAAGGCGGCCGGGCAGATGCTCGCCGCCGGGATCATGGCCTGGCAGGGCATCCAGCTGGTCTCCCTGCCGATCTTCGGCACCTTCATCCCGAGCCGGATGCTCCTGATCTTCGTCACCGTGGTGGCGATCATGGTGACGATCAACGCGGTCAACTTCGTCGACGGGCTGGACGGGCTCGCGGCCGGGATGGTGGCGATCGCCGGGTCGGCGTTCTTCGTCTACTCGTACCTGCTCGCCCGTGACTCCTCGCCCAACGACTACGCCTCGCTGGCGTCCGTGCTCACCGCCGCCCTGGTCGGCGCGTGCCTGGGCTTCCTGCCGCACAACTTCAACCCGGCCCGGATCTTCATGGGCGACAGCGGCTCCATGCTGCTGGGCCTGCTGATGGCGACCTCCACGGTGGCGATCACCGGCACGGTCGAGCCCTCGACACTGGAAGAGGCCCGGATCATGCCGGCCTTCCTGCCGTTGCTGCTGCCGCTCGCCGTGCTCGCGCTACCACTCATCGATCTGATGCTGGCGATCATCCGACGCACCCGGGCGGGCAAGATGCCTTGGCAGCCGGACAAATTGCACCTGCACCACCGCATGCTGAGCCTCGGCCACAGCCACGCCGGCGCCGTGCTCATCCTCTACTTCTGGACGGCCACCGTCGGTTTCGGAGTGGCCCTGTTCGCGCTGGTGAGCCCGCGCAAGGCCATCCTGATCGGGGGCACGGCCGTGGTCTTCGCCCTCTTCCTCACGGTCGGCCCGCGCCGCTGGCGCCGGATGGCGGCCACCGCCGTCCCGGGGGCCGGGCCACGCACCGCAACCGTGGTGATCCCGGCCGAGCCGGGCCTGCCGCGGGCGGCGGACGACCCGGATCTCACCACCGAGCCCGGGGGAGCGACGAAACCGAGCGCACGCCAGGTTCGTTCACCCGGAGCGACCCAGGACTCCACCGGGGACGACCGTTCGGACACCCACCGTGACGGTGCCGCCGTGAACTCTGCAATGAACGGATCGTGAACATGTCCGACCCGAAGACCAACCTGATCAAGGTCTCCCGCCAGCCCGAACCGGTGTCCGCGCTGTGGCTTGCAGCACTTCTGCCCTCCCTTGCGCTGGGCGGCCTGACCGCCGGGGTGGCCTGGCTGGTGGGCCACGACGAGGGGCTTTCGGCCCTCCTGGGGCTCGGTCTCGCACTGGTAGCACTGACTCTCACGTCGATGTTGCACTGGCAGATCCGGATGACCGACCCGACCTTCGGGATGATCTTCGCCCTGACCACGTATGGCCTGGTCATGGGCCTGATGTGGGCTGTCTACCTCTCGCTCGACGACGTGGACTGGGTCAATGGCCCCAGTACGGCGTTCGGTCTCCTGGCCGGTGTCCTGGGCTGGGCCGGAGGTCTGATGCGCGGAGCGCTCAAGCTTCGCGAGCCGGTGTACGACGAGAAAGAGGCACGCGATTAACCCGATCGGGTGTGTGACCAGAGACCCTTAGGGATGTGCTGCTGGCCCCTTGTGAGGGGGTGCCGACAGAACCGCCCTACATGACTGATAGTGTCAATCCAGATGGATGACGAGTCGACCCTGCTGAGGGCACCCGCCATAACTGCGGTGTGCCTGCTGAAGGAACCCGCCGGCTACGAGCTGTAACGCCCGAGCCCGTCCTCCCCCTGAACCTGTTACACCCGTGACCCTGCTGCCAGCGCCTGCAAGCGAGCGGTTGGCTGCAACCCCGCAATGAAGCACCTGAGTCTTGGAGGAGCGACCGTGATTCATCTGGCCGCCGGCGGCGGCGAGAGCTACGAGGCTCCGACCATCGCCGAGTTCTGGCAGCCACTGGTCGGTGATGGCGCATTCGCCCTCACCCGCTCAATGGTCGTCTTCGCTGTCGTCGCCATTGTCATCTCGGTCGTGCTGCTGAGCATCACGTCGAAGCTCCGGGTGGTGCCGGGTAAGGCACAGTTCCTGGTCGAAGGCACCTACGGGATGGTCCGTAACAGCCTGGCGCGCGACATCATCGGCGCGGAGAAGTTCAAGCCGTTCCTGCCGCTGCTCTTCGCGTTGTTCACCGTCATCCTGGTGAACAACCTGATGGGCGTCACGCCGTTCATCACCTTCCCGACGTTCAGCCGCATCGGCTACGCCATCGTGCTGACCGCGATCGTCTACTTCACCTACCACGGTGTGTGGATCGCGCGGCTAGGTGTCATCGGCTGGCTGAAGAGCTTTGTGCCGCCGGGCCTTCCGGGCTGGATCGTTCCGTTCATGTGGGTCCTGGAGTTCATGACCTACGTGATCACCCGCCCGCTGACGCTCGCGCTGCGACTCTTCGGCAACATGTTCGCCGGTCACTTCATGCTGCTGATCTTCACCTTCGGCGGCGAGTACCTGCTCTTCCAAGCCTCGGGCTTCCTGCCTGTCACGGGTGCCCTGGCCTACCTCTTCACCCTCGTCATGTACGGCTTCGAGGTTGTTGTCCAGTTCCTCCAGGCGTACGTCTTCGTGCTCCTGACCTGTGTGTACATCGCCGGTGCCGTCGCCGACGAGCACTGATCTTCCGCCGGTGTTCGTCGTCGACGCGCACTGACAATTGCCTGAGCCCCTCAGGCATCAACCGAAAGGCAGGAAACTGCAATGACCGGCAACATCGCCTTCCTTGGCTACGGCATCGCTGCTATCGGTCCGGGTATCGGTATCGGCCTTATCTTCGCCGCGTACATCAACGGTGTGGCCCGCCAGCCGGAGTCCCGCAGCGTTCTTCAGACCATCGCCTTCACCGGCTTCGCCCTCACCGAGGCGCTGGCCATCCTGGGCCTGGTCTTCGCCTTCCTCTTCAAGTCCTGACCCCCTCCACCCACGGTCTGACCGGGAAGGAGGGTGACCATGAATTCACTAGTACAGATCGCAACTGCGGTCGAGGCCGAGCACGAGCAGGCGACTGGCTGGGGCACCAAGCTGCCGCTGATTCCGCACCCGTCGGAAGTTGTCGTCAGCCTCGTCTTCTTCGCCATCGTCTACTTCGTGATGCGCAAGTACGTCGTGCCGCGGCTGGAAGCCGTGTACGCCGAGCGCACCGCCGAGATCGAGGGCGGTATCGAGAAGGCGGCCCAGGCTCAGGCCGAGGCTGCCGCTGCCCTGGACGAGTACCAGGCGCAGCTGGCCGAGGCACGGGCCGAGGCCGGGCGTATTCGTGAGGAAGCCCGGGTCCAGGGCACGCAGATCGTTGCGGAACTGCGCGAGCAGGCCCAGAACGAGGCGGCCCGGATCATCGCGTCCGCAGAAGCGCAGATTGCTGCCGAGCGGCAGCAGGCTGTCGTTCAGCTGCGGTCCGATGTCGGTGCTCTGGCAACCGATCTCGCGTCGCGCATCGTCGGCGAGTCCCTTCAGGACTCGGCCCGTCAGTCGCGCGTGATCGACCGTTTCCTGGACGAGCTCGAGCAGTCCGACACGGCAACCACCAGCAGGATCTCCTGATGGCGGCGCAGGTGCGGATGCAGGGGCCGAGCCGGGTGGCACTCGCCGCCGGGCAGGACCGGCTGGAGCTGCTGTTGAGCTCGGCCGGCACCGACGCGGCCCGGCTCGCGGAGGACCTGTTCGGGGTCACGAACCTGGTGGCCTCCAACGCCGCCCTGCGCCGGGCCCTGACCGAGTCGTCCCGTGAGGCCGACAACCGCGCCGCCCTGGTGGCGCGGCTGCTCGAGGGCAAGGTCTCCGGACCCGCCCAGGACCTGGTCTCCGGACTGGTCCGTTCGCACTGGTCGAACTCCGCCGACCTCACCGAGGCGCTGGAAGGCCTGGCGGTCTCCGCCGAGCTGTACAGCGCCGAGAAGGCCGGGCGTCTCGACAATGTCGAGGACGAGCTGTTCCGTTTCGGCCGCACGGTCGCCGGCGATGTCTCGCTGCGTGACGCCTTCGCGATCCGGACCCCGGGTGGCGAGCGCAAGCGCGAGCTGGTCAACGCCTTGCTGAGCAGCAAGGTGGCGCCGGAGACGCTCCGTCTGGCCGAGCAGGCAGCTACTGCCCCGCGCGGCCGCCGGGTCGAGCAGGTGCTGGAGAAGTTCCTCGAGGCCGCCGCCGCCCGACGCCGCCAGCTGGTGGCAGAGGTCGTCGCTGCCTCACCGCTCACCGAGGGCCAGCGGGCCCGGCTCAGCACTGCGCTGCGCCGGCTCTACGGACGCGACATCCGGGTGAACCTGGACGTCGACCCCGAGGTGATGGGTGGGCTGCGCATCATGGTGGCCGGTGAACTCATCGACAGCACGGTCCTGAGCCGGCTGAACACCGCTAAGCGAACCATCGCAGGCTGACCCCGTCGCACAGCTGTCGGCCGCTCTCAGGGCAGGCAGCTGTGCGGACGCCGCGGCGCACGATGATGGACGCGTAGAAGCTTAGGTAAGTAGCAACAAAAAGTAAGTGGCAACGAAGAATGACGACCCACGGCCCGGCTCACGCCGGACAACGACGAGAGAGCAGGGGATCCAGATGGCGGAACTGACGATCCGTCCGGACGAGATCCGGGACGCGCTGGACGCCTTCGTTCAGTCCTACGACCCGAGCGCGGCGACGCGCGAAGAGGTCGGCACGATTTCCGAGGCTGCCGACGGCATCGCTCGGGTCGAGGGCCTTCCGAGCGTGATGGCCAACGAGCTGCTGCAGTTCGAGGACGGCACGCTGGGCCTGGCCCAGAACCTGGACGTCAACGAGATCGGCGTCGTCGTTCTCGGTGAGTTCAGCGGCCTGGAAGAGGGCCAGGAGGTCAAGCGGACCGGAGAGGTTCTCTCCGTGCCCGTCGGCGACGCCTTCCTGGGCCGCGTGGTGGACCCGCTGGGTACGCCGATCGACGGCCTCGGCGAGATCGTGGCCGAAGGCCGCCGGGCGCTGGAGCTTCAGGCTCCCGGCGTCATGCAGCGTAAGTCGGTGCACGAGCCGATGCAGACCGGGATCAAGGCGATCGACTCGCTGACCCCGATCGGCCGCGGCCAGCGCCAGCTGATCATCGGCGACCGCCAGACCGGTAAGACGGCCATCGCGATCGACACGATCATCAACCAGAAGGCCAACTGGGAGAGCGGCGACCCGGACAAGCAGGTCCGCTGCATCTACGTCGCGATCGGGCAGAAGGGTTCGACCATCGCGTCGATCCGCGGCTCGCTCGAAGAGTCCGGCGCCCTGGAGTACACGACCATCGTCGCCGCTCCGGCGTCCGACCCGGCCGGCTTCAAGTACCTCGCCCCGTACACCGGTTCGGCCATCGGCCAGCACTGGATGTACGCCGGCAAGCACGTCCTGATCGTCTTCGACGACCTGAGCAAGCAGGCCGAGGCCTACCGCTCGGTGTCGCTGCTGCTGCGCCGTCCGCCGGGCCGCGAGGCCTACCCGGGTGACGTCTTCTACCTGCACTCCCGCCTGCTGGAGCGTTGCGCGAAGCTCTCCGACGAGCTGGGCCACGGCTCGATGACCGGTCTCCCGATCGTCGAGACCAAGGCGAACGACGTGTCGGCGTACATCCCGACCAACGTCATCTCCATCACCGACGGTCAGCTGTTCCTGCAGTCCGACCTGTTCAACGCCAACCAGCGTCCCGCGGTCGACGTCGGTATCTCCGTCTCCCGCGTCGGTGGCTCGGCCATGACGAAGGCGATGAAGGCCGTCACCGGCTCGCTGAAGATCGAGCTGGCGCAGTACCGCGCCCTCGAGGCCTTCGCCCTGTTCGCCTCCGACCTGGACGCGGCGTCGAAGCAGCAGCTGGCGCGCGGTCAGCGTCTGATGGAGCTGTTCAAGCAGCCGCAGTACTCGCCCTACGCCACCGAGGACCAGGTCGTCTCGATCTGGCTGGGTACCACGGGTGCGCTCGACTCCGTCGAGATCAGCGACGTGCGCCGGTTCGAGCAGGAGTTCATCGATCACCTGCGCCGCAACACCGACGTGCTCACCACGATCGCGGAGACGTTGAAGTTCACCGACGACACCGCGGCCAGCCTGGAGAAGGAGGCCGAGTCGTTCAAGCAGTTCTTCCAGGCCGGCTCCGACGAGGGCATCGTGGCGGGTTCCGAGGAGTTCGAGGCCTCCGGCGACGAGGACATCTCGCAGGAGCAGATCGTCCGGCAGCAGCGCTGACGCACCCGCGCGGATCTAAGGAGAGCTAAGCGATATGGCAGGCCAGCAGAGGGTCTACCGGGCCCGAATCCGGTCTACCGCGTCCCTGGAGAAGATCTTCCGGGCGATGGAACTCATCGCCTCGTCGCGAATTTCCAAGGCACGGCAGGCCGTGGCTTCGTCGACGCCGTACGCGCGGGCCATCTCCCGCGCCGTGTCAGCGGTCGCGACCTACTCCGACGTGGATCACATCCTCACCACGGAGAAGGAAAGCGTCCGGCGGGCAGCGATTCTCGTCGTCACGGCCGACCGCGGCATGGCGGGTGCCTACTCCTCGAACGCGATCAAGGCGAGCGAACAGCTGCGTGAGCGGCTGCAGGGCGAGGGCAAGGAGGTCGCCACCTACGTCACCGGACGTAAGGGCGTCGCCTTCCTCAAGTTCCGCAAGCGTGACGTCGCGGCGGAGTGGACCGGTTTCTCGGACGCCCCGCGGTACGAGAACGCCGAGACCATCGGTGACACGCTGGTCGAGGCGTTCCTCAGGGAGTACGAGGACGGCGGTGTCGACGAGATCCACATCGTCTACACCCGGTTCGTCAGCATGGTGACGCAGCAGCCGGAGATCGTCCGTCTGCTGCCGCTCGAGGTCGTCGAGGGCACCGAGCCGCCGGCACCCGACGAGTTGCTGCCGCTGTACGCCTTCGAGCCGAACCCGGCGGAGGTGCTCGACGCGCTGCTGCCGAAGTACGTGAACAGCCGGATCTACAACGCACTGCTGCAGGCGTCGGCCAGCGAGCTGGCTTCCCGTCAGCGTGCGATGAAGTCCGCCTCGGACAACGCCAAGGAACTGATCCGGACCTACACGCGACTGGCCAACCAGGCGCGCCAGGCCGAGATCACCCAGGAGATCAGCGAGATCGTCGGCGGCGCCGACGCGCTTGCCAGCTGATCCAGCAGCTGATCTCCCGCCCGAGCCACGAGCCATGACAGAGAGAAGAGCGAAATGACCGCCACCGTCACCGAAACGGGTGCGACCAGCGGCCAGGCCGGCGTCGGCCGGGTGGCCCGGGTCATCGGCCCCGTCGTCGACATTGAGTTCCCGCAGGGCCAGTTGCCCTCGATGTACAACGCTCTGTACATCGACTACACGCTGAACGAGGGTGACATCCGGCTCTGGCTGGAGGTCGCGCAGTTCATCGGCGACAACCTGGTCCGCGCCATCGCCCTGAAGCCGACCGACGGCCTCGTCCGCGGCATGACGGTCTCCGACAGCGGCTCGCCCATCAGCGTGCCGGTCGGCGACGTCACCAAGGGCCGTGTCTTCAACGCGATCGGGGAGGTGCTCAACCTCAACGAGGGTGAGCGCTTCGAGGTCACCGAGCGCTGGCCGATTCACCGCAAGGCCCCGGCCTTCGACCAGCTCGAGTCCAAGACCGAGATGTTCCAGACCGGCATCAAGGTCATCGACCTGCTCACCCCGTACGTGCAGGGCGGAAAGATCGGCCTGTTCGGTGGTGCCGGTGTCGGCAAGACCGTGCTGATCCAGGAGATGATCGCCCGGGTCGCCCGCGACCACGGTGGTGTCTCCGTGTTCGCCGGTGTCGGCGAGCGCACCCGTGAGGGCAACGACCTCATCGTCGAGATGGAAGAGGCCGGCGTTCTCCCGAACACCGCGCTCGTCTTCGGTCAGATGGACGAGCCGCCGGGCACGCGTCTGCGCGTGGCCCTCTCGGCCCTCACGATGGCGGAGTACTTCCGCGACGTGCAGAGCCAGGACGTGCTGCTCTTCATCGACAACATCTTCCGGTTCACGCAGGCCGGTTCCGAGGTCTCCACGCTGCTCGGCCGTATGCCGTCCGCCGTGGGTTACCAGCCGAACCTGGCCGACGAGATGGGCCTCCTCCAGGAGCGCATCACCTCGACGCGTGGTCACTCGATCACCTCGATGCAGGCGATCTACGTGCCGGCCGACGACTACACCGACCCGGCCCCGGCGACCACGTTCGCCCACCTGGACGCGACCACCGAGCTCTCCCGCGAGATCGCGTCGATGGGTATCTACCCCGCCGTGGACCCGCTGACCTCGACGTCGCGCATCCTGGACCCGCGGTACATCGCCGCGGACCACTACAACACCGCGGTGCGGGTCAAGCAGATCCTGCAGCGCAACAAGGAACTGCAGGACATCATCGCGATCCTGGGTGTCGACGAACTGTCCGAAGAGGACAAGATCGTCGTCAACCGGGCCCGTCGTCTGCAGCGGTTCCTCTCGCAGAACACCTACGTGGCGAAGCAGTTCACGGGCATCGAGGGTTCGACCGTCCCGGTCGACGAGACCGTCGACGCCTTCGCCCGGATCTGTGACGGCGAGTTCGACCACGTCGCTGAGCAGGCCTTCTTCATGTGCGGTGGGCTCGACGACGTCGAGCGCAAGTGGGCCGACATCCAGAAGAAGACCGGCGGCGCCTGATCCTCGATCAGGTAGTCGTTGTGCCGGGGGCCGGCACTCTCGTGTCCGGCCCCCACACCTCGGCTCGCTGAGCCGATATTGTTTCCAGCACGTCGCACCGACGACGCGTCCAAGAGCACGGAGGAAACGGCGTGACACTCCAGGTAGAACTGGTGAGTGCCGAGGCGAAGGTCTGGTCGGGCACCGCCCGCATGGTGATCGCCAGGACGAGCGAAGGCGAGATCGGTGTTCTCACCGGTCACGAGCCGACGCTTGCGCTGCTCGCTCCCGGCAAGGTCACGATCCGCGGTGAAGACGGCTCCACGGTGGTGGCCGAGGTCAAGGACGGTGGGTTCCTCTCCATCGACCACGACCGGGTCACCGTGGTGGCCGATACCGCGGCCCTCGCCGACTCGGCCGTCTGAGCCAGGGCCCGGCCGTAGTTGGGAGACCTGGTCGCACCGCTCGAGATTCTCGGCGCGCTCCTCGTCCTCTTCGGCCTGGTCCTCGCACTGTTCATCCTGCGTCGTTACCTGTTAGCACGTAACGGCGCCACGTTCGACTGCTCGGTCAGACACGAGTACCCGCGCCGCGCGAGCGCCTGGATCCTGGGCGTCGCGCGGTACGGCGAGGACACTCTCGAGTGGTTCCGCATCTTCACCGTCGACCCGCGCCCCAGCCGCGTGTTCGTCCGCTCCCAGCTCTTTCTGGTCGAGTGGGAACAGCCCGCTGAACAGGAAATCAACTCCATCCTGCCGGGCGCTGTGATCGTGCGGTGCACCTATGGCGACGAGAAGCTCGACATGGCCATGACCAGGTCGGACTACACCGGTTTCATTACCTGGCTGGAAGCCACACCGCCTGGTATCGCACCGTTCAGCGCTTGATCTCACCTCAGCTGTTCGTGCTTCGACCTGGTCGCCCACGCACTCGACCCACCTGATCCGGCGTGGACGACCTGGCCTCCATCTGTTTTCCGCAGGGGTCGGTACAGCCGCCTCATTCGCCGGGTAGCGAATGTTCCCTCGCGGCGGCCGCACTTCCCGGCGTAGGGCTGAGTCGCAGTGGTTTCGGCTGCTCCTCGCTCATAGTGATACCCCGGTGGCGATCCATGAAACCCGTTCCATCCCATTTCTTACGGCGAATGTGGTGCTTTCGCGGTCAACCATTTCGCCATTTCCTGAATGCACCGTAGAACCGCAGGCAGACCGGGTCCGGGCGCTTTCCCGTGCTCAGCCGCCGTGCTTGATCCACACGTCGCCGGACCCGGTGTCGGCCACCAGCCGACGTTCTGAACTACCGGTCGGCACCTCGATGTGGCGGTCGCCGGTGCCGGTCGAACCGCTGATGTCGTAGCTCGTGCCGTCGTCCGGGACGTAGATCTTCACGTCGCCCGACCCGGTCTTCGTCACCACGTCGGTGGGGGAGCCGTCGAACCGGGCGGTGATGTCACCGGAACCGGTCCGGGCGGTCAGCCCCGTGGTGGCGCTGGTGAACGCGGCCTTGACGTCGCCGGAGCCGGTGCGCAGCTGGGCCCGGGTGCCGCCCAGCCGGACGGCGCTGATGTCGCCGGAACCGGTGCTGGCCACCACGTAACCGCCCAGGCCGTCGACGTGGATGTCGCCGGAGCCGGCCCGCGCCTGCACCGCCTTCGTGACATCGGTGATGATCTGGTCGCCCGACTCGGTGTGCGTCGTCACCGTGATGTCGTCGGGCACGGTGATCTGGAAGGTCACGGAGCAGTTCCCGACCGTCAGCCAGGAGCCGCCGCACGTGCCGGTCAGGTTCAGTACCCCGTCGTCCACCGACCGGGTGTAGGTGGCCTGGCTCAGGCCGGATCGCGTGGTCGCCTCGACGTGGACGGAGGTGAAGGCCGGGTCGGCGTACACCCGCACGTCACCGGAGCCGATGTCCACCGTCATCGCGTTCAGGTCATCGTCGACGGTGAACGCCTGGTTCTCCACCCGGGTGGCGAACTGGGCCACCACGGAGAGCGTGCCGCCGCCGATGAGGCACGCGCCCAGGGCGATCCCGGTGAAGCGGATCGGCCCCAGCCAGGGGTTGCGCCGGCGGGGAGGCTGAGCCGGTGCACCGGGTTCGCCGGTCGTGCCGGTCGTGAGCGTGGTCATGGTGTGTCAGGCCTCCTGGCCGAGCCAACGAAGAACAGCGAGCACCCGGCGGTGGTCCTGGGCGTGCGGGGTCAGGTCGAGCTTTCCGAAGATGCTGGAGACGTGTTTCTCCACGGCGCCCTCGCCGATCACCAGTTCCTTGGCGATGGCGGTGTTGGAGCGGCCCTCGGCCATCAGGCCGAGCACCTCCCGCTCGCGGGGGGTGAGGCGGCTCAGCGGGTCTTTCCGGGTGGCGCGGGAGAACAACTGCGCGACCACCTCCGGGTCGAGCGCGGTACCGCCGCCGGTGACCCGGCGCAGCGTCTCGGCGAACTCGCCGACATCCGCCACCCGGTCTTTCAGCAGGTAACCGATGCCCTTCGAGCGGGCGGCGAACAATTCGGTGGCGTAGTTCTCCTCCACGTACTGGCTGAGTACCACCACAGCGATCTGCGGGTACTGGTGGCGCACCACCAGGGCGGCCCGCACCCCCTCGTCGGTGAAGGTCGGGGGCATCCGCACATCGACGATCACCAGGTCGGGTCGGTGCTTCTCGACCGCCTTGAGGAAACTCTCGGCGTCGGGACAGGCTTCCGCCACCTCGAACCCGGTCTCGGAGAGCAGGCGCAGCAGGCCTTCCCGCAACAGCACCGAGTCCTCGGCGAGTACGACACGAACGGCGGTCACGAGGAGCTCCCGGAAGAGTCGGAGGGGTTGATCGGCAGGTGGATGGTGAGCACGGTCGGGCCGCCGGCGGGCGAGGACAGGTGCACGGCGCCGTCGATCGCGGCGACGCGATCGGCCAGCCCCCGCAGGCCCGTGCCCGTACCGTCGGTCGCCGCCCCGCCGACACCGTCGTCCTCGATCTCGATCCGCAACCAGTCGTCGACCCCGTTCACCAGCACCCGGGCCCGGGTGGCCCGGGCGTGCTTGGCCACGTTGGTCAGCCCTTCACTCACACAGAAGTAGGCGATGGCCTCGACCGTGGGGGCAGGACGCGTGGACAGGCCGGTCTGGACCGAGACGGGAACCGGGGACGCGGCGGCCAGGGCGGACAGGGCCGCGTCCAGTCCCCGGTCGGTCAGGATGGGAGGGTGGATTCCCCTTGCCACCTGGCGCATTTCGACCACAGCCTCTTTTGCCGCACTGTGCGCCTTGTTCATCAGGTCGCGGGCCCCGTCGGGGTCCCGCTCGAGTCGTTCCCGGGCCATGCCCAGGTCCATCGCGATCGCGACCAGGCGTTGCTGCGGGCCGTCGTGCAGGTCCCGCTCGATGCGCTGGCGCTCGGCCTCGACCGAGTCGACCGTGGCGGCGCGGGTGGCGGTCAGCGTCTGCACCCGCTGGTTGAGGGTCTTCACCTGCTCGGCATTGGATCTCTCCCGGGTGAGCAGGGCCCGGGCGATCAGCACGTTCAGCGCGATCAGGCCGGAAGCGACCAGCGGCGTGAGAATCATGCCGACCACGCCGACCCCGAAGATCAGCAGCAGCCACCACGGTCCCGACGAGGCCGAGCCCCAGGGCCAGTACATCTGCTGGTCGGGCAGCGCCCAGATGTACAGCGGCGCACTCACCAGACCGAGCGTCACCGAGGCCAGACAGATGGCCACAGTGCCGGTCACCAGGCCCCACACCGCCTGGATCGCCACCCACGCCATCGCTCGCCAGGGTCGGCTGTCGAGCAGATATCTCTGCAGGAAAGGACGTTTCGCGGTCTCGGGGGAGGGTTGCAGCCAGTTCAGGGGAACTCCCGTCGTCGCCTCCAGCCGCAGCAGGTCCAGCCGGGCCACAGCCGGCGCGATCACCAGCAACACGAAGACCAGGGGCACGCCGATGCCGAAGACCGGTACCAGCACCAGCGACACCACCAGCAGCGTGGCGATGATCAGGTAGGGGACCGCGACCAGGATGTCGAGAGCCAGGTGACAGACCGCGGGGAAACCGCGCAACCACCAGGTCAGGGCAGTACGCCCGGTCGGGAACGGCGTCGTCCGCCGGAGGGTTTCGCTCACCCCTTTACGGTAGGCGTGATCATGGGCGCCCCGGCATACCGGAGCCACCCGGGTGGGGGTGGGGTTAACCCCACCCCCACTTGAGGGGGACGCACCAATGATCGCCAGGTACTTCGTCCTCAAGCTTGATCACCATGACCACAACGACCGACTCGGACCGTCGCCGTTCGGTGAGCCCCGAACCCGGGGAACCCCGAAGATCTCTCGCCTCCTGGTGCGCCCAGCACCGCTGGAGCACCGTTCTCGCCGCGCTGATCGTGGTAGTCGTCGGCGTCGTGCTGCTCGGGGGCGGGCTGCACACGTCGACGGGTGCCGAGCAACTCGTCGGCGACTCCCGCAAGGCCTCGAAACTGCTGGAGGGAGCAGATTTCGGCGAGAAGCCGGCCGAACATGTCGTGATCAGCGCGCGGAGGGGAGCGCTGGACGACGAGCAGGTGGCCCGGATCGGCCGGGAGACAAAAGACGCGTTCGGCGGTGTGGAGGGCGTGGCTGCGGTGGGGCAGCCGGTCGTCTCGGCGGACGCCCGCACCGCGCTGGTCACGATCGACCTGACGGCGGGCAAGAACGATGACGAGGCGATCGAGGCCACCGCGAAGCGGATGTTCCCGGTCACCGACCAGGTCGCGGCCGCGCATCCGGAGCTGGAGGTGGGCCAGACCGGTGATGGATCGCTGAACGCGGGGGTCGGCGAGCAGATCGAGAGTGACTTCAAGAAAGCCGAACTGATCAGCCTGCCGGTCACTCTCGCGATCCTGCTGCTGGCCTTCGGATCGGTGGTGGCGGCCTTCGTGCCGGTGCTGCTGGGTGTCGCGTCGGTGGGAACGGCTCTGGGGTTGACCGCTGCGATCTCGCGCTGGTACGAGGTCGACCAGAACACCCAGAGCATCGTGCTGCTCATCGGCCTGGCGGTCGGGGTGGACTACGCGCTCTTCGTGATCCGCCGCTCCCGCCAGGAACGCGCCCACGGCCTGGCCGTGCGCGACACGATCAGGGTGGCGGGACTGACCGCGGGCCGGGCCGTGATCATCTCCGGCATCACCGTGGTGGTGTCGATGGCCGGGATGCTCGTTGCCGGTGGGCTGTACACGTCGCTCGCGATCGGGGCGATGATCGTGGTCGCCATCGCCGTGATCGCTTCGGCCACAGTGCTTCCGGCGATGCTGTCGCTGCTCGGCGACCGGATCGAGTGGCTGCGGCTCCCGTTGATCGGCCGGCGGGTGGGGCGCGAGGCCGGCGTCGACGGTCCGTGGGGTCGTCTGGCCGGTGCGGTCTCGCGTCGTCCCCTGATCTGGACCCTCGCCGCGACCGCCCTGCTGATCGCGCTGGCCGTTCCGGCTGCCGGGATGCACACCTCACTGCCGGGGGTCGAGTCGCTGCCGCAGGACCTGCCCCAGGTGAAGGCCACCACGACGATGGTGAAGGCATTCCCTCAGCAGGGGTCGAGCATCGAGGTGGTGGTGGGCGCCCCGGCCGGGAGCGCTGATCAGGTGCGCGCAGCGCTGCAGGAGGCCTGGCCGGTGGCGGTCGGCACCGGTGAGGTCGCGGGTGACGAGGCGGTGGTGCGGACCTCGCTCGACGGCACCGTCTCGGTGCTGGATCTACCCATCCGGTACGACGATTCGGACGAGCGGGCTGGGTCGGCGGTGGAAGAGGTCCGGGACACGGTGGTTCCGGCGGTGCAGCGCTCGCTGCCCGCGGGTTCGCAGGTTCACCTCGCCGGTGTGGCCATGGGCACCGAACTGTCCGCCTGGATGGATTCCCGCCTGCTGCCCGTCGTCGGGTTCGTGCTGGTGCTGACCTTCGTGGTGATGGTGCTGTCGTTCGGGTCGCTCTGGCTGGCCCTGGCCACCGTGCTACTGAACCTGCTGTCGGTCGGCGCGGGCTACGGCGTGATGACCTCGATCTTCCAGAACACTTGGGCTGAGAAGCTTCTCGACTTCACCTCGATCGGCTCGATCGCTTCCTGGCTACCGCTGCTGATGTTCGTGATCCTGTTCGGCCTGTCGATGGACTATCACGTGTTCGTGGTCTCCCGGGTGCGGGAGGCATGGCAGGGCGGTGCCTCGCCGCGTGACGCGGTGCGCATCGGCGTGGCCCGCAGCGCCGGTACTGTGACGAGCGCGGCCGCCGTGATGGTCGCGGTGTTCGCCATCTTCGCCACGATGTCGGTGCTGGAGATGAAACAGCTGGGTGTGGGCCTGGCCACCGCGGTGCTCATCGACGCCACCGTGGTGCGCGGGATCCTGCTGCCGGCGGTGCTGGCCACACTGGGGGAGAGGGCACACCGTAAGCCGCGGTGGGTGCCCACTATTCACTAGAACCCCGACAAACCTTCCGTGATCATGCAAAACCTCCCCGGCGTTCTAGAACTCCTTCCTGGGTAGTTCTAGAACTCTGGGGAGGTTTTGCATGATCACGAACAGGTGTAGGGGGTCAGCCGCTGGAGTCGTCCAGGCGGAGTTGGGCGGTGATCCGGTAGCGGTCGCCGCGGTAGATCGAGCGGGTGTACTCGACCACCCGGCCGTCGGTGTCTTTCGTGGTCCGCTCGAACAGCAGGGCCGGCGCGTAGACGGGTATCTCGAGCAGCGTCGACTCGGTGGCGTCGGTGACCGTGGCCTCGGTGGTCTGCACGGCGGTGGCGACGGCGACCCCGAAACGCTGCCGCAGTACCTGGTAGAGCGAACCGGTCTCGAAGTCGTCCGGCCGGATGCCCGGTACCAGCTCGGCGGGCAGGCTGATGTGCTCGATCGCCATCGGCTCGTCGTCGGTGATCCGGAGCCGACGCACCGTGAGGGCTTCGCTCGCGGGTGAAATGTTGAGGCGTGCACCCAGTCTCGGCCCGGCTGGGGCCACGGTGAACTCCTCGACCCGGCTCAGCCAGGTGCCCTCGGCAGGTGGGACGGCAAACTCCGGCGGCTTGACCGTCAGAGGCTGGGACACCGGCCGGACCGTGGTGAAGGTGCCGCGCCCCGCGTGCCGCACCAGCAGGCCGTCGCGCGCGAGTTCCTCGATCGCGGCGCGCAGGGTCGGGCGCGAGACCCCGAGCTGTTCGCTCAGCTCCCTCTCGGACGGGATCAGCGCTCCCGGCGGGTTGTCGTCGATCAGCTGGCGAAGCTGGTCGCGGACCCAGACCCGCTTCATCGGAGTTCCTCCTGCGCTCGTGCCGACGTGGGCTCCTCATCATGACCTACCCGGGCCCGGATCCGGCCGACGAAACTGACCAGTGGGAAATGTAAGGGCCCTTGACATTTACCACTGGTCAGTTCATCGTTCTGCCAACGGTTCATCCGTTTCGAGCGTTTTCTCCGCAAGATCCCTGCCCCCTGAAGGAGATCTGTGATGCCCGGGAAACACCAGAGAAGATTCGTCGCGTCGGCAGCCTCGGCGGTCCTCGTCGGCGGCGTGCTGGCGGCCGTCATCGGTGGAGGCGGCGCCGCGAACGCCGCCGGGAACACCTGCGGCGTGCTGTTCGACGACTTCAGCTACAGCTCGGCCACCGATACGAAGTTCACGGCGAACGGCTGGACGGCCCGCGGCAACGCCGGCGGTCCGGGCGTGCCCGGGGCGACCTGGAAGGCCTCGAACATCACCTTCCCGACCGTCGACGGCCAGAAGGTGGCCCAGCTGGAGAGCAGCACCGACGGCACCTCGTCGGGCACGGTGCAGTCCGAATTCCTCACCGCTGAGCGCAAGTTCAAGAACGGCACCTATGCCGCGCGGATCAAGTTCCACGACACCCCGGCCTCCGGTACCGACGGCGACCACGTCAACGAGACCTTCTTCGCGATCGGCCCGGCCCAGAGCCAGACCTTCGACCCGAACTACTCCGAGCTCGACTTCTCCGAGTACCTGCCGAACGGTGGCTGGGGCGAACAGGGGCCGATCAACTACCAGACCAGCTGGAACGGGTATCAGGACGATCCCTGGGTCGCCCACAACGCGCACGACCAGCAGCGCACCAGCATCGACGGCTGGCACGACGTGATGGCCACCGTCACCGGTTCGCAGGTGAAGTACTACATCGACGGCACTCTCGTGGGTGATCAGTCCTACGACGACGCGACCGGCACCTTCCCGGTCTGGCCGCGCGCGAACATGTCGGTGAACTTCAACCTCTGGTTCATCGACACGGCCGGCCACACCAGCGGCAACAGCGTGTACCAGGAGCAGGTGGACTGGTTCTTCCACAGTAAGGACACCGAGCTCACCCCGGCCCAGGTCGCCGGCGCCACCGCCGGATACCGCAGTGCTGGAAAAACTTTCGAGGACACGGTAGGCACCGGACCGTGCTCGACCACCCCACCGACCACACCCCCCACCACCCCGCCGGTGACCCCGACCACCACGGCCACTCCCGGCGACCCGGCGAACTGCACCCAGGCTGCGGCCTGGGAGTGGTCGAAAGTCTACCTGGAAGGCTCAAAGGTCAAGCACGGCAACCATCTCTGGCGGGCGAACTGGTGGACCCAGGGTTCCGAGCCGGGCCTGACGGCCCAGTGGAAAGACCTGGGCCCCTGCTGAGGCGGTAGGTGATGGCGCATCCTGCGTCGTGAATGGCGAGAGCGGCGCCAAACCTTCTTCGTGATCATGCAAAACCTCCCCGGCGTTCTAGAACTGTCCGACCAAGAGTTCTAGAACTCTGGGGAGGTTTTGCATGATCACGAACAGAAGGAGGGGCGGGTCAGCCCAGTTCGGCGTCTTCGAAGCACCAGCGCCAGGATTCGCCCAGCTCGATGCTGCGCATCACCGGATGACCGGTCTCGCGGTAATGGGCGTCGGCGTGACGGCGGGGGGAGGAGTCGCAGCAGCCGACGTGGCCGCAGTCCAGGCACATCCGCAGGTGAACCCAGGTGCGCTCGCCCAGCGCCACGCACTCCGGGCAGGCGTCGGGGCGGGACGCGGGGGCCCGGGTGAGCGGGCGTTCCTTCAGGTGCTCGCAGGCCCCGGGTTTCGGGCTGGTCAGCATCGACGAGCGCTCGGTGGCGGAAGGGCCGGTCCCGGTGGAGAAACCGTCGAGCATGGCCTCTTCCTGGTCGATGCGTTCCAGCACCCGCTCGACCAGGTCGTGGGGCACCGAGCCGTCACTGCGCACGGCCGCGACCACCTCCCGCTCGGCCTCGAGCATGTTCACCCGCAGACGGTGGAAGGCCGCGGCCGGGGTCTCGCGTTCGGCGTCGGTCGAGCCCAGGCGCTCCCAGGCCGCGTTCGCCACCCGTTCGCCCCACGACTGCAGCCCTTCCACCACGTCCGGCGCATCGCCGGAACGCTTCGAGGTGGCCAGCCGGTCCAGCCCGGCGTGCGCGGCCTGCTGCTGGAGCAGGGCTTCCTGCAGGGCGTCCTGGGCCGGGTCGGGGCCCACGACCCGCAGCCGGCGCACCATCCAGGGCAGCGTCGTGCCCTGGATGAGCAGGGTTCCCGCGACCACGGCGAAGGCGGCGACGACCAGCGCGGGCCGGCCGGGAACCTCTTCGGGGATGGTCAGGGCCGCGGCCAGGGTGACCACACCCCGCATGCCTGCCCAGCCGACCAGGGCCACGCTGCGAGGCGACTGCCGGGGCTCATTGCGGCGGATCCGCCGGACCAGGAGCCCTGGCAGGTAGGCCGAGGGGTACACCCACACCGCCCGCGCCGCGATCACCGTCAGCAGCACCGCGCCACAGAGCACGAGCACGTCGGTGTTCGGGGTCGACTTGTCTTCCAGGGCGGCCGTGACCAGGTCTTGGAGCTGGAGGCCGATGAGCAGGAAGACCGCGCTCTCGAGCAGGAACTGCACGGTGCGCCAGATCACCCGTTCGGTGACTCGGGACATCGCCGACTGCATCTCGATCGACCGGTGTCCCAGCATGATCCCGGCGACGACGACCGCGATCACCCCGGAGCCGTGTACCTGTTCCCCCGCGAGGTAGGCGATGAACGGGACCAGCAGCGAGACGGTCGTGTCCAGGACCGGGTCTTCCACCTTGCGCCGCAGGAACGCCACGATCTGGGCGAGCAACCAGCCGGTCAGTGCGCCCCCGGCCACGGCCCAGACGAAGTCAAGGCCCGTCGAGAGCACCCCGACCGTGCCGGAGATGGCGGCGATCGCGGTGCGCAGCAGCACCAGGGCGGTCGCGTCGTTGAGCAGGCTCTCGCCCTCCAGCAACGTCACCACCTGGCGGGGCATGGCCACCCGGCGGGCCACGGCGCTCGCGGCCACAGCATCGGGCGGCGCGACCACGGCGCCGAGGGCGAGCGCAATCGCGAACGGCACCTCGGGCAGCACCAGCTTCACCACGAACGCCACGGCGAACGCGGTGAACAGCACCAGCCCGACCGAGAGCAGGGCGATGGGCCGTTTGTTGCGGCGCAGGTCGACCCACGGCGTGCGCAGGGCGGTGGCGTAGAGCAGCGGCGGCAGGAGCCCTTCGAGCACCACATCGGGTTCGAGGGGCAGCGTGGGCATGCCGGGGACGAACGACAGCACCAGCCCGAAGGCGGTCAGTAGGAGCGGGGCCGACAGGGAGAACCGGTTGGCAAGACCAGCGGTTCCGGCGGCGATGGCGAGGATGATGACGAGCTCGATCGCCAGGGACACGGCCGGATCATCTCACGGCGCGTTGACGAGGTCTGTTTCAGGCGCGTGCCACCCACGGTGACGGGCGCGCCGTCGGCGCACCGACGTCCGGAATCAGCCGACCAGGGCCGCCGGACGTACCGACGAGGTCCAGGTGACCCGCGCGACCCGCAGCAGCCGGAGCTCGCGGGCCTGCACACCGGTGAGCACGAGCTGGCGACCCGACTGACGCGCACGACGGCTGGTGCCGACAATGACTCCCAGGCCCGTGCCGTCCCAGATCTCGAGCTTGTTCATCTCGATGACGAGCTCGCCGTCGCCGGAGTCGACCGCCTCGTGCAGCACCGACCGGGTGGTGGGGGCCGAACGTGCGTCGAGACGACCGGCGACCCGGAGCAGGGTTCCGGGGGTGACCACCTCGATGATGATTTTGGACGAGGTGGTCAGTGATGAGCGGGTGGCGCAGGGGGCCGGGGCAGCGGACATCTCCGGATCAGCCGGCTTCCGCGGATCTGGCGGTCCCGTCATTGCTCCCATGCGCGCCCCTCCCCCCAAGGTCACCCCACCCCGGACCGCGTCGATGTACGTCGTCACAGGGCGTGCGATAACTGTGACACGAAATTCGTGTTGCGCCCAGTACCGACCCGCCGCAGCTTTATCATGCGCCGATGACCGGGCCGTCGGAGTGCCCCACTGGCAGGTACCGGGGGTACCCGGGGAGACTGGTGCCATGTTGTACGGGGACGGCACTTCCTACCTGCTGTCGATCCTGACCGTCCTGCTCGGTTTCGGCGTGATGTTGCTGTTGCTGCGCTGGACGTTCAGTTCGGGCAAGTCGGTCGTCGCGCGCCGTCCGAAGCAGGGCGGAGAGCGGGAGTACGGGCTGTTCGTACCGGTCGCCACGCCCTCCACCATGATCGAGGGCGAGCAGTTGCGGTTGCGGCTGCTCGCCAACGAGATCCGCGGCAAGCTCGTGCAGACCACCGACGGGCCGCGGTTGATGGTGTTCGAGCAGGACGAGAAGATCGCCCGCACGATCCTGGCCGCGCCGCCGCCCCCGTCCGACCGCCTGCGCTAACCGGCCGCCGGGCCCGAGTCCGGGGAGACCTCGAACCGGCGGACGTCGGCCCCGAGTGTGCGCAGGGCGTGGTCGAAGCGGTCGTAACCACGGTCGACGTGCCCGGCCTCGTAGACGATCGTCTCGCCGTCGGCCACCAGGCCGGCCAGCACCAGCGCGGCCCCGGCCCGGATGTCGCTGGCCTCGACCGGGGCCCCGGACAGCCGGGGTACCCCGCGCACGAAGGCGTGGTGACCGTCCATCCGGACGTGCGCGCCCAGCCGGGCGATCTCCTGAACGAACCGGAACCGCGCCTCGAAAAGGTTCTCGGTGATCATGGCCGCGCCGTCGGCCACCGCGCACAGGGTGACCATGAACGGCTGCAGGTCGGTCGGGAAGCCGGGGTAGGGCAGGGTCGCGACGTCCACGGCCTTGGGCCGTTCGGGCCCCTTCACCCGGAAACCGTCGGCCAGCGTGATCACCTCGGCCCCCGCGTCCACCAATTTGTCGATGACCAGTTCCAGGTGACCCGGCTCGCCGTTGTGCACGATCACGTCGCCGCCGGTGATGGCCGCGGCGAAGGCCCAGGTGCCGGCCACGATCCGGTCCGGCACCACGCGGTGCTCGACCGGGGACAGACTGTCGGTGCCGATGATCTCCAGCGTCGAGCTGGCTACACCGTCGATCTTGGCGCCCATCCGCCGCAGCATGCGGCACAGGTCCACGACCTCGGGCTCCCGGGCCACGTTGTCGAGCACCGTTCGGCCATCGGCGAGCACGGCCGCCATCAGCAGGTTCTCGGTCGCCCCGACGCTGGGGAAGTCCAGCCGGATCTCCGCCCCGTGCAGGCCGGTCGGCGCGTTCGCCACGAGAAAGCCGTGCTGCACCTCGATCCGGGCCCCGAGCGTCTCCAGCCCGGACACGTGCATGTCCAGACCTCGCGAGCCGATCGCGTCACCACCGGGCAGCGCGACCTGGGCCGCGCCGCAGCGGGCGAGCAGCGGACCGAGCACGCTGATCGACGCGCGCATCGCCCGCACCAGGTCGTAGTCGGCCTTGTGCCCCGGCATGTGCGGCGTGGTGATCGACAGCATGCCGCTGCCGTCCACGTAGTCGACCCCACAGCCGAGTCTGGTCAGCAGTTTGACCATGATCCGGACGTCGAGGATGTCGGGAACGTCCGACAGCGTCGTCGTCCCCTCGGTCAGCAACGCCGCAGACATCAGCTTGAGCACGCTGTTCTTCGCGCCTGCAACCCGCACGCCGCCTTTCAGCGGCGATCCACCAACGATCCGGAAGGCTTCCACGGAACGGCATCGTATGGCTGATTCCTGAGCCGCGAACCACATCCGGGCAGGCGTCACCGCCAGTACGTCATCGGATCTGCTCCGTACGCACTGGTATCGCTCCGCGGTCCTATCGCTGGGCGTGTTCTCGGCGTTACCGAAAGTTTCTTCCGAGGCTCCGCCGAGCCCCTCGTAGGCTGGGGCCCATGGTGAACCTGACCCGGATCTACACGCGGACCGGCGACGACGGCACGACCGCGCTGGGCGACTTCAGCCGGACGTCGAAGAATGATCCGCGGCTGATCGCCTATGCCGACTGCGACGAGGCGAACAGCGCTCTCGGCGTGGCGCTCGCGGTCGGTGCCCTGGACGACCGGATCGCCTCGCTGCTGCTGAGGGTGCAGAACGAGTTGTTCGACGTGGGCTCCGACCTGTGCGTACCCCTGGCCCAGGCCCCGAAGTACCCGCCCCTGCGGGTGACCGCCGACTACGTCGACCGCCTCGAGGCCGCCTGCGACGAGTGGAACGAGAACCTTCCGGCCCTGCGCTCGTTCATCCTGCCCGGTGGCTCCCCGGCCTCGGCCTACCTGCACGTGGCCCGCACGGTGACGCGGCGGGCCGAGCGTTCGGTGTGGGCGGCGCTGGAGGCCCACGGCACCTCGACCGACGGCGGGGTCAACCCCATCACCGCGAGGTACCTGAACCGCCTGAGCGACCTGTTGTTCATCCTGTGCCGCGTGGTCAACGTGGACGCGGGTGGGGACGTGCTGTGGGTGCCGGGCGGGGAACGTTAGGTCCCCCCTCCCTTTGTTCGTGATCATGCAAATCCCCCAGCCTTCGGCCGGGAGGTGCCCCCACTCCCCGGAGTTCTAGAACTCCGAGACCCGACTTATCCACAGCCACCACCGCCTGTGGACAACAAAATCCGCCTCGGGAGCAAGATGGGCATGCTCGCCCCATGCCTCCTACCCACCCGCCGACCCTCGTCTGGAGACGCCAACTCGAGACCTGCTTCGGCGCCGATCCCTTCACGTCAGGAGAGGCGCTGAGGCTGGGTATCACCTACTCCCGCCTGAACAGGCTTCTGGCATCGGGGCTTCTCGCCCGAGGCCTGCACGGCGTATATCGACTGCACGAGATGCCGTCGCTCCTGATGGCCCGGGCGCAGGAAGCCACCACCAGAATTCCCGGCGCCGTGATCGCCCGGCGAACGAGCGCCTGGTTCCTGGGTGAAGATGCCAGACCCCCGGCCGAAAAAGCTGAACTACCGATCGATTGCGTCGTCCCCCGGGGACGAATGCCCAATCGAAGCAACGGCATTCATTGCTATCAGTCAGATCTGACACCTGAGGACATCACCCGCATCGGCACCGTTCCCTGTACGACGCCGGCCCGGACCGCAGCTGACCTGCTCCGCTGGGCGCCACCCCACATGGCACTGGCCTGTGTCGACCAGATGGCGCGCTCGGGCATCGTCACTTCCACTGAACTCAATCAGGTACTGGCCCGCTGGCCGGGTGAGCGAAACGTACGCCGCGCCCGCCGGCTCGTCTCGTTCCTGGATCCGCTGTCGGAGTCGTACGGGGAGAGTTGGCTACGACTTCGAATACTGGACGCAGGATTTCCGGCGCCTGAGGCGCAGATCCCGATCCTGAACGACCACGGCAGAGTTGTCTACCGCCTCGATCTCGGTTGGCGCCGGTCACGACTGGCGATCGAGTACGACGGCGAGGAATTCCACGCGAGTCCTCGCCAGGTCGCCGCCGACCGGCGCCGTCGTGAAGATCTGCGAGTGCGGTTCGGCTGGGAGGTCATCGGTGTGGGGCGGGGCGAGGTGCTCGGTTCCAGCCTCGCCCTGGAGCGTGGTGTCGGAGAACTTCTCAGCCTGGAGCCCACGATTCGACGGCGGTCATGGTGACACCATGCCGGACAGTTCTAGAACTCCGGGGAGTGGGGGCACCTCCCGGCCGAAGGCTGGGGGATTTGCATGATCACGAACAAGGGGGGGTTCTCTACGTGGGGAGGTGGTGGGCCTTGCGGATGTGGGTGACGAAGTGGTTCATCATGGCGGTGAGGTCTATGTCCCTGGGGGTGAAGACCTCGGAAACGCCTTGAGACAGCAGCTTTTGCTGGTCGGCTTCGGGGATGATGCCGCCGACGATCACGGGGATGTCGCCGGCCCCGGCCTCGGCGAGGCCGCGCAGGACTTCGGGCACGACCTCGAGGTGGGAGCCGGAGAGCACGGAGAGGCCGATAGCGTGAACGTCCTCGGCCACGGCGGCGTCGACGATCTGGGTCGGGGTGAGGCGGATGCCCTGGTAGATCACCTCGAAACCGGCGTCGCGGGCCCGCACCGCCACCTGCTCGGCGCCGTTGGAATGGCCGTCCAGTCCGGGCTTCCCGATCAGCAGGCGCAGGTGGGCACCGATGTCCGAGCCGGTCGTGAGGACGCGTTCCCGCACCTGGGTCAGGAGAGGCCCGGTTCCCGAGGGGGAGACGGCGGACGAGACCCCGGTCGGGGCCCGGTATTCGCCGAACACCGCGCGCAGGGCAGACGACCATTCGCCGGTGGTGACGCCCGCCCGGGCGCACTCCAGGCTGGCGTTCATGAGATTGGCCGAGCCGGAAGCATCTTCACGGAGGCGTTGGAGAGCCGCGGCGACGGCGGCCGGGTCCCGCGCGGCCCGCCACTGCCGGACGGCCTGCACCGCAGCGCTCTCCACGGCCGGATCAACTGTCTGAAAGGCGGTTTCGAGATCGGCGGTGAGAGGACTGGGCTCGGTGCTGGTGAAGCGGTTCACTCCGACCACCACGTCCTCGCCCGCCTCGATGCGTACCCGCCGGGCGGTGTGCGAGGAGACCAGCGCCGACTTCAGGTATCCGGACTCGACGGCCGCGATCGCCCCACCCATCTCCGCGACCCGGGCCATCTCGAGGCGGGCTCCCTCGACGATCGAGGCGACCTTCGCCGCGACCACCGGGCTGCCGTCGAAAAGGTCTTCGTACTCCAGCAGATCGGACTCGTGGGCCAGTACCTGCTGCAGGCGGAGCGACCATTGCTGGTCCCACGGCCGGGGCAGACCCAGAGCCTCGTTCCAGGCCGGCAGCTGAACGGCCCGCGCCCGCGCGCCCTTCGACAGGGTGACCGCCAGCATCTCGAGAACGATCCGCTGCACGTTGTTCTCGGGCTGGGCCTCGGTCAGGCCGAGCGAGTTGACCTGGACTCCGTACCGGAACCGCCGCTGACGCGCGTCCTCAATTCCGTATCGTTCTCTGGTCATCACGTCCCACAGGGTGACGAACGCCCGCATCTTGCACATCTCCTCGACGAAACGCACACCGGCGTTGACGAAGAAGGAGATGCGCTGCACCACGTCGCCGAACCGCTCCGGCGGCACCTGCCCGCTGTCGCGCACCGCGTCGAGCACCGCGATCGCCGTGCTCAGGGCGAACGCCACCTCCTGCACCGGCGTGGCCCCGGCCTCCTGCAGGTGATAGCTACAGATGTTCACCGGGTTCCACTGCGGCATCGCCGAGACCGTGTAGGCGATCGTGTCGGTGGTCAGGCGCAGGCTCGGGCCGGGCGGGAAGATGTAGGTGCCGCGGCTCAGGTACTCCTTGACGATGTCGTTCTGGGTGGTCCCGGTCAGCTCACGCAGCACGTCTTCCGCAGCGACAGAGGGGTTCTGGGCCAGCGCCACCTCCTGGTAGAGCGCCAGGAGCCACATCGCCGGGGCATTGATCGTCATCGACGTGTTCATCCGGGTCAGCGGGATGCCGTCGAAAAGCGCGGTCAGGTCACCGAGATGCTGAATCGGCACCCCGACCTTGCCGACCTCGCCGCGCGCCAGTTCGTCATCGGCGTCGTAACCGGTCTGGGTGGGCAGGTCGAAGGCCACCGACAGCCCGGTCTGCCCCTTGTCGAGGTTGCGCCGGTACAGCGCGTTGGACTCCGCCGGGCTGGAATGGCCCGCGTAGGTCCGCATCACCCACGGCCGGTCGCGCTCACTCATGGATTCGACGATAGGCAGCAGGTCAGCAGCACATCAGGGGCGCCGGGGTGACCGGCCCCACACGTATTGCCCTACCCCAAACGAAAGGGACGACGCCGGACCCCTCACAGTCCGGCACCGTCCCCTTCCCTGACCCGGGTTACGCCACCAAGCCAACCGTCTTGGCCTTGTACCCCGGGAAGATGTCGGTCGTGGAGTCCACGCCGACACGCTTTTTCAGCACCTCGGACACGATCGACCGGTAGTCCGTGGTGCCGGCCAGGTCGCCGTCCACCAGGGCCGAGGCACCCAGCCCGGGCCAGCGTCCGTGCACGCCCTTCTTCAGGCCACCGCCCAGGGCCAGCACCACGTTGCCGTGCCCGTGGTCCAGGCCGCCGGAGCCGTTCTCCTCCAGGCGCCGCCCGAACTCGCTCAGGGTGATCAGGTTGGTCTTCGCCAGACCCGCGGTGCCCAGCTCGGCGGCGAACGCGGCCAGGGCCGTGCTCATCTCCTTGAGCTGGTTGAACATCCACCCGGCGTCGGAGCGGCCGAGGTTCACGTGCATGTCCCAGTTGCCGTAGTCGACGGTCGCGACCCGCAGGCCCAGATCGGCCTTGATCAGCCGGGCGACGTCGTGCAGGGCATTGCCCAGGCCGGTGTCGGGGTAGCCGAGCTCCTTGGCGGTCTTGCTCGTGGCCTTCTGCAGCGGGCCCATCTTGCCGACGGCCCCGAGAGCGTTGGAGAGAGGGGCCTTCAGCTCCGGCGCGGCCCCGGTGTGCAGGGTCTTCATCGCCGAGCGCCACCGGGCCAGCGGCACCAGGTCCTCGCCGACCGAGAGCTTCACGCCGGCGATCGAGTTCATCGCGAACTTCATGTTCGGCCCGATCATCGAGTCGGGCATCGCCCCCGAGCCGACCTGGGTACCGCCGAAACCACCGGGATTGCCGAGGCTGCCCAGGGTGCGGTCGATCCAGCCGGTGCGCAGGTTCGAGTCGGGCGCCGCGCGCTCCATCTCTTCCATCGCCTCGAAGTGCGACCGCGTCGGATCGGCCTGTCCCACGGCGTGAACCGCTGCCATCGTGCCGTTGTCGAACAGCTTGAACACCGGCTCCATGGCCGGGTGCAGACCGAACATCGAGTCGAGCTTGTGCGCCTGCCCCGCGGCGACCTTGATGCCGGGCCGGGCCTTGGCATAGGCGGCGTCACCGAGCGGGATCACGGCGGAGAGACCGTCGAAACCGCCGCGCAGCGACAGCACCACCAGCGTGCCGGTGCCGGCCGGGGCACCGAAGGCCAGCGTCGCGCCGGACAGCGTGGTGGCGGTGGTCAGCCCACCGACCGCGGCCATCCGGAACAGGGTGCGCCGCGAGACGCCGCGGTTCTCCGGGCAGCCGCAGTCCAGCATCTGCTCCGGCGTCTGCGGGATCATCGTCGTCATGAGAATACCGATCTAGACGGAGAGGTGGGCCGGGGCGGCGAGGAACAAGGTGGTGGTCAGCGCGATCGTCTCGTGCTGCTCCCAGGAGTTGGCCTTCAGCGCGGTGGGCAGCTTGGTGCCCGCCAGCAGGTTCACCGCGGCCGCGCGCTCGCGCTTGGTCGGGGCCCGGCCGAACACCTTCTTGCCCACGGCGGTGATCACGGCCGAGCGGGTGGTCGGTTTCTTGGCCAGGATCTTCTCCGGGCCGGGCAGCGACATCCGGGTCGGCCACCAGCCGTGCACCATCGCGGTGGTGGAGTTGAACACCTGAAGGGCCCCGGCCGGCGACTGCCACGAGTCCGCGGTGTCGGCGTAGCCGTTCGGCATCGTCCAGCTCAACGGCCCGTGGCCGGCGTCCTTGACGATGTAGTACATGTCCATCAGGGCCTTGGAACTGGAACCGTTCTTCACGCCGATCGCCCGCGCGCTCGCGACCACCTGTTCCATCGGCCGGCGGATCTTCTCACCGCTGGAGGCCGCGAACTCGGGCGAGGTGAACAGTGCGCGCAGCACCGGCACGATCGCCGTGTCGTTCTTCGTGTAGACCTTGGCCAGCGCGGTGATCAGCGACTTGGGCGGGCTGTCGGAGACGAAGTGCGTGGCCAGCTTGGTGGCGATGTTGCGGGCCGTCTTCGGGTGGTTGGCCAGGTAGCGCAGATACCGGCGCTGCGCGGCCGGGCCGCCCGCACCCGTGGAGTTCGCACTCTTGAACCCGAAAGCCTTGATCCCTCCGGTGTAGTGGCGCGAGGGGTCGTAGGCGCGCTTGCCCTCGTTGAAGGTCCAGCCGGTGAGCAGCAGGGCCGAGTGCTGGATGTCTTTCTCGGTGTACCCGCCGTTCACGCCGACGGTGTGCAGCTCCAGCACCTCGCGGGCGTAGTTCTCGTTGGGCGCCTGGCCGGTGGACTGCGCGCCGTTCAGGAACACCAGCATCGAGGGATGAAAAGCGCTGGCCAGCAGCAGATCCTCGAAGGAGGTCATCGCGTGCTTGCGGATCACGTCGCGCTGGTAGCGGTGCCGGGTGTCCCAGACGTCGCCGCCCGGGCAGGTGATGTTGAGGTGATTGGACCAGAAGTCGACCATCACCTCGTACAGCTCACGGTTCGAGAACAGCGCCCGGCCCAGGTGATGCGCGCTGGTGTCTTGCATCAGGTCCCAGGCGCCGACCTTCAGCCCCTTGCGGGCCTGGGCGATGCTCCACTTCAAGTCGGGGAACTGGGCGTCGACGGCCAGGCCCCCCGGGTCTTTGATCTTCGCCGGGCGCAGCTGGCGCTCCAGCCAGGCCGAGGCGCCGATCTTGCCGATCAGCCGGTCGCTCGTGGCGGTGCGCCCGTAGGAGGCCCGGCCGAGCAGCAGATCGGGGTCGGCCCTGACCTTCTTCGCGGCAGCGGTGGTGGTGCCGGCCGCTGTGGTGGTGCCGGCCGCTGTGGTGGTGCCGGCCGCGGTGGCCGCCTTGGTGGCGGTGCTCGCCTTGGCGGCGGCGCTGGTTGAGGTCGCACTGCTTGAGGACGCGGTGGCGCTCGCCAGGGCGTCGGCGGCGGTCTGGTTCGTGGTGGCCGAGGCGGCGCTACCGCCCGGCAGCGAGGTTGTCGCGGACTCGGCGCCGCCACCCCGCATCAGCAGGTATCCGGTGCCACCGGCCGCGGCCACGGCGGTGGCGCCACTGACGATCATGCTGCGTCGGGAGAGCCCGGCGGCGACGCCCGCCCCGTTCTCCCGCAGGGTGCGGCGGGTACGGAAATCCGGTGTGGATTCCGCTGGGGAACCGCTGCGGCCGGAATCGTTCCCGACCGGCGGAAAGCCGTCTGCCATCCGTTGCATTCCTCCTGCGAGCCGCGCCCCCGAGGCGAGGTGTCGGGTGAAGTCGCAGGGAACTTACAAGTTTTCCGGGCAGGCGGGCAACCATCCCGACGCCGGGCGCGACTGATCACTGGTGCTGATGAAACCTGCTGGTGAGAGCCACATCAGGAGGTGAGTGAAACGAAGGTCAAGAAACACTCAACAGACCCACCTAAGCTTTAGGGAGTGCTTCGGCAGCCTTAAGAAGGTTTCATGGGAATGGGTATTTCCCCCGGAATACGAGGGCAGTGGGCGGTGCAAAAAATTAATCTGATGGATGCCCCGCGACCCGCGTTCCGGGAACGCTGAGTGGATCGGTGGTGGCTTTTCGTGGTCTGCGGAAGCTCTATGACAGCCGGGAGACCTCGGTGAGCACGTCGTCCGCACATCCCCAGGCCAGCGTGACCCCACTGCCGCCGTGGCCGTAACAGTGCACCGTGGTGCCCTCGGCGGTGTGAACGGTCTCGAGCCGCACCGCAGGGCGGGCCGGGCGGAGGCCCACCCGGTGCGAGAGCACCGTGGCGCGGCTCAGCGCGGGCACGAGTTTCCGCGCCCGCTCGAGGATCTGCTCCGCGATCACCGGGTCGGGGGTGGTCTCGAAGTCGTTCACCAGGGCCGTGCCCCCGATCACGATGTGCCGGGTCTGAGGCAGTACGTAGGTGAGTACGTCCGGGTCGCTGTCGTCGGTCCACCACTGCGCCACACCCGGGTTCGACACCCGCAGCACCTGACCGCGCACCGGGTAGACCGAGGGGTCGGCGGCGAGGGCGCGACTGGCCAGACCGGTGCAGTTGATCACCACACCGCGGGTCGGCAGGGCGCTCAGCGCGATCCGGGTCAGCGTGCCTGAGGCCGCTTCCAGCCGGCGCACGAGATAGGGCAGGTGCACGGTCATGTCCACGACCGGAACGGTGAGGTGCCAGCCGTCGCGGTGGTCCGGGTGCGGGTGGTTGACGTGAGCCAGGCCGACCGCCGGGAGACCGTCGGCGAAGACCGGCCGCTGCGCGACCCCGACGATGTAGCCCGGTCGCTGCACGACGCCGGTGACCCGGGCCTCGTTGTCCTCGGACAGCTCGGTCAGCGCCCGGTAGGTCGCGTGCGACCAGCGGGACACCAGGTCGGCGGGCTCGGCCAGATAGGGCTGCCACAGCCCACCGGCCACCGCCGAGGTGGTCTCCAGGGGCATTTCGCGGGCCATCACGTCGACCTGATGGCCCGCCTCGGCCAGCCGCACGGCACAGGTCAGACCGATGACGCCCGCGCCGATGACGGTGATCCGTGCAGCCATATGAGCGATGGTGCCGTGACTTGGTGTCAGGCTGCTACTCGACGTCCACCATTAGGGCCTGTTTCCCGGCCTTTAGTTCTCGGCGGTGCCCACGGCCTGGTGGATCGACGTGAAGCCGTCGGCGCGGAGGCGTTCGGCGATGCGCCGTTGCACCTGGCGCGGCCAGAACAACCCGCCGTAGATGAAGCCCGTGTACGCCTGCACCAGCGTGGCGCCGGCCCGGATGCGCTCGTAGGCGTCATCCCCGTCCTGGATGCCGCCGGCCGCGACCAGCACCATCTCGTCACCGACCCGGGCCCGCAGCCGGCGCAGCACCTCGAGCGACCGCTCGGCCACCGGGGCGCCGGAGAGTCCGCCGGCGCCCATCGCCTCGACGTCGGCCGCGGGGGTGCGCAGGCCGGTGCGGGTGATGGTGGTGTTCGTCGCGATGATGCCGTCCAGCCCCAGCTCGACGGCCAGGTCGGCGACGGCGTCCACGTCGTCGTCGGACAGGTCGGGTGCGATCTTCACGAGCAGGGGGACGCGTCGGGTACCGGTTCCCCGGCCGGTCGGGCCGGATGCATCAAGAGTGCGCCGAACCGCGCTCAGCAGTGGCCGCAGTGACGAGACCGCCTGGAGATCACGCAGTCCGGGCGTGTTCGGGGAGCTGACGTTGACCACGAGGTAGTCGGCGACCGGGCCGAGCCGGGCGGTGCTGGCGACGTAGTCCTCGATCGCGTCGGCCGGGCCGACCACCTTGGACTTGCCGATGTTCACGCCCACGACCGCCGGGCCCCTGCGCGCCTTCAGCCGGATCGAGGCCGCGGTGGAGCCGTGGTTGTTGAACCCCATCCGGTTGATCAGGGCCTTGTCCGCCGGCAGGCGGAACATCCGGGGCTTGGGGTTACCCGGCTGGGGGCGGGCCGTGACCGTGCCGATCTCGACGTACCCGAAGCCCATCGCGGCCAGCGCGTCGGGTGCCAGGGCGTCTTTGTCGAAGCCCGCCGCCAGGCCCAGCGGACCGGGTAGGTCCAGACCCAGCGCGCGGGTACGCAGCACGGCGTCCTTCGGGGCCAGCAGCTTCGCCAGCTGCGCCCGCAGCGCGGGCACCCTCTCGACCAGACGGATCGCGGTGAACGCCGCGTGGTGCGCGGTCTCGGCCGGCACCCGCACCAGGAGGTGCTTGAAAACGAGTTGATAGAGCATCAGAAGAGTCGGGTCTCCACGTCGTCCAGGCCCCGCATCTCGTTGTAGTCCAGGATCACGCAGCGGATGCCCCGGTCCTCGGCCAGCACCCGGGCCTGCGGCTTGATCTCCTGTGCGGCGTAGATGCCGGCGACGGGGGCGAGCAGCGGGTCGCGGTTCATCAGTTCCAGGTAGCGGGTGAGCTGCTCGACGCCGTCGATCTCACCGCGCCGCTTGATCTCGACCGCCACCGAGCCCCCGGAAGCGTCCTTGACCAGCAGGTCGACCGGCCCGATGGCGGTCATGTACTCGCGCCGGACCAGCTGCCAGCCGTCGCCGAGCCGGTTCACCTGCTCGGCCAGGAGCTTCTGCAGATGGGCCTCGACGCCGTCTTTCACCAGCCCGGGATCGACCCCGAGCTCGTGGTTGCTGTCGTGCAGCACCTCGTGCAGATTCACGATCAGCCGGTCGTCGGTCTTGGCGCTCTGCACCGTCCAGACCTCGGTCACACCCACCTCGGCGGCCGCCTCGTCCGGCGGGCCCACGGTCAGCTTGGCGGGCGGGCTCATCCAGTTCAGCGGCTTGTAGGAGCCACCGTCTGAATGCACCAGCACACTGCCGTCGGCCTTCACCATGAGCAGGCGGTTCGCGAGCGGTAGGTGGGCGGTCAACCGCCCGGCGTAGTCAACAGAACAACGAGCGATAACCAGGCGCACGGTCGACGAGCCTAGCCTGAACCCGGACACCGGATGGGCGACCACCCTGACACGCGATGGATGACCACCCTCGCCCCGTCCCCATCCAACCCCTCCATGATCACGAACAGAGGGGGGGGGTTGCCCGCGTCGCTCGTGGGTGATCCTGGCGTGACACGCCCCACTCCCGCACCATGGACGCTACTGCGCATTGCGCGGTACCTTCTGTGGCGCGGCAGTGGATGGTTGGGGGAGACGGATGGATACGACGCAGTTGCTGAAGGGCGTGCTCGACGTCGCGGTGCTGGCGGTGGTCGCGCAGGAGGACGGGTACGGGTACGACGTGGTGCGTCGTCTGCGGGCCGCGGGGCTGGAAGACGTCGGGGACGCGTCGGTGTACGGCACGTTGCGGCGTCTCTATGCCGGTGGGTCGCTGACGTCTTACGTGGTGCCCTCCGACGAGGGGCCGCACCGCAAGTACTACGGCATCACGCCGCTCGGGCGGCAGGAACTCGGGGAGCAGCGGCAGACCTGGGCCGCGTTCGCCGACACGATGACCGGCCTGCTGGCCGGGTCGACGGGTAACACGGTGCCGCTGGAGCGCCGGCGGCGGACAGGCTCGGAGGGAACGCGATGAACACGGTGACTCAGACCCCGGACCTGGCGAACTATCTGGCGGCGGTGCGGCGGGAGCTCGGTGATCTCGGTACGGATGAGGTCGACGAGCTGACCGGTGGGCTCGAGGCCGACCTGGCCGACGCCCTCGACGGCAGTGACCGGACACCGGAGGGGATGTTCGGTCCGCCGCAGGCTTATGCCGCCGAGCTGCGCGCCGCGGCCGGCCTCTCGCCGCGGGGTGCGAAAAAGCCTCCGCGGCTGAGCATCCGGCCGCGGATCGCCGCCGCCGAGGCCTGGCTGGACCGGCAGCCGTGGGGGCCGGGTGTGAAGGGCTTCGGCGAGACGGCTCGTCCACTGTGGTGGGCTTTTCGCTCCTACGTTGTTTACCAGCTCATCGTTCAGACCCTGAGCGACACCCGTCAGAGGGCTCCGGAGTCTGAGGTGCAGTGGCTGCTGCTCATCGTGCTGGTGATCGGGGGTATTGAACTCGAGCGCCGGAAGTGGTTCTCGTCCGGCAGATTCCGTCGTGGTCTGGTCGGTGCGGCCGATCTGCTGGCCGTCGGCTCGCTGGTGCTGGCCGCTTGGCTGTTCGTCATCCCGAACTATTCCGTCGTGGGGTTGGTGCCGGTGGGTACCGACGGATACACGGATTCGTTCAGCGCGGCTCAATCGGACCCGATCGAGGGCGTGACCAACGGCGGGCGGTTGGTGCACAACATTTTCCCGTACGACTCCGAGGGAAACCCGCTGCAGGGCGTGCAGTTGTTCGATGATCAGGGGCGGATGCTGGTGCCGTCGGAAAAGGACTACCTGGAAGGTGGGTCGGACGTCAGCGTGAATCCGGCGAAGGGCCGAGACGGCCGGAACCTCTTCAACGTCTACCCGCTGAAGGAGACGCTGACGGGGTGGGACGAGAACGGGAACGAGATCCCGGTGCGTGTCCGCGACGCCAAGGCTCCCAGCCGCCTGCAGTACCCGGTGAGCCAGGGTGAGCCGGAGCCGACCGGGACCGCCACGCCCGGGCCGACCCCCACCCTGGCGCCAACCCTGACCCCGACGCCGGCCCTGACCGAAACCGCGGAACCGACCTCGTCCGAACCGGGCGATCCCTCGCCGTCGGCAGAACTGACCGAGGCTCCGGCGGACGGTGACGAGGGATGAGCGCGCTCCTGGAAAACCACCGTCCGATAGCCGATTACGGTGGCCCGCGCTGGTGGGCCTGGGCATCGTCCTGCTGAACCTCTGGCTGGTGGTCCTGGTTCTGCTCGTCGTGCCGGTCGACCTGTACTGGGGTTCCTGAACGCGGCACCACCTGAACGCAGAAGCGGCGGCGGTCCCCGAAAGGTCCGCCGCCGCTTCGTCTTCAGTTACAGTCGGCCGCTCACCGCGGCCTTGGCGTTGACGATGCCGTGACCGTAGAAGCCGTTGTCCGACTTCGGGCCCTCACACGTGGCCTCCGAGTCCACGATCGCACCGGTCGTCAGGATCCGGTGGTACTTGAACGTGCGGGGGTTCGGGCAGGCGGTCTCGGTGGCCGACTTCAGCAGCTTGGCCTCGGTCTTGTCCGGGTCCAGGCCCAGGCCGCTCTTGTCCTTGTGGCCGAACTCGCTGACCACCAGCGCAGCCACACCCGCGGCGTGCGGTGAGGCCATCGAGGTGCCCTGCAGGTACTGGTAGTAACCGCAGACCGAGCCCTTGCACGACTTCACCACGGCCGGCGTGAGGGGTTCACCGTTCTCGTCGATGAGGCCCTCCTCGATGGCTAGGTGCTTCGGGAAGGCGGCCAGCACGGTGCCGCTGAGATTCCTGGAACCGTCGGCGGTGTCGTAGGCGTCACCACCGGGCGCGGAGACGTCGGTCTCCTCCGTGCCGTAGTTCGAGTAATAGGCCTTGCGCTTGCTCGGCCCGGTCGAGCTGACGGTCAGCACACCCTTGCTCTCGGCCGGCACGTTGATGCACGAGTTGTCGATCGTGCGTTCCTTCGCAGCGCCTTCCGGGTAGTCCGGCGAGGTGGCGTCCGTGGTCGGGTTATTGAGGTCGGTGGCCTCGTTGCCCTCGGCGGAGACCGGCAGCACACCCTTGTTGCGGGCGTAGGTCAGGGCCCGCTGCGTGGCGGTGCGGATGACCTGCTGCTCGCGCTGTTCCGCGGGCGAGTCGGCCGGGTTGCTCGTGCAGTTGAACAGCCACGGGTCGACGTAGTAGCTCATGTTCACCACGTCGACGCCGATGTCACCGGCGTAGGTGAGGGCGTCCAGGGTGGGCTGGAGGAAGAAGTAGCCCGAGTCCTGACCGGCCCGGATGTTCACGAGCGTCACGTCCGGCGCGACACCCGCGATGCCGATGCCGTTGATCGGTGACCCGATGGTGCTGGCGACGTGCGTGCCGTGACCGCCGTCGTCCACGTCGGCGGCGTCCTTACAGCTCGCCACCTCGCACTCGCCGTCGATCTCGGGGATGTCCGTGACGAAGTTGCGCGACAGCTTCTTGCTGAAGTTCGGCGCGATGTCCGGGTGGCTACCGTCGACGCCGGTGTCGATCACGCCGACCAGCACCTTGCTGCTACCGGGCTGCGAGGCGTACGAGCCCTTCTTGGTGGCGTCGATCTGCTTCATGTCCCACTGCAGATCGGCCAGCGGTTCGTTGCTTGCGGAAGAACCCTTGTGCGTGCCGGACTTCGACGACTTGGGGGTGCTCTTGCGCAGCTGCTCGATCTGGAACTGGCTGGCCTGCTGCTCCTCCGGAGCCTGGCCGATGATCTGGTTGCCCGCGGCGCCGAGCACGGTCTTGTCCGCGTTGATCTTCGCCTCGAAGTCGGACTTCGAGCTGGTGGCCACCACGTAGCCGAGCGCGGAGTTCTCCGAGACCACCGTGCCCCCGGCCTTCTCCACGGCGGCCTTGGCCGCCAGAGCGCCGGAGTTAGCGTTCTGCAGAACGACGTACTCGGTCGTCGCGGCCTTCTGAGAGGTGCTCGCCGAGGCCGGGGAACTGGCCACGAGCGCGGTGCCGGTGACGGCGAACATCGCTGTCACCAGGCAGACGCCAAGTTGTCGCATCGAATCGGTCCCTTCGTCGCGGATGTTCGCGGGTGGAACGTGACTACCGAATTCTGCTCGGTATGCGGACTCGCCGGACCTGCGGCAGTCGGGCCCCCGACCGGCAAAGCAGTTCGCATACCGGATGACTTATACATGTTCTTCCGTCCGGATTAAATGCAAACCGAACGTTTTTCTGCCGGAGGGTGGCGCAGAATACTTTTTCTTGACGGGAGCCACCTCCGTCCGCAGCGTGGCGTGGGCGACAGATTCACCCCTGCTGAAGGTCTTTCACCCAGGTCACCATGAGTGATCGGCAATGATCGGCCACGAGGAGGCTCGCGATGGCGCGGCAGATACGGACCGTGGGAGTGGTCGGGCTCGGCACGATGGGATCGGGCATTGCCGAGGTGCTGGCCCGCCACGGGTTCGGCGTGATCGGTGTCGAGGTCGACGCGGCCGCCGCCGACCGGGCGAGGACGCGGATCGAGGCATCCACCGAGAGGGCGGTCGAACGCGGCAAGCTGCAGCCCGCCGACCGCGCGGAACTGCTGGCCCGCATCGAGTTCTCCACCGAGCCGGCACGGGTCGCCGACGCCGGTCTGGTGATCGAAGCAGTGCCCGAGGTGCTCGGCCTGAAGCGCGAGATCCTGGCCTCCCTCGATGCCGTCGTTGCCCCCGACGCCATTCTGGCCACTAACACCTCCAGCCTTCCGGTCACCGAAATTGCCGTGGCCACCAGCAATCCCCGGCGTGTGATCGGGCTGCACTTCTTCAACCCGGCCCCGGTGCAGGAGCTCGTCGAGGTGGTGCGCACGGTGGTGAGTGACGAGGACGTGGTGGACGACGCCGCACTCCTGGTGCGGGCCCTGGGCAAGGAGCCGGTGGTGGTCGGCGACCAGGCCGGGTTCATCGCCAACGCCTTGCTGTTCGGCTACCTCAACCACGCCGTGTCGATGTTCGAGGCGAAGTACGCGCGGCGCGAGGACATCGACGACGCGATGCGTCTGGGGTGCGGTCTGCCGATGGGCCCGCTCGCCCTGATGGACCTGATCGGGCTGGACACGGCTTACGAGATCCTCGACTCGATGTACCACCAGACCCGCGATCGTCTGCACGCCCCGGCGCCGTTGATCAAGCAGATGGTCACCGCCGGGCTCACGGGGCGCAAGAGCGGGCGGGGCTTCTACCGTTACGCGGCTCCCGGCTCGTCGGTGGTCATTCAGGACGCGCGCCTGCCCGCGGGCGGGCCGGTCGCCGACCGGGGGAGAGACGTGCAGAGCGTGGGGGTGGTCGGCTCCGGCACGATGGCCACCGGGATCGTCGAGGTGCTGGCCAAGGCCGGTCTGGACGTGCTCTTCGTGGCCCGGACACCGGAGAAGGCCGAGGCGGTGCGCGCGGGCCTGAGGCAGAGTCTGGACCGCTCGGTGACGAAAGGACGGATCACGCCGGATCAGCGGGACGCCGCCCTGGGGAAGGTCCGCGGCACCACGGCACTCGCCGACCTGGGCGACGCCGACCTGGTGCTGGAGGCGGTGGTGGAGGACCTGGAGGTGAAGCAGGCCCTGTTCCGTGACCTCGACCGGATCTGCCGGCCGGGTGCCGTTCTGGCGACCACGACGTCCTCGCTTCCCGTCATCGAATGTGCCGCCGTGACGGGAAGACCACAGGACGTCATCGGGATCCACTTCTTCAACCCCGCCCCGGCGATGCGGCTGGTCGAGGTGGTCAGCACGGTTTCGACGGCGGAGGATGTGACTCTGACCGCAGTGAAACTCTGCCGCCACATTCGTAAGCACCCGGTCACATGTGGCGACCGGGCCGGGTTCATCGTCAATGCGCTGCTGTTCCCCTACCTCAACGACGCCGTGAAGATGCTCTGCGCGCACTACGCCCAGGCCCAGGACATCGATCGGGCCATGCGCCTGGGCTGCGGGTATCCGATGGGGCCCTTCGAGCTTCTGGATGTCGTGGGTCTGGATGTATCACTGGCGATCGAGAAGGTTCTCTTTCATGAGTTCCGTGAACCTGGCTTCGCTCCGTCACCGATGCTGGAACACCTGGTCACTGCGGGTTATCTGGGCCGGAAAACTGGGCGAGGATTCCGTACTTACGGCTAGAACGGTGCACAGGCAGTCGCAAGGTCCGGTTAGGCTGACGCCGGATTGCGCGAACGCGGCTGTGGGAAGCCGTTCACGGGGGCGCGGCACAACGTCGGTGAATGAGCTAGATCTGCGAGGGGAACGTGGTGGTGCAGCAGCCTGTCGATGCGTCGGCAGACGATGCGCACTGGTCTGTCCCCGATCAGATGATCGGTCAGGACGCACCGGGACGGCTGGTGTTCGAGGAGTTCGTGGCGAGCCGCGGCCCGGCGCTGGTGCGGTTGGCGCGTGGTCTGCTGCGTGACCCCTACCTGGCCGAGGACGTGGTTCAGGACGTGCTCGGTAAGGCCCTGCTGCAGTGGGACCGGGTCAGTGCCGCCAACGACGTCGACGCCTACGTGCGGCGCATGGTGGTCAACGCCTGCACCTCCTGGTTCCGGCGGGCCGCCCGGCGCGAGCGGGCGACCGACTCGGTGCTGGTGCTGGACACCCCGTCGGGCGACGGTGCCGAGAACCGGGCCGATCGCGAACAGCTCATCGCCCTGCTGCGCCGGCTGCCGGCCAAGCAGCAGGCCGTGCTGGTGCTGCGGCACTACGAGGGCCTGCCCGACAGCGAGATCGCCGTGCTGATGAAGTGCTCCGAGGTCACGGTGCGCAGTAACGCCCACCGCGGCCTGGCGAAGCTGCGCGACATGCTGACAACCGCCCCGGTCTAGCGCGCCCCCTCAACTCCAAAGCCTTCGTTCGTGATCATGCAAAACCTCCCCGGAGTTCTAGAACTGTGAGTTCGAAGAGTTCTAGAACACTGGGGAGGTTTTGCATGATCACGACGGGGTTGGGTTAACGGGCTACGTCGTACGGGGTTACGTCGGGTAGTTCCGGGCCGGTGAACTCCAGTACCGCCACCACCGCGTCCACCGGGATCGGCCCGTAGAAGTGGGGGAACGGGCTGTCTGAGCCGGGGACGTCGTCCCAGCGCATGGGCGTGCCCTGCTCCGCGCACTTCTCTTCGTCGACCACCAGCAGGCGCAGGTCCGCAGGAGGCAGGTCGCCGTAGAACGTGCTCAGCACGACCGTGGCCTGGCTGACGGTGCTGGCGTGGATGAAGCCCTCCTGCGCCAGAGTGACGTCGCGGCTGGACTTCTCATAACGGCCCAGGGTCAGGGCCTGCGCCCAGTCGGGCTCCAGGGCGATGTGCAGAACGCGGGTCACGCTTCCTCCTGTCGGGGGATGACGACTTCCTGGATGATCAGCAGGATCGCGGCGGCGATCGGGATGGCGATGAGCGCCCCCAGGACGCCGAGCAGCGCACCGCCACCGAAGGCCGCGATCAGGGCCACGGCGCCGGGTACGGCCACGGTGCGGGACATGATGCGTGGCGCGATCAGGTAGTTCTCCACCTGCTGGTAGATCAGGTAGTAGACGGCGGCGATGATCGCGATCTGCACCGACTGGAACAGCCCGACGAGCACCACCAGGATGGCGCCGAGAGTTGCACCTACGAGCGGGATCACGCCCAGCACGCCGACCACGAAGGCGAGCACGGCGGCGTAGGGGATGCCGATCACCGTCATCATGATGAAGCTGCAGACGCCGTTGATCGTCGCGATCGCGACCTGCCCGGCCACGTAACCGCCGATGCGCTTGATGATTTCGTCGCCCAGGGCTCGCACCCGGGTGCGGCGGCTGCGCGGCACCAGCCGGTAGCCGGCCTCGGCGATGTTGTTCAGCGAGGCCAGGAAGTACAGGGTCAGGATCAGCACGGTGAAGGTGCTGGCCAGGCCGGACAGCACGGCCTTGCCGGCGCCGAGCACCCCACCGAACACCTGCATCACGGTCGTGCCGTTGCTGGCCCGGTCGCGCAGTTGCTTGCTCATGTTGTCGATCACGCCGTACTGCGCGTTCAGGTCGTTGATCCAGCGGGTCTTCGTCAGGTTGTCGATCTGGTCGGGAGCCGAGTCGATCAGCTCGGTGGCCTGGTCGACCATGTCCGGGATGATGATCGCGGCGAACCCGCCGAAGATGCCGATGACCGCGACGAACACGATGCCGACCGACCAGCCCCGGCTCAGCCCCTGGCGCTGCAGGTAGCGCACCACCGGGTCCAGGCCCACCGCCAGGAACGCCGCGATCACCACCAGGGTGATGGTCTGCGAGAGGTCGGCCACGATCTTCATCAGCTGGAAGGCCAGCAGCGCGCCGATCGTGGCGAGAAAACCGAAGTAGAACGGGCTGTTCCGGTTGATCGGAGGGCCCGGGCGGCCGAACTTCGGGTCGCCCTTCACCGGTTCGCCCTCCTCGACGATGCGCGGTTCGCCGGCCGGGTGCTCGGGGGTGGAGTCCGACACCTTGGCGGGCTCGCTGCCGGGGTGCTCGGAGCCCAGGGTGGAGGCGGTGTCGGGGTCCGACTGCTGTGACACAGCGAGGGCTCCGTTTCAGTGGTAGGTCGCGAGCCGGGGAAGATCGCCAGGAGCATTCTCACCCGGAACACAGCAACGCCGCCCGGTGAGAACCGGGCGGCGTTGCTGGCGTGATCTTGGCGGTTACCGCTTGGATCCGGCGGGGGCGGCGTCAGGCAGCACGATCGTGCGCTGCTCGCTGTCCTGACCGTTGTCGCCGGAGGGGTCGTCCTGCGGGTTGTGCGAGGCGGCCTGGGCGACCTTGTCCAGCGAGCCGGCGTTCATCGGCATGCTGTTGCCGAGCAGGGCGCGCAGCTGGTCGAGGTGACCGGTGATGCTGTCACGCTGACGGATCAGCTCGTCGACCTGACGCTGGGCGGCCCGGCGGTTGCGGTCGGCCTCGCCCTTCGCCTCGGAGAGCACCTTGTCGGCGTGCGCCCGGGCTTCGGCCATGACCTGGTCGGCGTTGCGGCGGGCGTTGCCCACCAGGGTCTTGGCGTGCTCGTCGGCGTCGCGGCGCACGGCCTCGGCCTGGGCCACGGCCTTCCCGGCGCGGGTCTCCGCGGCGGACGCGCGCTGTTCGGCCTCGGCCACCAGCTGGGTGGCCTGGGCCACGGCCTGCTCGTGACGCTCGGCGTCGAGACGCTCGGCCTCTTCCCGGCGGGCGGCGAGCTTGACCTCGAGGTCGGTGCTCATCTGCTCGGCGCGGCTGCGGGCCTCTTCCAGGGCGGCGGCCGCAGACGTGCGCATCTCTTCGGACTCGCGCTTGGCGGTCGACCGCATCTCCTCGGCGTCACGCTTGGCGTGACCCCGGGCCTCGTCGGTCTCGCGCTTGGTGCCGGCCCGCAGCTCGGTGACCTCGCGCTCGGCCGTGGCCCGCAGACGGGCCAGCTCGCGGTCGACGGTGCTGCGCTTCTCCGAGGTCTCGTGCTCCGTGACCGATTTCAGCTTCGAGGCCTCGCGCTCGGCGACGGCCAGCATCTCTTCGGACTTACGGGTGGCCGTGCCGACAATGTCCTCGGCCTCGGTGCTCGCCTGGTTGCGCAGCTCGGCGGTCTCCCGCTGGGCCACGGCCGTGGTCTCGGCCGCCTCGTTCTGGGCGGCCGCGCGGTGCTGGGCCGCCTCGACCCGGGCCTGCGCGACTGCTTCCTCGGCCTCCTTGGTGGCGGCCGCGATCACGTCGCTGGCCTGCTCCTCGGCCAGACGCAGCAGCTGCTCGATGCGGGAACCCAGGCCGCTGTACGACGGGCGCTCCACCTCGCGCAGCTGGCGGTGCGCCTCGGCCACCTCACCGGAGAGTTTCAGCGCGCGGGTGTCGAGCTCCTCGACGCGGGCTCTGGCGTCACGCAGGGAGGACTCCAGGGAGGCAATTCTTTCCTCCACCTGCGCGCGATCGAAACCACGCATGACGATCTGGAATCCATGGGGGCTCTGTTCGCCGGCCACTACTCAGTCCTCCCTGACGGCCCGCCGCCCGGGCCTAGACGTTCCTGAACCTCATGATTGCTTTACTATGCCGCTCGCGTTGGGCTGCGTTGCGCACGCCGAGACCTTCATCAGGTGCCAGGCAGCGTACTCCCACCTTGCCTTGATGCCGGTTGCCGTGAACGTCGAATGCAGCCTGTCCAGCCTGGTCGAGCGGGTAAGTTCGAGACAGCGTCGGATGGATCAGCCCTCTCGACACGAGGTCGTTGGCCGCCCATGCCTCGGCATAGTTCGCGAAGTGCGATCCTACGATGCGTTTCAGGTTCATCCACAGATAGCGATTGTCATATTCGTGCATGTAACCAGATGTTGATGCACAGGTGACCACCGTTCCCCCTTTCTTCGCGGCGTAGACACTGGCCCCGAACGTCTCGCGCCCGGGGTGCTCGAACACCACGTCAACGTCCCGCCCGCCGGTCAGTTCCCGGATGCGGCTGCCGAACCGCCGCCACTCCTTCTGGTCCTGGGTGTGTTCGTCACGCCAGAACCGGTAGCCCTCGGCCCGGCGGTCGATGACCAGGTCAGCGCCCATCCGCCGGCACAGCTCGGCCTTCCCGGGACTGGACACCACACAGACCGGAGTTGCTCCTGCGGCCAGTGCGAACTGCGTGGCGTACGAGCCGAGCCCGCCCGAGGCGCCCCAGATGAGGACGTGGTCGCCGAGCTTCAGGCCGGCGCCGTTGCGCGAGACGAGTTGTCGGTAGGCGGTCGAGTTCACCAGTCCGGGACAGGCGGCCTCCTCCCAGGTGAGGTGGGCCGCCTTGGGCATCAGCTGGTTCGTCTTCACCAGCGCCAGCTCGGCCAGGCCGCCGAAGTTCGTCTCGAAGCCCCAAATACGCTGTTCGGGGTCGAGCATGGTGTCGTTGTGCCCTTCGGGGGCCTCCAGCTCGACCGACAGGCAGTGCGCCACCACCTCGTCACCGGGCTTCCACGCCTGCACCCCGGCCCCGGTCCGCAGCACCACCCCGGCCAGGTCCGAGCCGATCACGTGGTACGGCAGGTCGTGCCGGGCGCCGAGGGGGCCGGTGCGGCCGTACCGGCGCAGGAACGCGAAGGTCGGGACCGGTTCGAAGATCGAGGTCCAGACCGTGTTGTAGTTGACGGCGCTGGCCATCACGGCGACCAGTGCCTCACCCGGCCCGAGCTCCGGCACCGGTATCTCGTCCAGGTGCAGTGAGCGGCGCGGATCCTTCTCCCGGGTGGGCAGCCCCTCGAACATGTCCACCTCGTCGGCGTGCACGGTGACGCCGCGGTAGAACTCGGGCACGTCGATGGCGAGGTAGTCCTCGCGGGTCGCCGTGCCGGACAGGATCGCCTCGAGAATCTTCTGCACGATGGGCCTCCGGCGGGCATGAAGAAAGGGGGACGCGGGTGTCGGCGGAAGGGCGTGGAGCCCGCCGGAGAGGTCCTGGACGCCGGGTCACGGCCGGTCCGGACAGCGGGGGAAGTTGTTCTGCCTACGACGTTAACGAGCAGGTCAAAAGGGTTGTAGGTGGTGAGCGGTGATGCAGCTCACCGGTTTTGAGGTTCCCAGGGGACAACGAAAAACCGCACCTCCCCGTGGGAGGTGCGGTCCGGCGTCCCTAAGCTCTGGTTCTAGGCCGGTTCGACCAACTCGACCAGCACGCCACCCGCGCTCCTGGGATGGATGAAGTTGACGCGACTGCCCGCGGTACCCCGCCGGGGCGCGTCGTAGAGCAGCCGGGCGCCCCGCTCGCGCAGGGTCGCGCAGACCACGTCGATGTCCTCGACCCGGTAGGCGACCTGCTGCAGGCCGGGGCCCGAGCGGTCGATGAACTTCGCGATCGTCGACGTCTCGTCCAGCGGGGCCAGAAGCTGCACGTGGCTGCCGGAATCACCGACGGCCATCATGGCTTCCTGCACCCCCTGCTCCTCGTTGACCTCGCGGTGGGCCAGGCGCATGCCGAGCACGTCGCGGTAGTAGGCGATGGCGGTGTCCAGGTCGGGCACGGCCACCCCGACGTGATCGATCGTGGTGAAGAGCTGGGTTGCGGGGGTGCTCACCCCAGTCGGGTCGGTCATGCAGGCCAGGGTAGGTGGCCGGTTCCCGGAACAGTGGACGACAGCCGTGAGCAGTCCCACGTATTTCCCTAGTTCGCCTGGTCTTTCGGGCACCAGTAGAGATTTCGCGCCACCATCTCCTCGGTGCGCACCGGGGTGCCGCAGGTCCGGCAGGGCTCACCCGCGCGCCGGTAGACGTAGTGCGAGTCCTCGCGCCGGACGGTCGATGCCGTGCGCCGCCCGCGGGGCCGGTCTTCCGGGCGGGTCGTGATGATCTTCTTCGTGCGCACCCCGGCGCGCATGAGGACCTGCAGGTCGGACCACAGAGCCGTCCACTCCTGCGGGGTCACGTCGCGGCCGGGCCGGTGCGGGTCGATGCCGTGCCGGAACAGGATCTCGGCGCGGTAGACGTTCCCGATGCCCGCGATGACCTTCTGATCCATCAGTAGGGCGCCCACCGCGGTTCGGGACCGGCTGATCCGCTCGAACGGCGCATCGCCGTCCGCGTGCTTCCGGAGCGGATCGGCACCGAGGCGACCGATGACGTGCCGGCGCCCCTCCTCGTCCAGAAGCTCACTGGCCGTGGCCCCGCGCAGGTCGGCCCAGCCCCGCTCGCTCTCCAGCCGCAGCCGCAGCTGGCCCCAGGGCGCGGCCGGCGACCCCGGCCCGTGCTGGAACTTCCCGTACAGACCGAGGTGCACGTGCAGCCAGACCGGGGGCCGGTCGCCCGCTGGGGCGACATGCACGAAGAGGTGCTTGCCCCAGGCGTCCGTACTCGTGACCGTGCCGCCGTCGAGCAGGGCGACGCCCGCCGCGAACTTGTCCTGCACGGCACTCGCGCGGATCACGGTGCCGGTGAAGAGCTCGTCCAGGTCGCTGGCGAGCCGGTGGATGGTGTGGCCCTCGGGCAGTGTGGTCTCCGGTGCTCAGGTGCAGTGCGGGTGCAACGTTGGAAGTACTTGCAGATCTTTCAACCTGTCGGCGAGTACAGCAGATTCCCCCGGGCCCGGCCATCGCGGGATGTGGTGCCCGACACCCACGAGGGACATCAGGTACCCCGATGACATTGTTACGTTGAGTTGCCGGGAAAACTTGACTGTCGAACTGCGAGGATGCCGTGACCGACCAGACGCAACGCCCGACGTCCGTCATCGTTGCCGGGGCCCGCACGCCCGTGGGCCGGCTGCTCGGCTCGCTCAAGGGGTTCTCTGCCCCCGAGCTGGGGGCGATCGCGATCCGGGGCGCCCTCGAGAAGGCCCACGTCGACCCGGCCACCGTGCAGTACGTGATCATGGGCGAGGTGCTCCAGGCGGGTGTCGGCCAGGGGCCGGCCCGTATCGCCGCGGCGAAGGCCGGCATCCCGCTCGACGTTCCCGCCGTCACCATCAACAAGATCTGCCTGTCCGGCCTCAACGCCATCGCGACCGCCGACGCGCTGATCCGGGCCGGTGAGTTCGACGTGATCGTGGCCGGGGGCATGGAGTCGATGACGCAGGCGCCGCATCTGCTGCCCGGCAGTCGCGGGGGCTTCAAGTACGGCGACGTGACCCTGAAGGACCACATGGACCTCGACGGGCTCTACGACGCGTACACCGAGCAGGCCATGGGCGCCCTGACCGAGGCCGCGAACGTGGACGACCGGAAGTTCAGTCGCGAGGAGATGGACGCCTTCGCCGTCGCCTCGCACCAGAAAGCCGCTGCGGCACAGAAGAACGGCGTGTTCGACGACGAGATCGTGCCGGTGCCCGTCCCGCAGCGAAAGGGTGACCCGCTGGCCTTCGCCATCGATGAGGGGGTGCGCGGCGACACCTCGCTGGACGTGTTGTCGCGGCTGCGCCCGGCGTTCCGGAAGGACGGCACCATCACGGCCGGTTCGGCCTCGCCGATCTCCGACGGGGCGGCCGCGGTCGTGGTGATGTCCCGCCGCCGGGCGGAGGAACTCGGTCTGACCTGGATCGCCGAGATCGGTGCGCACGGCCAGGTCGCCGGGCCCGACTCCACCCTGCAGTCGCAGCCGGCCAACGCGATCCGCGCCGCACTCGCCCGCGAGGGTCTGACGGTCGCCGACCTGGACCTGGTGGAGATCAACGAGGCCTTCGCGGCGGTCGGGCTGGCGTCGACGAAGGAGCTCGGCCTGGACCCGGCGAAGGTGAACGTGAACGGTGGGGCGATCGCGACCGGCCATCCGATCGGGATGTCCGGCGCCCGGCTGGTGCTGCACCTGGCTCTCGAGCTGGGCCGCCGGGGTGGCGGCACCGGGGCGGCGGCCCTGTGCGGGGGCGGCGGTCAGGGTGACGCGCTGCTGCTGCACGTGCGCTGATTCTTGGTTCGCCCGGTGTCTTTTCCAGCAGTGGACGTCGGTGAGCTGGTTTCCGGGGCCCGTCGCCAGGAGCCCCGGGCCCTGGGGAGACTGCTCTCGCTCGTCGAGCACGAGAGTGCACTGCTGCCCGGGGTGATGGCCGCGCTCGCCCCGCACACCGGGCACGCCGTGGTGGTCGGGCTGACCGGGCCGCCGGGGGTGGGGAAGTCGACGACCACATCCGCCCTGATCTCCTGGTATCGCCAGAAGGGTTGCCGGGTAGCTGTTCTCGCGGTCGATCCGTCGTCGCCGTTCTCCGGCGGGGCCTTGCTCGGTGACCGCATCCGGATGCAGGACCACGCCGGTGACCGGGGCGTCTTCATCCGGTCGATGGCGAGTCGGGGCCATCTGGGAGGACTCTCGGTCGCGACCCCGCAGGCGGTGCGGGTGCTGGACGCGGCCGGGTTCGACGTGGTGCTGATCGAGACCGTCGGTGTGGGGCAGAGCGAGGTGGAGGTGGCGGCGCTCGCCGACACCACGGTGCTGCTGCTCGCGCCCGGTTCCGGTGACGGGGTGCAGGCGGCCAAGGCCGGGATTCTCGAGGTGGGCGACGTTTTCGTGGTGAACAAGGCCGACCGCGACGGCGCCGCCGCGACCGCTCGCGATCTGCGGCAGATGCTCGCGATGTCGGATCGCCCCTGGCGGCCCCCGGTGGTTTCGCTGGTGGCCACCACGGGTCGCGGAATGGTGGACGTGGCGCAGGCTCTCGGCGATCACCAGACCTGGCTGCGGGGGTCGGGTGAGCTGGAGAACCGGCGCCGGGCCCGGGCGGCGGCCGAGATCGAGGCTCTCGTTCTCGCCCGGGTGCGGCGCCGGATCGCCGCGCTGGGTGGACCGGTGCCCGCGGCCGATCCCTACGTCGCGGCGGACGCCTTACTGCGGCGCGTCGTCGTCGCTGTCGCGCAGGAGGATCAGGGACTGGAACGAGGCCACCGCGGTACCGACGATGCAGAGCACGAGACCCGGGCCGGGTGACCAGTGCACGGGCTGCGTGGCGAAGCTGCCCTCCGGGGTGTAACCACTGGTCAGGCCCACTACGGCGAAGATCGTGTAGCCGGAGAACCCGAGCAGCCCGAGCGTCAGAAGGCTCAGGGAGACGGCTGTGAGGAACCGGGGCAGGCGGCTCGCCAGCACCAGGCCGGTGAGCACCATGCCGTAGACGAACGACATCGCCAGCGCTGCAGGCGTTACCCGCCACTCGACGCTGACACCGAACAGTGTGGGGGTGTCGTAACCGGCGAACGGGATCACCGAGCCCAGCATCACGGCCAGGGTCGCGACCAGCGTGACCCAGTGCACGCGGCGGAACGTGCTGAACGGCCCCACGGCGAACGGACCTGACTGGCCTGTGGGCTGACCGGTCTGACCAGACTGACCGGGCCGGCCGGTGTTCCCGGGTACTGGCTGCCAGGTCGCGCCCGCCGGTTCGTGGGTGGCCGGCCGAGCTGGTCCGGATGGCCAGTGGCCGCCTGCCGGTGAGCCGGTCCCGGAGACCTGACCGAACGGCCCCGGCCGGCCCCACTGTCCGGGGCCGTTCGGTTCCGGGCCGTACTGTCCCGGGCCGTCCGTTCCGGCGGGCGGCGTGCGTGTTCCGCCGGGCTGGGCCCAGCCCGGCGCGGACGGGGCAGACAGGTTGTCGGGCCGCTGTGGGGCCCAGGTCGTGGGTGGTTCGGGATTGCTCCAGTGAATGACCGGGGCTGGTTCTTCCTGGCGGACGGGATGTGTTGTCGACGAGGTGGTCGCCGGTTCGGCCTCGTCCGTGGGCGTGGCATCGCCGGGTTCGGGACGCAGCGGCTCGTCAGCGCTGGACCTGGTGGGGCCGGAAACAGCTCCGGAGGTGCCCGGGTTGGAGGTGCCCAGGTTGGAGGTGCCCAGGTTGGAGGTGCTCAGGTCGCTGGTGCCCGGTTCGGAGGGGACACGTCCTGGTTCAGGGGGAGTCTGCTCGGTTTCTCCGGAGGCCGGTGACTGATCGGTTCGATGTGAGCCGGCCTGGTCGGAGGCTACAGAACTGGACGTGTGCAGGCTGGACCGGTCGGCGTTGTTCTGGCTCGAACTGGTCCGGGGCGGCTCGGACTGCGGGGAGGTCGGGGTTCCAGGCTGCTCGGTCGCGGTCGCGGTCGCGGTCGCGAGATCGGTCTCGGTCTCGGGTGCGGGGATCGCGGGGGAGAGGTCGTCGATCCAGAACTGCCAGCCCTCCGGGGCGGTGGGCCAGCTCGGGTCGGGGCGCCAGTCGGGGGCGGGGTCGAAGCCCTCTGGTGGCGCGGGCCATCCCGGGGCGGGATTGAAGCGAAGTGCCATCGTGATGTCTCTGCCCCTTACCGGCTGATCCGTCAGCCGCGCCGGATGATCAGCCTATCGAGGCGTCCACAGGAACTGCATGACCGCGGCACCTGATGGGCGGTGCGGACCTCCTGATCTGCACTCTCACGGCACTCGTCGTTTTTCGCCGCACTTCGTCGTCCCGGTTCTCCCGGGGGAGGTCGGAGGCCGTTCCGGATCGGCCTCCGGAGTCGACGTCTTTGCAGCTCAGGTGGCAGTTGTTATGGATGTGAAATCTTTCTTCGGCAACTGCGGCTAGGGTGGTCAACGTGTTGTTCGCGTTCTCGGTTGCCCCCAGCGGAAGTGGCGAGTCGGTCTCCGAGGCGGTGGCAGACGCGGTCGCCATCGTCCGTGCCTCTGGCCTGCCCAACCGCACCGACTCCATGTTCACCACGATCGAAGGTGAGTGGGACGAATGCATGGATGTGATCAAGCGTGCCTGCGAAGCCGTGGGTAAACATGGCAATCGCGTCTCGCTGGTGCTCAAGGCCGACATCCGGGCCGGGTACTCCGGCGAGATGACCGCCAAGCTCGAGCGTCTGGAGTCTGCTCTGGAGCAGCAGGCCAACTCTCAAGGCCAGGACGGCCCGGTCACCGGCACTCCGCCGGTGGCGACCGACTGACCCCGGAGCGCCCATGTCAGACAGCCACACCAATCCTTCCGGCCTGCCCCGGTCCGGCCGCAGGGCCGGCACGGACACCCCGTCCGAAGGCTCGGACCTCTCGGTCAGCCTGGAGCCGGGTCGCGGGACGAAGAACGGTGAGCAGCCAGGCAGGGGAGTGTCTGACCGCGATACCCCGAACCCGGTCGTCGAGAAGTCGGGCTGGGAGAGGCCGTCGGGCCCCGAAGCATCTCGTGGCCCCGGTCCCGCGGGTGCCGCGTGGCCTATGCCCGTGAACCAGCGTCGGGGAGAGGACACGGGCTCGCGGAGTCCGTCCACCTCCTCGATCGCGCTCCCGGACACGGATGCGGCCCGTCGTGCCGCCAGTTCCGCCTCCCCGCAGCCCGGCGCGGAATGGGCCCGGCCGGCGACACCCGGTGCTGCTCCGCGGCGCACAGAGCCGCCCGCTGAAGGCGCACCGACGGAAAACGCCGGTGGTCAGAACACCCCCGGCGTTGCTGCGCGGGAAAGCGCCACCGGCACGGGCGCCGTTGCGAGCGCGGCCGGTGGAGACTCCTCAGGTGCGAGCACCGTTGGCCAGGATGTAGTTTCGGGTGCCGCTGCGCCCGGCGCGGTGAGCCCGAAGGTCCCTCCGGCCGCGGATACGGCCGCGCGGGCTGCCGGGGCAAGGGGCACGGACACCGGCAGTGCTTCAGACGCCACGGCCCCCGATGGCACCGCTGCTGCCGCGGGTGCCGCCGGGCTGCGTAACTCGGCCAAGGGTTCGGCTGTCAGTGCGATACGGAGTCTGGGCCCCCGGAAGGGATTGTCGTCGTGGCTCAAGGGACGGCAGTCCACCAGTGACGACGCCCCACCTTCCCAGGTCGGCCCGGCGGCCGATCCGGGGTCGCCGGTCTCCCGGTCCGGTGTCGATCAGACGTCGGTCCAGCCTGACGCCGCGGTTCATCAGCCGGAAGCGGGGACGCAATGGCCGGCGTCCCGGCCGTCCGGTGGCGAAGGCACCCAGGCCAGTTCGGCCAGGCCGGCCACTTCGGCGGGTTCAGTCAGTTCGGCGGGTTCAGTCAGTTCGGCGGGCTCGGTCAGTTCGGCGGGCTCGGCCAGTTCGGCCGGTTCCACCTGGCCTCGCCCGGACCGTCAGGTCTCCCGACCCGGCCCGGCGACACAGCAAGCGCCCCCGACCGGGGCGATCGTGCTCCCGGACACCGATGCCGCCCGCTCCGCCGCTAAGAACACGACCAGGACCGCCGATCCCACCGCATCAGGTGACCCGGCTGGTCCGGCCACAACTGGCCTGTCGGCTGGTCCGGCCACAACTGGCCTGTCGGCTGGGACTGCCATGTCCTCCGGATCGGCTACTTCTGCCGGATCAACCCCGTCGGGCCGTTCTGCCGGAAGCACGTCGCCTGCCGCATCGGTTGCCGGGCCGGTTGCACCGGCTGAGTCCGATGCGGTGGCTACACCGCCTGCTAGGTCGGTCGTGCCGACCGCGCCTGTCGTGACGGGCGGGGGCGGCGCCACAGCGGGAAGGGCGGCCACCCCTGATGCGTCCACCTCACCCGCTGAGCGTGTGGAGACCGCCCTACCTGCTGAGCATATGAGGACCGCACTACCCGCCGAGCGGGCGGGGACCGCCCTACCTGCCTGGCGTTCTGCGCGGACCAGCAGGACAGTGACTGCTGGCCCTGTCGCACCGCCCGCGGCGCCGGATTCCTCTGCCGGGACGGAGCGGTCTGCCCTGTCGGGTGCGCCCAATTCCCCGGCCGCGCCGGCTGGGGCCGCCGTATCAGGGGTGCACATCGCAGCTGCTACCTCTGCTGAGCGGGCGGTGTCGGCCGTGAGCGCTGCGCCCGCTGATTCCGTCCCGCCAGCAGCTAGGCCCACCGCGTTGGCCGGAAGCTCTATCCCCAACCGGAGCGGTGTATCTGACCGGAGCGGTGCACCTGCTGGAGCGGGCGCGCCTGCTCGGGTCGATGCACCCGCTGGAACCGATGGATCTGGCACGCCGGTGACGTCCGGCAGGACCACCGACTCCGCCAGGCCGGTCGTGCTTCCGGAATCTGCCACGCCGGTGACGTCCACAGCATCGGCTGCGTCGACTACGTCCACCGGGTCCGCCCCGTCAACGACACCCACCACACCGCCCGCACCGGCTGGATCAGCGGAAACCACAGCGTCGGCCACACTCACGGCGTCGGCCACACCCACGGCGTCGGCCACACCCGCACCCACGGCCACGACTACGGCGTCGGTCATGACCACGGCGTCGCCCACGCCCACCGGTCGGGCGGTGCCGACCGCAAGCTCGGTACCCGCTGGTCGGGTCACACCACCTGCTGGGCCCGCAGCACCAGCTGCACCGGTCGGGATCGCCACGTCGGCTGCGCCCGACACACCGACTGCCGCCGGTGGGTCTGTACCGTCGCCCGGATCGGCCCCGTCGCCCGGATCAGTCCCGTCGGCCGGGACCGCCCCGCGCCCGGTGTCTACCGAGCACGTCGGGTGGGCGACGTCTGGTAGTCCTGCGAAATCACTTGCTGCGCCAGTGGTTTCGCCCACAGGTCCTGCTGTGTCACCGGCGGTGCCCACCGTACCGACCGGGCGTGCGATGCCTTCTGATCCGGCTGATCCGGCTGATTGGGCTGGGTCGACTGCGCGTGCCGTGCCCACCGCACCGGACGGGCGTCCGCCGTCCGCCGCGCCATCCGTGACGTCCGCCGGGCCGGCCACAACGGCCGGTTCTGCGACGTCGCAGACTGGTTCCACGACGTCGCAGACCAGGTCCGACGTCGAACCGGCCGCGCTCAACCCGCCTTCCGGCCCCACCAGACCGGCCGCACCGCCCACCGGGCAGTTCGCCTCGCGGCGTGAGCGGAAGCTCTATGAGACCGGTGCCATCAGCATGCCGACCGGTGCGGTTCGGCGTCCGGCGACCGACGTCGTCGGCCCGGCAGCCACCGCTCGGCTGAACCCGACTCCTGGCTCGACCACCGAAAAAGCTCCTGGCTCGACCACCGAAAAAGCTGCCAGATCGGGCCTGGCCGCACGGATGGGCCTTGCCGTCGGGGCCGGCGCCGCTGCCGGAACCGGCACGCCGGGCACTGCTCCGGACACTGCTCCAGACACTGCGCCGGGCGGAGTTCCCTCCGTCACACCCCAGGCGACGTCCGCTCAGGACACGAATGCCACCCCGGCCGGAACGAAAGCCGGGAAAGGCCTCTCGCGGCGCCGGGCCAAGACGGTCGAGAACGGCGGGACGGCGAGCGGTTCCTCGTCCACAGTTCCCGAAAGGGCCCGCGGCTCACTGGTGTTGCGGGTGATGGCGGCCCTCGTAGCGCTGGCCGGAGTTGCCCTGCTGGTGGTGGGCACGATGAAGGCGACGGTCTGGGCCCCTTCCGACACCGTCACGGCCACGCTCGGTGCGCACTCGCAGAAGTTCGTGACCAGCGAGATCGGTTCCCTGGCGCTGGGTGGTCCCCGGCTGGAGATCACGGTCTCCGGCGCGGGCAGCAATCCGGTGTTCGTCGGCATCGGTCGCGCCGGGGACGTGGACGCGTACCTGGCCGACGCCGCGAACGACCGGATCACCGGGCTCGACCAGGACACGTCCACGCTGATCACCCGGGTCGAGGGCAGTGAAACGGGAGAGATCCCGGATCCCGCGGCCGTCGACGTCTGGTCGGTGAGTTCGCTCGGGCAGGGCACGGCGAGCGTGACCTGGCCCGACCCGGCCTCCGGGCAGTGGCGTCTGGTCATCGCGACCGACGGCACCGAGGTGGCGCCGCAGAACGTCACGCTGACCTGGACGGGCGCCCAGATCTCGAACCCGGCCCCGACATACATCGCGACCGGCGTCGCGCTGCTGGTGGTCGGGGTGGTCATCTCGGTGATGCTCCGCCTCCGTGATCGGAGGAGAGCATGAACCCGCCGTTCTCCAGGCGCGCCGCCTTCGGTCTGCTGCTCACTCCCCTGGTGGTGGCGGGCTGTGGAGAAGACGCGATCACGGTCGTCGCGCCGCAGGCCGACGCCCAGGCGTACCCGGTGGTCGAGTCCGGCCAGGCCCGCTCGATCCTCGACGCGGTGGACAAGGCCGTGAGCGCGGGCGTCAGCTCGAAGGACACGACCGAGACCGCCGACGCCCGCCTGCTCGGGCCCTATCTGGAGCTCCGCCTGGCCGAGGCCAAGGTGGCGGCCGAGCGCAAGAAGAAGGCCGGCACGCCCGACGAGGTCACCCGCGAGGCACTGATCGTGCCGCGAACGACCGCCTGGCCCCGGTTCTTCCTGGCGGTGGGCCGCAGTCGGCAAACCTCCACCTACCTGGTGCGGGTCCTGCGGTCGGACTCGGCCCGCGACCCGTACGGCCTCTGGGCCGAGACCATGATGCTGCCCGGCGCCAGCCTGCCGGGGACCGCGACGGACGCCTCGATGCTGACCCAGGACGTGGACGGTCTGCTGCTCGCGCCGAAGGAAGCGATCGAGGGGTTCGCGGGTTACCTGAACGGCAAGGGCAAGGGGAAGGGCGCCGAGAACTTCCGCCGCAGCGAGTACAGCGACCAGCTGCTGCAGCGGCTGGAGGCTGACGAGAAGGCTCTGAAGGAGGTGGCGACGGTGAGCAGCAAGCACGTCGCCGTCGACGAGAACCCTCTCGCCATGCGCACGGACGACGGCGGGGCCCTGGTGATCGGCAGGCTCCGCCAGACCTACACGGTGAAGGTGAAATCCGGGTCGGGCAAGGTGAAGGTCAAGGACGCCGACCTCGCCGCGCTTGCCGGGAGCAAGGACGCGCTGCAGTTCAGCAAGTCCTTCACCCGTACCGCTGTGGAGGTCGTGGTGCTGCACGTCCCGGCCCAGGACTCGAAGGAACGAGTCCGTGTCGTCGCCGCCGAGAAGGGCGACGTCAAGGCCGAGGTGAAGTAGTGACTCAAATATCGGGGCACGGAGAAAGGAACCCTCGATGACGAACCAGCCGGGTATGCGAGCCGGAAGGCCTTCGCTCAACCTGCGCGGTGCGGTGGATCTGGGAGCGCTGGCCTCACGGCCGGCGGCTTCCTCGGGCGCCGGTAACAGTGGTGCCCCGGGCAGTCCGGCGGGAACGCCGGGCGCCTTCGTCATCGATGCGAGCGATGCATCGTTCGCGACCGAGGTCATCCAGCTGTCGCAGACCGTTCCGGTGGTGCTCGACTTCTGGGCAGCCTGGTCCGATCAGGGCCGGCAGCTGTCCCAGGTGCTGGAGTCCCTGGTCACGGAGCTCGCCGGCCGGGTGTTGCTGGCCCGGGTCGATGTGGACGCCAACCCGCAGTTGGTGCAGGCGTTCCAGGTGCAGTCGATCCCCAGCGTCTTCGCGGTGATCAAGGGCCAGCCGGTTCCGCTGTTCCAGGGCGCCCAGCCGGAGGCCCAGGTGCGTGCGGTGTTCGACGAACTGCTGCGCGTGGCCGAGGCCAACGGTGTCACCGGGCGGCTGTCGGCGGGCGAGACCGAGGGCGCCGAGGAGGCCGAGCCGGAGGAGGAACCTCTGCCTCCGCTGCATCAGGCCGCCTACGACGCGATCGAGAAGGACGACCTGGACGGCGCCGTCACCGCCTACGAGCAGGCTCTGCGGGAGAACCCGGCCGACGACCTGGCCAAGGTGGGCCTGGCGCAGGTCCAGCTGATGAAGCGCACCAACGGCGTGGACCTCAACGAGGCCCGTCAGACCGCGGCCCAGAACCCGGCCGACCCCGACGCACAGATCGTGGTCGCCGACCTGGACGTGCTGGGCGGCCACATTGAGGACGCGTTCGCGCGCCTGATCGACACGGTGCGGGTCACGGTCGGGGACGACCGCGACAAGGTACGCGCGCACCTGGTCGAGTTGTTCGAGGTGGTCGGCAAGGAAGACCCGCGCGTGGGCAAGGCCCGCATCGCGCTGGCCAACGCGCTGTTCTAGGACAGGCCCTAGCGACATCAGGGACGGCGTCGGACCCGGAAACCGGGACCGGCGCCGTTCTTGCTGTCGGTTGGACCCTCCAGGAAGAAAGTTGGGCTACCGAGCGCCCCTCCGTTTGCCGGATTCTGGCGGATGTCGCGCCTGCCGCGCGTCGGTCGGCAGCGCGGAGGGGTTGAATGACGCCGTGCCGTGACTCTTTGTTATCGGCCGATGACTTTAGGTACTCGTCGTCGTCATGCTCGCGGGCCCTTGGGCCCGGCCTGGAGGAGAACCATGTCGCGCGTCTTCATCGTGGGTGCCGGAACGGTGGGCACGGCCACCGGCCGGGCCCTGGGGCATGCCGGGCATCGAGTGACCTTCGTGGACATCGATCCGCGGCGTGTGGCGATACTGGTGAACGAGGGCCTCGATGCCCGTCGGGATCTCTACCTGGCCGGGGAGCCGGAGTCGTTCGTCTTTCTCTGCACGCCCACCCGGATCGTGACGGGCCGGCACCACCTGGCCGACGTGGCGGCCGGTGCCGAGAGCATCGGGCGGGCCCTGGCCCGGGCCGACAGCTCCCACACCGTCGTGGTGCGCTCCACCGTGCCGCCGGGCACCACCCAGGACCTCGTGCGTCCTCTGGTCGAACTGCACTCGGGCCGCCGGCAGGGCGCCGGGTTCCAGATCGCCGCGAGCCCGCACTTCGATTCCCGGACCAGTGCCTCGCGGTCCGGGCGCCACCCGGGTGACACCGTTCGCCCGCCGATGACGGTGATCGGCGCCGACAGCGAGCGCGTTCTCGCCTCGGTGCGCGACCTGCTCGGCACCCTGGCGCCCGGGGGAGGGCAGCTCCGCCTGCTCGACGACCCGGCCGAGGCCGAGATGATCAAGTGTGTGCACAGCCTGTTCAACGCCACGAAAATCAGTTTCTGGAACGAGATCTGGCGGGTCTGCGACCGGCTGGGTCTGGACCCGGACGACGTCGCGAGTGCCGTGGCCACCTCGGCCGAGGGATCGCTCAACCCGGAGTACGGCATCTGGGGCGGTGCCCCGTTCAAGGGGAAGCAGTTGCCCGGCGACACCCAGGGGTTCCTGGGCTTCGCCGAGGAGATCGGGCTGCCGATGCCGCTCCTGTCCGCGGTGGTGGGCGTGAACTCCGGCTTCGAGCAGCGTCTGGACGCCGAGATGGAGGCGCTCAGCATGCTGGCCAGCGGGCCCTACTACTACGCGCCGGACGACGGGCAGCCGGACGACTCCGAGCCCGAGTACTACGACCAGGTTCCTTGCCGGATGGCGGATCTCGCTCCGCCGATCGAGACTGCGCCGGTGCTGGACGGGAAACCGGAGGTGGACGAGACCCCACCGCCGCAGGCCCGGCCCGACCTGGACCGGCGCAGTGAGCTGGCCGGTGGTGAGGTGCAGGTCGACCCGAGCGCGAACCATCCCTCGCGCCGCCGCGCCGGCCGCCGGCCCTGGATCCCGCGGCAGCTCGGGCGATGAGAAAAGGCCCGGCCACACAGTGGCCGGGCCTTTTCAGAGCATCACCAGATGTGCACGCGCTTGTCCTCGTCCAGCCAGAGCCCGTCGCCGTCCTTCACCTCGAACGCCGTGTGGAACTCGTCGATGTTGGCCACGACCGCGTTGCAGCGGAACTCCTCGGGGGAGTGCGGGTCCAGCGAGAGGCGGCGGATCACCTCGGTGTCGCGGCCCTTGCTACGCCAGCCCTGCGCCCAGGAGATGAAGAAGCGCTGCGGGCCGGTGAGACCGTCCAGCGCGGGCGCCTCCTGTCCGTCGAGGGCGATGCGGTAGGCCTTGTGCGCGATCGAAAGACCGCCCAGGTCACCGATGTTCTCGCCGACCGTGAGTGCGCCGTTGACGTGGTGGCCCGGCGTCTGGGCGGGCTCCAGGGCGTCGTACTGCGCGATCAGGGCCTTGGTGCGCTTCTCGAACTCGGTGCGGTCGGCGTCGGTCCACCAGTCGTTCAGGTTGCCCGAGCCGTCGTACTTCGAGCCCTGGTCGTCGAAACCGTGGCCGATCTCGTGCCCGATGACCGCGCCGATCGCTCCGTAGTTGGCAGCGTCGTCGGCCTCCGCGTCGAAGAACGGCGGCTGCAGGATCGCGGCCGGGAACACGATCTCGTTCATCAGCGGGTTGTAGTACGCGTTCACCGTCTGCGGGGTCATGAACCACTCGTCGCGGTCGACCGGCTTGCCGAGTTTCTCGATCTCCCGGGCGATCTCGTAGTCACCGGCGCGACGCACGTTACCCACCAGGTCACCGGCGCGGATCTCCAGCGACGAGTAGTCACGCCACGCGTCGGGGTAGCCGATCTTCGGCGTGAACGAGTCCAGCTTCTCCAGGGCGCGGCCCCGGGTCTCCTCGCTCATCCAGTCGAGCTTCACGATGCTCTGCCGGTAGGCCTCGACCAGGTTGGCGACCAGCTCGACCATGCGGGCCTTGGCGGTGGGGGAGAAGTGCTCGTCCACGTAGAGCTTGCCCACGGCCTCGCCGAGCGCGGACTCGACCATCGAGACCCCGCGCTTCCACCGCTCCCGCAGCTGCGTGGCACCGGTGAGGGTCTTGCCGTAGAAGGAGAAGTTCTCCTCGACCAGCTCGGCGTTCAGCAGCGTGGCCGAGCCGTGCAGCGTGCGCCAGGTCAGCCAGGTCTTCCAGTCGGCGATCGGGAGCTCGCTGAAGGCCTTGCCGAGCGCGGTGAAGAAGCTGGGCTGGCGCACCACGACCTCGGCGAAGGCACTCTGCGGCACCTTCAGCGCGTCGATCCAGGCGGTCCAGTCGAACTCGGGGATGAGTGCTTCCAGCGCGGCGCGGTCGACCTTGTTGTAGGTCTTCGTGGCGTCGCGGTTGGTGACCCGATCCCAGTGCGAGCTCGCCAGGCGGGTCTCCAGCGCCAGGATGCGCCGGGCGGCGTCGGCCGCACCGTCTTCGTTCGTGATGCCGGCCTGGGTGAACATGCGGGCGACGTGACCGAGGAACTCGGTGCGGATCTCGGCGAACTTCTCGTCGCGGTAGTACGACTCGTCGGGCAGGCTGAGCCCACCCTGGGAGAGATACATGACGTAGCGGTCGGAGGCCATCGCGTCGTTGTTGACGAAGTAGCCGAAGGGACTGCCGCTGCCCGAACGCTCCAGCACACCGAAGGCGTGGATCAGCCCGGCGAGGTTGGTGACCTCTTCCACCAGGGCCAGATCGGTCGCGATCGGTGCGATGCCGAGGCGCTCGATGGCTTCCTCGTCCATGAAGCTGGCGTAGAGGTCTCCGACCTTCTGCGCCTCGCTGCCGGGCTCGGCCGTGCCGGTGCTGGCGGCAGCGCTCTCCACGATCACCCGTAACTGGGCCTCGGCCTCGTCCCGCAACCGGTGGAAGGTGCCGTACACCGACTTGTCCGGAGGGATCTCGGCTGTGTCCAGCCACGTCCCGTTCACGTGCCGGAACAGGTCGTCCTGCGGCCTGATCGAGGGGCTCAGCTGATCGATTTCGATACCGGACCTCATGGTCCGAGCCTAACCAGCTACCCCTCGATCAGGACAGGATCAGATGTTCAGCCCTCCGCCGAATCCGGCGGGGAATCGGGCTGGAAACCCGGACCGCTCTCGTGGTGCACCTCGTGGGCCTGCCCGGACGCGCCCCATCCGGTCTCCGGCGCCGACTCCGGCACCAGCCAGACGGCACCCAGGGGCGGCACGCGCAGCGTGACGGACGACGGCTGACCGTGCCACGGCACCGGCACGGAATCGACCGAGCCCAGGTTGCCCACACCGGAACCGCCGTACTGTTCGGCGTCGGTGTTGAGCACCTCCAGCCAGCGGCCTCCGTTCGGCACACCGAGGTGGTAGACCTCCTGCGGCTGGGCAGAGAAGTTGACCACGGCCACCAGCGGGTTGCCGGCCGCATCCCGGCGAATGAACGAGAACGTGTTGTGCTGCGTGTCGTTCGCGTCGATCCACTGGAACCCGGCGGGGTCGCTGTCGGCCTGCCAGAGCTCGGGCCGGTCCTGGTAGACCCGGTTCAGGTCACGCACCAGCTGCTGCAGCCCGGCGTGCCAGGGCGCATCTTCCAGCCACCAGTCCAGGCTGCGCTCCTCGGACCACTCGCGATCCATGCCCAGTTCCTGGCCCATGAACAGCAACTGCTTGCCCGGGTGCGACCACATGAAGGCCAGGTAGGCGCGCACGTTGGCGAGCTGCTGCCAGCGGTCGCCGGGCATCTTGCCCAGCAGCGAGCCCTTACCGTGCACGACCTCGTCGTGGCTGATCGGCAGCACGAAATGCTCGCTGTACGCGTACATCAGCGAGAACGTCATCTGGTGGTGGTGGTACTGCCGGTGGATCGGGTCTTTCTGCACGTAACCCAGGGAGTCGTGCATCCAGCCCATGTTCCACTTGTGGCCGAAGCCCAGACCGCCCAGGTGCGTGGGTCGCGTGACGCCCGGCCACGCGGTGCTCTCCTCGGCGATCATCATGACCCCCGGGTGCCGCTTGTAGGCGGTGGCGTTGACCTCCTGCAGGAAGGCCACCGCCTCGAGGTTCTCCCGGCCGCCGTACTTGTTCGGCGTCCACTCCCCGGACTCGCGGGAGTAGTCCAGGTAGAGCATCGAGGCCACGGCGTCGACCCGCAGGCCGTCGATGTGGAACTCCTCCAGCCAGTACAGGGCGTTCGCGACCAGGAAGTTGCGCACCTCGGTCCGGCCGAAGTCGAAGATCAGCGTGCCCCATTCGGGGTGCTCACCGCGGTGCGGGTCGCCGTGCTCGTAGAGCGGCACACCGTCGAACTTCGCCAGCGCGAACTCGTCCTTGGGGAAGTGCGCGGGCACCCAGTCGACAATCACGCCGATCCCGGCCGCGTGCAGCTGGTCGACCAGGTACCGGAACTCGTCCGGGCTGCCGAACCGCGAGGTGGGGGCGTAGTAACCGGTGACCTGGTAGCCCCAGGAGCCGCCGAAGGGGTGCTCGGCCACCGGCAGGAACTCGACGTGGGTGAAACCCATGTCCTTGACGTAACCGACGAGCTGGTCGGCCAGGTCGACGTAGGACAGACCCTGCCGCCACGAGCCCAGGTGCACCTCGTAGGTGCTCATCGGCCGGTTCAGTGCCTCGTGGCCGGCGCGCTCGGCGAGCCAGGCGCTGTCCTGCCACTCGTAGGACGACTCGGTGATGACCGAGGCCGTCAGCGGCGGGACCTCGGTGGCGAAGGCCATCGGGTCGGCCTTCTGACGCCACTGACCGTCGCGGGCCAGGATCTCGTACTTGTACCGGCTGCCCACGCCGATGCCCGGCACGAACAGCTCCCAGATACCGGAGCCACCGAGACTGCGCATCGCGTGATTGCGCCCGTCCCAGCCGTTCGCGTCGGACACCACGCGCACGGCCTGGGCATTGGGCGCCCACACCGCGAACGACGTGCCCTCGACGTCACCGATCAGGCCGGGGAAACGCCGGGGGTGGGCACCCAGTGCACGCCACAGTTCCTCGTGCCGGCCCTCGGCGATCAGGTGCAGGTCGATCTCGCCCAGGCTCGGCAGGAAGCGGTACGGGTCGTCGAGCAGCAGCTCGTCACCCTCGTACCGGACGGCGATGCGATAATCGCCGACGGTCGCGCGGTCGAGCACCGCCACCCAGATCCCGTCCTGCTCGTGGGCCAGGGGGTGCCGTTCGCCGTCATCCGTGACGACCGCGACCTCGGTCGCGAGGGGGCGCAGCGTGCGCACCGTGACCCGGCCACTGTAGGGATGGGCCCCGAGCACCGAGTGCGGGTTGTAGTAGGCCCCGGCGGCAACCTTCGCCAGCACGTCCGAGTCAACGGGTTTCACCGTCGACGTCACCACGATGTCTGTGCTCGAAAGCGCGGCGGTGCTCGCTTCGAGGGGGCTCTGCGAAGTCGGAGACTGTGCCATGTCGGGAAGTCTGGCACGCATCGGGCGAGGCGGCATGATGCCGCGCCACCCCCTCCGGGCGGCTGAGGGCGTTCTCGGCATGCGAATAGCCTACTTGGAGTAATCTCTTGATTACCCTGCGCCTCAAGGCCGTGGTCAGGGCTTTGAGAGACTGCCGGGTAACGATTCGGACCGGTGGCCACGGCACGGCAAGCGAAAGGTGTGGTTCATGGGCCCGCGGGTGTTGTTGGTGTGTACCGCCAACATCTGCCGATCGCCCGGGGCTGAGGGGCTTCTGGCCGGCCGGCTCGGTGGCGAGGTCGACTTCTTCAGCCGGGGCACGCGATCAGTGGCCGGGGCGGGGGGTTGCGAATACTCCACGGAGTGGGTGCGCGATCACTCAGGGCTGGTGCGCCATCACACTTCCCGTCCGCTGGAGGTGGCCGACATCCGGGCCTCCACCATGATTCTCACCGCCACCCAGGCCCAGCGCGGCCGCGTCATCGAGATGCGGCCCTCGGCCCAGGTGCGCACCTTCACCCTGCTGCACGCTGCTCGCACCGCACAGTGGCTGGCTTCCGTCGGTCGTACCCCGCCGCCCGGCGCCGATCTGGCGCACCGCGTGCTGTGGCTGGTCGAGGAGCTCGACGCGAACCGGGGGGCGGCGCCGCGCGGTATCGAGGACGACGACGAGCTGGCCGACCCGCACCGCGGCGGTCGGCATGCCCAGGTGTTCAGCCGTCTGCAGGCAGCCGTCGACGACCTCTGTGCCCCTCTGCTCTTCCGCGGACCGGTGCTGCGGCGAGACCGGGCCCGCTTGCGGCAGAAGGCTTCTGGCTGATCAGAGAGTGCCCTCACAGGTCGGGCACAGCTCGCGGATGGTCATGATCGGGCCGGAGCGGCGCCAGTCGTTCCACTCGTCGGTGTAGACAGTGCCCGAGCCCTTGCAGGTCGTGCAGTCGTCGAGCCCGGCCTGTTCCTGCTCGTCGTCGCGGCGGTTGCGCAGCAGCAGGGCCAGGCCCGCCGCGAGCAGCAGGGACGGTAGCCAGAGCATGTCGTAGTCGCCCAGAAGAAGATTCCCGGCGTACAGGCCGGAGGCGCCAATGGCCAGCAGGGCCCCGAATACGGCGTTCACGTCGCTCCTTCCGGGGATTCCGGTCGGCGTTCGCGGTCACCTCGCGCCCAGCCACAGACCGACGCGCTCATCAGCGAGCCGGATGCAACCAGAGCGTAAAGCTCCGCCTGTCGCGAGTCATCCTAGGGGTGGCAAACGCGGCGTGGAAGGGCGAATCGGGATTGGCGCGCAACGCCTCTCAGGGGTGCCTCAGACGACCTGGTCCGGTGGCCCGTTCTCCGGGGATGAAAAATCGCGGTGCGGCACCGAGTGCCACACCGCGATCTCCCTGCTTCTGCCGGGCTCAGATGGAGCGTCGCGACCGGTGGTGCCGGGGAACGCCCGTGGGCAGGTGCGGCATCACCGACTGCGGCGGGATGAGCAGTTCCCGCTCGTCCTCGAGCAGGTCCAGGTCCGGCGCCGAGAGGTCCACCGTCAGCGGCGGGATCTCCTGGAACAGGTCTGCCTCCGGCTGCTGGTGATCCTGCGGGTCACCGACGGGCGGGGTCGGCTCTCCCATGAAGGACGCCCTGGTCACCCCACCCGGGTCGCTCACCCCGGGCACGTGGTGGCGGCCGTCGAGGTGCTCGTACCCCGACGGGGTGTCCTGGATGTAGCCACCGGCCCGTAGATACCCGTAACCGTTGGAGGGCTCGGCCCAGGCCGCATCGTCCGGCCGCTCCGACAGATTCCGGGACGCCGGGCGGTGAACGCTCGGGGGGTGGTGAGCTGCCCGGTTGTCCCAGGTGGCCCGCGAGTCCGGAGCGCTCTGTGGGTTGCGGCCGGTCTGGTGGTTCGGGGCGTCCTGGAGTTTCTGGTCCGGTGGGAGGTTGTGGTTGGCCCGGGGGTCCCCGGTGGGACGGGCGGATGGGGTGGTCGGTCGCTCGGGGCCGTCGAACCAGGCCCGGGTGTACGCCGGCGGGGGCCCCGGTGGTTCGACAGGATGCTCCGATCCCGTTTCTTCGTCAGGGGTTTCGGGCCGTGAGCCCTGGGTGGGAATGCCGCTGAGCGGGGTGCCCATCCGCAGGCCCGAGGGTGAGGTCTCCGGGGCGGGCCCGGACGTGTTCTGGGGTCCCGGATCCGGGGGGAGAGGATGCAGGCGCAGTTCCTGAGGTACCTCGGTGGCCGGATGATGCTCGACCGTGAGCCGGTTCACCTCCAGCCCGTCCACGCGGCGGGGAGTATCGGGCGGCGCGTCACGCACCGTACGTGAGACCTCGACGCCGTCGGCGCGGGAGATCACGGTGAGGCTGTCGCTCCGAGGAGTGGTGACGATCGGCAGCGGACCGGTGGATGACAACCCTCCGAACACCGAGATGCTCCCCGTCGCAGGGCCTTCCGGTGGATGGGACGCAGAGGAATCGGCGATCGGGGCCCAGCCGTCCGACGGGCTCGGAGCCCATCCCATGTCGGCGGTGGCCCACGAGGGCGGCGGGACTTCGGCGGGACGATCCTCCGGGACTCGGCGTCCCGCGGGCGAACCGGAGCCTGTCGGCGCGAAAGAGTCGCCGGGGGAAGAAGATGTTCCCGGCGACAGTGTCGCGGCCGGCCCGGCGGAGCCGGTCGCATACCCGGAACCAGCTGACCTCGAACCGGCCACCGGACCCACGCCACCGGACATCCCCGTGGCGACCTGCGTCCCCCGGGAGGAGGTGCCCCCCGGAGCTCCGCTGTCGGAGATTCCATGACCCGGCATCGGACCGCCTGCAGGACCTCCCGTACCACCACGCGCGGCGGGCCGCTTCTGGTGACCGGTCTCGGGCCAGGGGTTCTGGCCGACCTGGCCGACCTGGCCGACCCGCCCGGCCTGGTCGGACGCCTCGGCCTGGCTCAGGTCGAGGGGTTCCAGCAGACGCGGTCCCTCGTTCTCGAAGGGTTCCAGGGGGAGCGGCGAGACCGGGAGCGTGATCTCGGTGGCCTTCTTCCGGCCGCGACGGCCGCGCTTCTCCGCCTTCTCCTCGGCGGCCCGGGTGACGACCGTTGATGCGGCCGGGGTCTGCCCGTATCCGTAACCGTAGCCGTCGTAACCGTTGCCCTTCCCGCGCGGGGCGAAGTTCAGCACCGTGCCGAGCATCTTGGCGCTGACCGACTCCAGCGACTTCAGCGCCCGCACCGTCTCTTCACGGCGACTGCGGCCGTGACGGACCACCAGGATCGCGCCGTCCGCGGCGGTGGAGATGAGGGCCGCGTCGGTGACGGGAAGCAGGGGCGGCGCGTCGATGATCACCACGTCGTAGTGCTCGGCCAGCGTGTCGAGCAGGTGACGCATCTGCTGGGAACCGAGCAGTTCCGAGGGGTTCGGGGGAGTGGGGCCGGACGGCAGCACGGCGAGCAGGTCGCGCTCGTACCCGACCACCACGTCGCGCAGGTCGTGCTGCCCGGCGAGCACGTTGGTGAGCCCGGCCCCGTTGCTGATGCCCAGGTACTTGCCGACGGCGGGCTTGCGCAGGTCACCCTCGACCAGCACCACCCGGGCGCCACTCTGGGCCAGGATCAGGGCGATGTTGCAGGCCGTGGTGGTCTTGCCCTCGTCCGGCAGGGCGGACGTGATGGCGATGACCCGCGGGGGGCTGTCCACATCGGCGAACTGCAGGTTGGTGCGCAGCGTGCGGAAGGCCTCGGCCCGGCCGCCGAACGCGTCGGCGGTGACCAGCGGATGCTTCGGCGCGGAGGCATCGAACGGCACCACCCCGAGCGGCACCGAACCGGTGAGCTGCTCGAGGTCGGAGCTACCCCGCACGGTGGTGTTGAGTTGGTCGCGCAGCACGGCGGCACCGATGCCGAGGCCGAGGCCGAGCAGCAGGCCGAGCGCGATGTTCAGCGGCACCCGCGGCGAGACCGGTGCTGTCGGTGCGACCGGCGGACGGGTGACGGTCAGCATCACCGAGGGTTCCGCGGTCGGCTTGCCGGCCATTTCCAGGTCGCGCACGACGTCTTGCAGCTGGGTGGTCACCGCCCGGCCGATGGCCGCGGCCCGGTCGGGGTCCGGGTCGGACACGCTGATGTCGATCAGCACCGTGTCGAGCTTCGGGCTGGCGTCGATCTTTCCGGCCAGTTCACCGGGGGTGTACGGCAGGCGCAGTTGTTTCACCACCGGCTCGGTGACGGCGCTGCTGGTCACCATGCTCGCGTACGACTTCACCCGTTGCTGGCTGAAGGTACTGCTCTCGGAGAGAGAGCTGAGCGAAGAGTTCTTGCCCGGGTTCTGGGCAGAGACGAACACCTGGGTCTGTGCCTGGTAGATGGGCGTCTGCCGGCTCGTGTACGCGGTGGCGGCGGCCACGCCGAGCACCGCCATGATCAGAACGATCAGCCAGTGCTGCCGGAGCACTCGCAGGTACTGGGTCAGTGTCACCGAATGTGCCGCCTTGTCATTGCACTCCTCCACCGGCCTGAGTGCCCTACCGTACCCATATCTGGCTACAGATTGGGGTTGAACGATCGCTCTGGGTCATGTGCGCCGGGAGCGGTCAAGGAAATTCGGGGAGTTGCACCTGATTGGGCGGGTCTACCGAACGGTCAGGGGGAGGTCGCGGCCCGATCGGGCCACCTCGTCGCACCAGCTGAGCACGTGGGAGACGATCTCGTCGTCCAGGGAGCGGCGCCCGGCCTCGACCTCGCACATGACGTGATGGCGAAGGGCCTTGGCGTCCCGCCGGCGCCGGGCCGCCCGACTGAGCTGCCCGGCGGCCAGGTGGCCGGCGGCGAGCAGGGCGACGAATCCGGACAGAATGAGCTCCTCCATGACCACAGAGCGTACTTGCTTGATCACGGCATGTCAGACGCTTGGTCGCATGCGCCGTAATTGCTCACGTTCTGCCAGGTCAGGAGGGAATGCGGTGCAGTGGGCGTGCAGCGGGCCGAGGTTTAGCGAGGCGAATCGTGGTCGCGGCCCGGCCGGTTGCGTGGGTAGCTGCGGGCGGTGTCACGTAGGGCGATGCCTGCGGCCTTGCCCATCGGCATGTTTGTGCGCCGGGCCTTGATCAGGTGGAAGACGTAGAACGCGACGATCGTGAGCACCCCGGCGTCGTCAACCATGCCGAACGGTCCGAGTACGGCCTCGGGGGCCGCGTCGATCGGGCTGATCAGGTAGGCGAACGACCCGACCATCGCCGCGATGCCGCGCAGCGGCAGGCGGTAGCGGTAGATCACGTAGAGCCCGGCCACCAGCAGGGCCACTGCCACCAGCAGCAGCACCACGACGAAAGCCACCACGACCGTGACGGTGGTGTTGTCACCCATTGCGTGCCCCTCTCCCTCGTTGATCCCATTGTCGAGCAGATCGACGCGTCTGCATCATCCAGATGACGGACGATACGTTCGAGACGTGGGCGAGCGGTGTGTTCCGGGCGAGGATACGGTTCTGGAGTGAAAATTGGTCGTTCTGGAGCAGCCCTCCTCGCCCTGATGCTGTCCTTCGGTCTCGCCGGGTGCGAGGTCACCAACGACATCGGTGGATCGACCGTGTCGGGTTCGGACTCCTCCGACGGCGCCACGAGTGACGACAACAGCGGCCAGAAGGCCACGAAGGTGCTGGCCACACTCTCGGTGAAGGGCCGGGCCGCGGGTACCGGCTACGACCGCGACGCGTTCGGCAGCGCCTGGAAGGACGTCGACAAGAACGGCTGCGACACCCGTAACGACATTCTCGAGCGGGACCTGAGCGGCGAGAAGTTCCGCTCGGGCACCAAGGACTGCATCGTGGTCAGCGGCACGCTGAAGGACCGGTACACCGGCAGGACGATCAAGTTCAGCAAGGAGGACGCCTCCGCGGTGCAGATCGATCATGTCGTCGCGCTGGAGAACGCCTGGGTCACCGGCGCCTTCCAGTGGACCGAGGAGAAGCGCACCGAGCTCGCCAACGACCCGCTGAACCTGCTGGCCGCCGACGGCCCGACCAACTCGTCCAAGGGCTCGGGCGACGCCGCCACCTGGCTGCCGGCGAACAAGTCGTTCCGCTGCGACTACGTGGCCCGGCAGATCGCGGTGAAGGCGAAGTACGGCAACTGGGTGACCAAGGCCGAGAAGAAGGCCATGAGCGGTGTGCTCGAGAGCTGCCCCGACGAGCGGGTGCCCACCTCGAAGTCCAGCACCCAGGCCGACTCGAAGGAGTCCGCCGCCACGTCGTCCGGGGGCGGGGACAAGAACTCGGACTCCGGCAGTGACAATGGTGACGAGGAGACACCGGGCGCGTTCTGCTCCGACGAGGGAGCGAAGGCCAAGGACTCCGACGGCGACACCCTGACCTGCAGTATCAAGGGCGACGACGACCGGGCCCGGTGGCGTACCGCCGCCTGACGTCCCCGGTGCCGCACCGCCTTCCCCTGTAGGTTAGGCATACCTCACTTTGGAAGGTGGTAGACGCATGTCCGTCTCTCCCCGCGCAGAAGGCGCTCGCGACGGCCGTGGGCGGGTCGGTGGCCGCGGCGAAGGACGCGGCGGCGCGACCCTGGTGCTCACGGTCGCCAGGACCGAGCAGCTCAGCCCGACCATGGTCCGCGTCGTCCTGACGGGCGACGACCTGGCGCAGTTCACGATGAACGAGTTCAGCGACGCCTACGTGAAGCTGATCTATCCACGAGCGGGCATCGAGTACGACCGCCCGATCGACATGAAGGCGATCCGCACCCAGCTCCCGCAATCGCAGTGGCCGCAGAACCGCACGTACACGGTGCGGCGCTGGGACGAGCAGGCTCGCGAACTGACCATCGACTTCGTCGTGCACGGGGACGAGGGCCTGGCCGGCCCCTGGGCCCGCGACGCGAAGCCGGGTGACGAGATCTGGCTGGCCGGTCCGGGCGGGGGCTACCGGCCCGAGCCGGGCGCCGACTGGCATCTCCTGGTCGGCGACGAGAGCGCCCTGCCCGCCATCGCGGCCTCGCTCGAGGCGATGCCCGGCGACGCGAAGGGCATCGTGCTCCTGGAGATCCACGACCCGGCCTCGGAGCTCAAGCTCACCGCCCCGGCCGGGATCGAGGTCCGGTGGCTGCTCGACACCGAGCGCCCGGCCGGCACGGTGCTCGTCGAGGCCGTCACCGCGCTGGAGTTCCCGGCCGGCACCGTGCACGCCTTTGTGCACGGTGAGGCCGCGGCGGTGCGTGACCTGCGCCGGTTCCTCAAGCGCGAGCGTGGGGTGAAGCAGTCACAGCTCTCGATCTCGGGTTACTGGCGGATCGGCGCCAACGACGAGGAATGGCGCGCGGTCAAGAGCGACTTCCAGAACGCGCCCTGAGGCACCGTTCGCAGGACTGCTGCAGGACCACCGCAGGGTTACCGCAGGCGGCGGGTGGTCGGCGTGATCACCCGCAGCCAGCAGTATCCGTACCGCCCCAGGTCCACCTCGCCCTTGATCTCCTCGTCACGGGGGCTGAGCAGATCGATGGCAGTGCTCCCGTCCTCCAGCTCCAGCGGCACGGTCACCGGGTCGGGACCGAAGTTGTGCATGGCGATGAGGACGGCGTCCTCCCAGGTCGACCTGTGCACGAAGACCTGCGGGCTCGGCTGCGGCAGGACCTCGAAGTCACCCCAGCCCAGTTCCGGGCTGCTGCGGTAGCGCGTGATCAGCAGCCGCACGAAGTTCAGCAGTGAGTCCGGATCGGCCCGCTGCGCCTGAACATTGACGTTCTGCGGCCCGAACTCCCCGGTCACCAGCGGCGCCGGGAACTTCCCGGTGTCGTCGTTGCGGGAGAAGCCGGCCCCCGGCTCGCTCGTCCACTGCATCGGCGTGCGCACGGCGGTGCGGTCGCCGATCTCCAGGTTCTCACCCATGCCGATCTCCTCGCCGTAGAAGAGCACCGGGGTGCCCGGCAGCGAGAAGAGCAGGCTGTAGACCATGCGGATGCGGTCGGCGTCGCCGTCGAGCATCGGGGGCAGCCGGCGGATCAGACCGCGGCCGTACACCTGCATACGCTCCTCCGGCCCGAAGGCATCGAACACCTCCTGCCGCTCCTCGTCGGAGAGCTTGTCCAGCGTCAGCTCGTCGTGGTTGCGCACGAAGGTGCCCCACTGGCACTCGCGGGGGATCTGCGGCCGCTGCTCGAGCGCCCGCTGCAGCGGCTCGGCGTTGCGCCGGGCCAGCGCCAGGTACATGTTCTGCATCGTGATGAAGTCGAACTGCAGCGTGAGTTCGCCCCCCTCGGAACCGCCGAAGAACTCCAGCTGCTGCTCGAAGGGCACGTTCACCTCACCGAGCAGGATCGCGTCGCCCGAGCGCCGGTTGATGAACGCCCGCAGGTCGCGCACCACCTCGTGCGGGTCGGGCAGGGCGGTGGGGGACTCGCCGATGGTGTCGATGAAGAACGGCACCGCGTCGACCCGGAACCCGCTGACGCCCAGGGCCAGCCAGAACCCGACGATGCGCGCGATCTCGTCCCGCACGGCGGGGTTCGTCACGTTCAGGTCGGGCTGGTACTTGTAGAAGTGGTGCAGGTAGTACTGCCCGGTCTTCTCGTCCAGCGCCCAGACGCTGTTCTCCTGATCGGGGAACACCGGCTCGGGCTGCTGGCCCGCCGGCGGCTCGTCGACCCACACGTACCAGTCCCGGTAGGGCGATTCCTTGCTCTCCCGGGAGGCGACGAACCACGGGTGCTGGTCCGAGGTGTGGTTCACCACCAGGTCGACGATCACCCGCATCCCCCGGTCGTGGGCCGTCCGGATCGCCTCGACCAGGTCGCCGTGGGTGCCCAGGCGCGGGTCCACCCCGTAGAAGTCGGTGATGTCGTAGCCGTCGTCACGATCCGGGCTCGGGTAGAAGGGCATGAGCCAGAGGCAGGTCACGCCGAGCTCGGACAGGTAGTCGATGCGCTGGGCGAGCCCGGCCAGGTCGCCGGTCCCGTCGTCGTTCCAGTCCATGAATGTCTCGACATCGAGGCAATAGACCACCGCTGTTTTCCACCACATGTCCGCTGTGTCAGTGATCCGCATGAAAGCGATCTATCACTTATGGGCAACCTTCGCGCTTTCACAACCAGGTCTCCAGCGAAACCCGAGCGCCGGGCGTAGGGTTGAGTTGCGGTCAATGGAGATGCGCGGGACCAGATTTACCTTCGTGTTCTCCGGCCAGGCCGTGACGACAGAGAAGGAGATGGGGGTCAACCCGCGATGGACCCGACACAGTTGGTCGACGAGGCACTGCGCCGTTTCACCGTCCTGCAGATTGCCGCGAACTCCGGTGATGCGACCGGGGCCGCGCAGCCGGGCGCCGATGCTCTCGCAGTTGTCTTCCAGCACCTCGCCAAGCTTGACGGCTGGGCCAAGGTGGCCATCGACCGCCTGGTCGCAGACCCCGAGAATGTCCGGGCTGCAGCCGATCTCAAGCTGAGCCTGGATCAGGCGGCTCGTCTGCACCCGCAGTTCATGCGCACCCTCTCCGAGGTCTGTGCGGGAACGGGAGTGGCCCCCGCGGCGCTCTCCCCGCACGTCCGGGCGCCGGGGCCGACAGCCTAGGAACCGGCGTGAGTGCATCGGAAGGACTGTCCGGGCAGATATCTGTCCGGACAGCCTTTTGTGCCCCGAAAACCGAAGTGCATTTCACGGGAGGCCGTTGTCCGCGCGTTTCCTGTGAATGATGATGCGCTTTAGTGGTGGCCCGTGAACGCTGAGTGATCTTTCGGCAAAGGTGTCCGGACAGACGGCGCACAGGGCCGATCGGGTTGATTTCCGCGCCGGGTGCATCCGGCGTTCTTCGGTCCGGATGATGGACGTCCACGAGGGTTCGGGAGGTCTCCCGAAGATCGGGGAACGGTGGTTCCGTAGCTGGCCTCCAGGACGCATGCTGGGGTGCACGCCCGGCCTGGTATGCCGGGTTTCGCACTCGCGGCAGAGTCCTCGACCCGATGGAGAGACATGGACACCACGCTGACCCAGCCCAGTTCCGGTACGGCCCTGAGCCTGCCGGCCGGATTCCGCTGGGGCGTCGCCACAGCCGCTTACCAGATCGAGGGAGCGGCGGCGGAGGACGGCAGGACGCCGTCGATCTGGGACACCTACTCGCACACCCCGGGCCAGGTGCACGGCGACGACAACGGCGACGTGGCGTGCGACCACTATCACCGGATGCCCGACGACGTGGCGCTGATCAAAGGGCTGGGGGTGGACACCTACAGGTTCTCCATCTCCTGGCCGCGGGTGCAGCCGGGCGGCAGCGGGAGGCTGAACCCGAAGGGCGTCGACTTCTACTCGCGGCTGGTGGACGAGCTGCTGGCCAACGACGTCGACCCGTGGGTCACGCTGTACCACTGGGACCTGCCCCAGGAGCTCGAGGACGCGGGCGGCTGGCCCGCCCGCGACACCGCCCACCGGTTCGCGGACTACGCGGCGCTGATGTTCGACCAGCTGAGTGACCGGGTGACCAACTGGACCACGCTCAACGAGCCGTGGTGCTCGGCCATGCTCGGTTACGCCTACGGGCACCAGGCACCTGGCCATCGGGACTTCCCCGCGGGTATCCGGGCCGTGCACCACCTGCTGCTCGGGCACGGTCTGGCGACGCAGCGGATGCGTGAGGCGGCTACCGGGCTCGACCGCCCGGTGCACCTGGGCATCACGCTCAACCTCGGTCCGGCGCACCCGGCCACCGACACCGACGAGGACCGCGAGGCCGCCCGCCGCGCCGACGGCCTGAACAACCGGCTCTACCTCGACCCCCTGCTCAAGGGGGCCTATCCGGCCGACGTGATGGACGATGTGGCTCTGCGGCAGGCCGAGCTGCCGGTGCAGGAGGGCGACCTGGAGATCATCTCGACGCCGATCGACGTGCTCGGGGTGAACTACTACACCGGCTGGCTGATCTCCCACCTGGACGAGGACGGCTCGAGCGTGGACTCCGACGGGGCCCTGGTGGCGCGATCCGTGGGCCGGGGCCGCCCGGCGACCGCGATGGGCTGGGAGATCGTGCCCGAGGTCTTCACCGAGCTGCTCCTGCGCCTGTCCCGGGAGTACCCGGGCGTGCCGCTGTTCATCACCGAGAACGGCGCGGCCTTCGACGACGTCGTCGCCGCGGACGGGTCGGTGCCCGACCCGGAACGTCAGGCCTACCTGGAGTCGCACATCCACGCGGTGCAGGATGCGGTGGTCCGGGGAGCGGACGTGCGGGGCTACTTCGTCTGGTCGCTCCTGGACAACTTCGAGTGGTCGTACGGGTACGACAAGCGCTTCGGCATCGTCCGGGTCGACTACAAGACCCAGGAGCGCACCCTGAAAGACAGTGCCCACTGGCTGCGCGGTCAGATCCGGGTCTGGCGGGAGTCGGTCGCCGGGTAGTTCGTCGTCAAGAGCGCAAATGGTGGACGCCGTGGGCACCCAAGGAGGCCGACGGCGTCCACCATTTTTTGATTGGTTTCCGAGTAAAATGCCAAAGGTTATGCTGGAAAGTAATTTTCACCTGTCCGCTTGTCCGGACACCCGGTGTGAGGGCTAGGTCACACCGCAAAAGAGGTAACACTCTCGTCGAAGTGACCGTTAATGGTGGTGGCGGCGCAACCGCCGCCCCGCGAACCCGCGGTGGAAGTCGAACGAAAGGCACCGATGATCACCGAACTGCGTACCCACCTGGCCGAGCGTCGCGTCGTCCGGCAGCGTAACCGCAAGCTCGCCCACGAGCTGGCGAGCTACAGCACCCCGGCCGAGCGTCAGGAGCTCGACGCGATCATGGGCCGTCACACCGAGTCCGAGATCGCCGAACTGGAGGCCGTGCTCAACCAGCAGGCGGCCACCCGGGCAGTTCACCTGTAACACCAACTTTCGAGGCGCGCCAGAGACGCAGCGCCCATGATGATGCGGCGACACGAAGACGTGTCGCCGTTGTTGTTTTGTCAGAGACCTTTCAGAGGGTCTTGAGGAAATGGACCTGGGCGCTCCCGGCCGGATATCCCTCGGCCCGCCCGGTCTCGACGTATCCGTGGCGCCGGTAGAAGTCCGGCGCCTGGAACATGAACGACGACCGCACCATCCGGGCGCAGCCTCCGGTGGGCCTCCTCCTGCGCGGCTGCCAGGGGCGTGCTGCCCCATCCGCCGGCCCGTGGTCGGCATGCACCCGCAGCATGCTCACCCCGCAGGTGCCGCCCCCGTCCAGCCGGTGAGTCCGCCCACCAGCTCCCCGTTCTCGTCGCGGGCCCGGACCGACAGCGCCGGCTCGTCGTCCGCCCCCGTGGCTCTCGCGTTGAAGACGGCCAGTTCCCGGTCCGGACGGGTGGTCGGTTCCGGGTCGCTCGTGCCGGTCGACAGGTGGGTCATGGGCGAAACTCTGTCCAGACATGCAGAACGGCCGCGCCCCGAGCGGGGCGCGGCCGTTCCGGACGGGCAGGTCGATCAGAAGTTGATCATGTGCCCGGCCAGACCGTGCACCGCTTCCTTCACGGCCTCGCTCAGGGTCGGGTGGGCGTGCACGTTGCGAGCGATCTCGTGCACGGTGAGGTCCCACTGCTGGGCCAGGGTCAGCTCGGGCAGCAGCTCGGTGACCTCGGGGCCGATCAGGTGCCCGCCGATGAGCTCGCCGTACTTGGCGTCGGCGATCAGCTTGACGAAACCGACCGGCTCGGCCAGGCCGTGCGCCTTGCCGTTCGCAGTGAATGGGAACTTGGAAACCTTGACGTCGTAACCTTTTTCGCGGGCCTGGGCCTCGGTGTAGCCGAAGCTGGCGACCTGCGGGTTGCAGAACGTGGCGCGCGGGATCATCGCGTAGTCGAGCGTCATGGTCTCGGCTCCGGCGATGGTCTCGGCCGCGATGATGCCCTGCGACTCGGCCACGTGGGCCAGCATCAGTTTGGACGTGACGTCACCGATGGCGTAGATGCCCGGCACGTTGGTGCGCAGGTTGTCGTCCACCGCGATGGCACCGCGCTCGGTCAGCTTCACACCGGTGTTCTCCAGGCCGTAGCCCTTCGTGCGGGGCACGAAACCGATGGCCTGCATGACCTTGTCGGTCTCCAGGACCTGCTGCTTGCCGTCCTTGGTGACGGTCACCCGGACCGGGCCGGAACCGTCCTCGATCGAGTCCACGCGGGTGCCGGTGAGGAGCTTGATCCCGGCCTTCTTGTACCGCTTGGCAAGTTCGGTCGAGACGTCGACGTCCTCGAGCGGCAGGATCCGGTCGAGGAACTCGACGATCGTCACGTCGACGCCGTAATTGCTGAGCACATAGGCGAACTCGATGCCGATGGCACCGGCGCCGGCGATGATGATGCTCTTCGGCAGCTCGGACGTCATGATCTGCTCTTCGTAGGTCACGACCCGCTCGGAGAGGGTCGTGCCCGGCAGCAGGCGGGTGGTGGCGCCCGCCGCGATGATGGCGTTGTCGAAGGTGACTGTCTCCTCGCCACCGTCGTTGAGCTTGACCTGCAGGGTGTGGGCGTCGACGAACGTGCCCCAGCCGTTCAGCTCGTCGATGCCGTTCTTCTTCATCAGGAAGTGCACGCCCTTGACGCGGCCGTCGGCCACGGAACGGCTGCGCGAGAAGGCAGCCTTGAAATCGAAGGTGACCTGACCCTCGATCTGGATGCCGAAGGTCTTGGCCTCGTGCTGCACGGTGTGCGCCAGATCGGCGTTGCGGAGCAGGGCCTTGGAGGGGATGCACCCGACGTTCAGGCAGACACCGCCCCAGTACTTGCTCTCGACAATGGCCACCCGCTTGCCGAGTTGCGCTGCTCGGATGGCGGCGACATAGCCGCCGGGGCCGGCTCCCAGAACGATGACGTCGTAATGACCAGGCATGTCCATACACGTTAGTGGCCTTCTCGCGCGACCCGCGCGCAGGTCCCGATATGACATCCGGGCGCGTCCTGACGCCTTCCGGGAGTGACCGGGGTCACTCGTCGGGCAAAATCTCTGCGCTTTGTGACCGTCGGGTTACTTTCTGGCGTTTAGGTCTTGTGATCTCTGCGGACAAATCGGACTATTAGGGCGCTTCCGGGTCGCCCGGACGTGTCCCTGACAGGGCATCGCCCATCACGTCTGTCGAGAGGAACCACCGTGAAACCCAGCCGTCTGCTTGTTGGCCTGGCCACTTCCAGTGTCGTCGCCGTCTGCCTCGCCGCACCCGCAGCTTCCGCGGGTGCCGCCGTCGGCGTCAGCGCTACTCCCACCAACCAACTGGTGGCCGTTACCGCCGCGCAGAAGGAGTCCGTGAAGCAGGACAAGGCGGCCGACGCGCTCGCCAAGAAGCTCGGGAAGGAGAGCGCGGGCGTCTACTACGAGGGCAGCACGCTGAAGGCCGCGGTCACCACCAAGGCCGCCCTGAAGACCGCCAAGGCCGAGGGGGCCAGCGCGAAACTGGTCAAGAACACCACGGCCCAGCTCAACGCCGCCGTCAAGACCCTCGACTCGACGGTGAAGCTGCCGGGTACCTCCTACGGTGTCGACCTGACGGCGAACAAGGTGCTGGTCACCGTCGACAGCACGGTCAAGGGTGCGAAGCTGGCCAAGGTCGAGGCCGCGGTCGCCAAGCTCGGCACCAAGGCCACGCTGGAGAAGACCTCCGGCGTGTTCAGCACCAAGATCGCCGGTGGGCAGGCCATCTACGGCGGTGGCTACCGCTGCTCGCTGGGCTTCAACGTGGTCAGCGGTTCGACGTACTACTTCCTGACCGCCGGGCACTGCGCCGAGGTGGCGAGCACCTGGTACTCGAACTCCGGTCAGACCACCACGCTCGGGCCGACGGTGGGCTACTCGTTCCCGGGCAACGACTACGCCCTGGTCCGGTACAGCAGCTCCAGCACGGCCCACCCGGGCACGGTCTACACCTACAGCGGCTCGCAGGAGATCTCCAGCGCCGGCACGCCGACCGTGGGCCAGACCGTCTACCGCAGCGGTAGCACCACCGGTGTTCGCAGTGGCCGGGTGACCGCGCTCAACTCCACCGTCAACTACGCCGAGGGCAGCGTCTCCGGGCTCATCCGGACCACGGTCTGCGCCGAGGGTGGCGACAGCGGTGGCTCGCTCTACGCGGGCACGGTGGCGTACGGCCTGACATCGGGTGGCAGTGGTAACTGCACCTCCGGTGGCGTCACGTACTTCCAGCCGGTTCCGGAGGCGCTCAGCGTCTACGGGGTCAGCATTTACTAAGGGGTTCGTCCCCTGAGGGGGCGAACGTGAGGACGCCGGTGAGCCCTGACCACCGGCGTCCTCACTCCTTTGTCCCTCCCCCGGCTGGAGGGATGCCGTGAAGGGGGCGGATCGGGCATGATCGGTTCTCTGCGTGCGACCCGACCCCGGCCGGGCATAGCCTGGTTGCGGACGAGGGGTGGTGAGGGCATGCGGCGCACCGGTAACGAGCCGAACAGCGCGCGCAGCCCGCTCCGGCTGCGTCTGGGGCTGGCGCTGACCGGCCTGGTCTCCTCCACGATCACGGCCGTCGTCCTGGCCGGCCGGGGGTCCACCGCGATCGTGCTGATGTTCGCCGCCGTGGCGGTGAGCGCGGCCGTCGACCTGTTCGTGGTGGTGCGCCGGATGCGGCAGGGCCCGCACTTCCAGCCGGGCTCCCAGGTGCCGCCCTACCCGCCCGTCGACCCGCCGCCGCGGCCCCCACGGGAGCGTCGCCCGGTCGACGAGGGCACCCGCGTCCGCCGGTACCTCCTGATCATGGGAACCTGCGTACTGCTCGTCGTCGTGGCCTGGACCGTGGTGAGACCGATCTCCACCGGTACAGCCGTGATCATGGGCATCGTCGCTGCCGCTCTTCCACCCGTCGCCGTGTTCGTCGCCGGTTTCGGGGCGCACCTCTCCGGTGGCGGTGACGGCCCGGGATGGCAGCGTCGTCCCCGGGACGGGGGACTGGGAAACTAAGTCCCCCGCGACGCAACCGGCACAGGGGTCTCGTGCGTCAGACCCCCTGCCTGCCGTGGGTCTACCCATGGCGAGCTATGAATTGTTCGGACAAAAGCCACGCGGATAGGGCGATCCGGTTCGGGTGAGTCGCCGCTGTCGCGTACCGTAGTACCCGGTAGAGGGAAGGAGCGTTGCCTTGTCGGACCCGGCGCGCCTGTCGCAGGAAACGGGCAACCAGCTCATTGATGGTGCGAACACGGCTGACCCCACGACCGGGACTCTGGAGTACGCCTCGGCGTCTGCGGAGACCGCACCGGAGCTCAGCCCGTTGGCAGCTACGAGAGCTGTCGGCCCTGTTGATCTTTCCTCTTCTTCTGACACCTCTTCTTCCAGCACATCGGGTGGTTCTGGGCCAGTGCGACTGATCGGCGGAGACGAGACCTCCGAAGCGATGCAGATGGCGGAGGCGGGCGCGATGTCGCTCGCCCCAAACTCCGACGCGGGTAGGGCGGACTTGTTCTCCACCTCCACCCTGCCGGCCGTCGTGGGAGGTGGCCCCGACAGCGGTGGCCTCTCTCTCAGCGCGGCCTCCGTAGGGGCAGCCCTCAGGGCCACCGGAGCCCCTCTCGATGTGGCAGCTGTCCCATCGAGTTCACCGGCCTCCGGCTCACTGCCGACGGCCGATCCCGAACTGGGCCCCTCGACCGAGCCCTACACGGTCCAGCCCGAACCGGCCTCCGTGCCGGCCGGTGCCTCGTCGTTCGGCGCTTCGTCGTTCGGTGCCTCGTCGTTCGGTGCCTCGGCCTCAGCCGGGTCGGGTGCGTCCGGGGCCGGTCGTGGTGGTCAGCCGCAGCAGCAGTCCTCCCGGGCCGCAGCCTCGTCGGGCCAGTCCGAGTCGTCGGGTCAGTCGGGTCAGGCCGGCCAGGGTGGTCCGTCGGGTCAGGGCGGTGGCCGTCCTGGTCGCCGCTCACCCGACACGGGGGCCTTCGTACCGCGGGAGATGGTCGCCCGGCGCCGTGCCGCCGAGGCGATGACGCGAGCCATCGTGATGGCGCCGCCTCTGCCGCCGTCGATGATGACCGGTTCCCAGCCGATGCCGGGGGTGCAGAACCCGGCCAGCGGGCCGATCACGCAGCCCGGCGGCCCCGAGACCCACGTCGACCCGGCGGCCGCGGCTGCTGCCGCGGCCCGGGCCCAGGTCCAGCCCGGCGCCAAGAACCGTAAGCGCAAGGGTCGCAAGCAGGGGGCCCACACCGCTGGCATCCCGATGAACACCGGTGCCAACCAGCAGGTGCAGCCGCCCACCGGCCAGCTGCCGACCGCTCCCGGCACCGGCTCGATGCCGATCGGCTACAACAACCCGCAGGGCTACGCGCCGCAGGGCTACCCCCAGGGGTACGCGCCCCAGGGTTACACCCCGCAGGGCTACCCGCAGACCTACGCCCCGCAGGCCTACGCACCCCAGGGCTACCAGCAGCAGGGTTACCAGCAGCAGGTGCCGACCGGGTCGATGCCGGTGAGCGCGATGGGTTCGGTGGGTGTGCCCACCGCCCCGCCGCAGCAGCAGCTCTACCAGGGGCGGCCGCCGCGGCAGCCGAACCAGAAGCTGCCCTCCCCGGCCGCCCGCTGGGCCATGTTCGCCGTGGTCTGCCTGGTCATCGGCGGCATCATCGCCGGCGTCATGATCAGCCTGGGCGCTCGGGAAAAGGATCCGAACGCCGGTGGGGGCAACACCACGGCCACGCCCACGGCGACGGCCACGCAGGCGGTGGAGACAGTCAGTCTGGACTTCGACACGCAGCCGTTCGACCCGGTGTCCGGCAACGGCATCAAGGATGACGGCGATGCCTACCGCACGATGGGCTGGTACAACTCGGCCCAGTTCGGCAACCTCAAGCCGGGAGTCGGTCTGCTGATCGACCTGGGCAAGGCGAAGAAAGTCAGCAAGATCAGCGTCAACGTGGGCGGTCAACCCATCACCGTCGGTCTCCGGTCGGCGAACTCGCTCTCCACCAGCTCCCTCGACGACTACGACACTGTCGTCAAGCAGAAGAAGGTCACGGGCAAGGTCGACCTGAACGCCTCCTCCGCCGATGCCCAGCGCTACTGGCTGATCTGGGTGACCAGCCTGGCGCCGCGCAGCGACGGCAAGTTTGACGCGACGCTGAAGAACCTGAAGGTCACCGGGCCCAAGGAGTAAATGTTCTTCGCGAAAGGCGCGCTCCCTTCGGGGGCGCGCCTTTCGTCATATCCGCGAGCGCAGCCCGTCCAGCACATGGTCGGCGAGGGGCCAGCGGGGCACGACTCCGTCGACGGTGATTGCCACGACTCCCTGGCCGGCGCGCGCCCAGCTGATGCCCTCGTAGCTCAGCACCGTGCCGGGGCGGGCCAGCCAGTGGCGCAGGGCTTCGCGGTCGAAGACGGCGTAGCAGTTGTCGCCGACCCAGCACTCCACGGACGCCCGGAAGATGCGCAGCTCCAGGGTGACCGCGCTGCCTGCGGTGTCACGCAGATCGATTCCCAGGCCGGTCATGCTCCCAGCGTCGGTCAGGGTGCTGACCCTCACCATGACGCGACATGGCACGCTAGATGCACCGTATGTAATCAGTTCGTCACAGTACCTGGTGTGGCTCGCAGCGGCTCACGTTCCCCCTCCGGAAAAGCCCAAGTCCCCTTGTTCGTGATCATGCAAAGTGTCCCCAGGCCGACGATTCGGTCTGGGGACACTTTGCATGATCACGAACTACTGGGGCCGGCTGAGGTTCAGGGGGTTGGGGCCGGGGCGCTTTCGGGCTCGGGAAGGGTGACGGCGGCCGGGCGCACGATCTTGGGGAGGGGCTTGGCCTGGGAGACGTCGCCGTACCCATAGCCGTATCCGTACCCGTCGTAGCCGCCCCGGTGCTTCTTCTTGGGGGCGAAGTTCAGGACTGATCCGAGCAGCTTGGCGTTGACGGCATCGAGTGCCTGCAGGGCGCGGTTGGCGTCTTCCTTGCGGGTCTTGCCGTGGCGCAGCACCAGCACGGCGCCGTCGGCCGCGGCGGCCAGCACGGCCGCGTCGGTGACGGGCAGCAGGGGCGGGGCGTCGACCACGACCACGTCGTAGTGCTCGGCCAGGGTGGCGAGGAGGTCGGCCATCTGCTGGGAACCGAGTAGTTCCGAGGGGTTCGGGGGAGTGGGGCCGGAGGGGAGCACGGCCAGGGTGTCGCGGCCGTAGACCGTGACCACGTCACGCAGGTCGTGGCGGCCGGCGAGCACGGTGGTCAGGCCCGCTCCGCTGCTGATACCCAGGTACCGCCCGACACTGGGCTTGCGCAGGTCGCCGTCCACCAGCACCACCCGGGCGCCGCCCAGGGCCAGGGTGAGCGCGAGATTGCAGGCTGAGGTGCTCTTTCCCTCGTCCGGTAGGGGAGAGGTGACCACGATGACGCGGGGCGGCGAGTCGACATCGGCGAACTGGAGATTGGTGCGCAGCGTGCGGAAGGCCTCGGCCCGCGCACCGTGTTCGTCGGAGTCGACCAGCGGCTGCTTGGAGGTGCTCGGGTCGAACGGCACCACGCCGAGAGGAACTGCGCCGGTGAGCTTCTCGATGTCGGAGATGCTGGTGACCGAGGTGTTCAGGGCGTCGCGCAGCACGGCCGCGCCGATGCCCAGGCCGAGGCCGACCAGCAGGCCGAGTGCGAGGTTCAGCGGCACCCGCGGGGCGACCGGGACGGAGGACTCCGTAGCGCTCTCCACCACGGACAGGCGCACCGGCGAGGACTCCTGCTGAGGAAGCTTTTCCAGCTGGGAGACGTAGTCGGGGAACTTGTCGGCGATGCCGTTGGCGATGATCGCGGCCCGTTTCGGGTCGGTGTCGGTGACGGTGATGTCGAGCAGCACCGTGTCGGCCGGGGCGGTCACGCTGATCTGGCCCGCGGAGATCGGCACCCCGTAGGCGGCGGAGACCTTGTCGAGTACGGACGGACTGGTGACCACGTCGGCGTACGACTTGATGCGCTGCTGGATGAACGTACTGCCCTGGCTCATCTGGGTGACGCTGTCCTGGTTCTCGCCGGTGATCCCGACGAACATCTCGGTGGTGGCCGAGTAGGTGCGCACCTGGCGGTCGGTATAGGCGTACGCGGCGCCGAGGCCGAGAGCCGCGAGCAGTAACACCACGAGCCACTGCCGGCGCAACACATGCAGGTACTGAACGATGGTCACGCGTGACCCCCCAAGGGCAGTGTCGGGCATCTGTCCATCGCTGAACGGTCTTCATGCTATCGACGCCGAATGGCCGGGACCGGCCTTGTTGCAATCCGTTCGACCGATGCGGGAGTAGGTATTTCGGTCAAAGGAAATCCCGGAGTATGGAATGCTGGGATGCCCGCACTCCCGATGGTGCGGTGGAAACTTTTCAGAAATGTGCGCACGAATTCAGATCTGAAATGGCACGCTGCAGTGCAAGTGTGCGTCGGGTGTGCGTGGAGATGCGCAGGGGCACTGCACCCACGGTGCACTTGCAAACCAATCTCGTCAGCCTCTGGAGAAAGCGGTGAATTCGCGCCTATGCTGACATTTACTGCACGCGCAGTAGGTGTCGGCGGACCATATTTGCGCGATTGACGGGGGTCATCGTGATGACGGTGGAACGCTGGACAGGGCATGAGGCGTGGGCTTTGCGTCGGGCTCTGAGAATGACCGTGGTGGGATTTGCCGAATATCTCGGTGTCGGCACCCGCACGGTGAGCAAGTGGGAGGCGCGTGGTGCTGACATCGAACCGATGCCAGAACTGCAGGCGGTGCTCGACACCGCCCTGGCCCGGGCAGACCGGGCCAGTGCCGAGAGATTCCGGCTGCTGATCCAGGCGGGTACGGCCGCAAGGGCCGCCGCGGGCAGACGGCGTGGCACGGTGGAGAAATCGCCTTCCTCACCGGCACCGGTGGCTCCGGTGTCCCCGGTGACGAGGGCGGTGGGTCCCGGGCGTTCGGTCCGGGCCGCCCGTGCCAACCAGAACCTGGCCGATGCGGCCGGCCGTGTGGCGCGTACCTCGGTGCGCGACCGCACGACGGTCCCCGGCCGGATCCGGCCCAGGCGGCGTCCCGGCGCGCCCTCGGACCTCTCACCGGTGGCTCCGGTGACAGGACCGATCGCGCTGGGTGGTGCCGGGGCTCAAAGTGGCCCGGGAGGTCCGGGAGGCGTGGCCGTCCACGATTGGCTGACCGACCCTCTGGTCCAGCTACGTGCGGTCGACTCGGTGCCGGAGGGCGGTGCGCCCTCGGTCGCGCCGTCATTGGCGTGCGCTCCGCCCGAGGGCTGGGAGACGAGCTGGCAGGAGGCCCGGAGGCAGAACGCCACCGAGCCGCCGGGCGGCCTTCTCGCGGTCGGGCGCAGCGATGTCGAGGCGGTGCAGGAGACCGTCTCGTTCTTCAGCCGTGTCGACCAGCGCCGGGGCGGTGGTCACGCCCGGACGGCGGTGCTGCAATACCTCACCTCCGACGTGTCCGCGTTCCTGAACGGCCGTTTCACCGACGACTCGGTGCGGCGGCAGATGTTCGCCGCGGCCGGGGAACTCGCGTGCCTGGCCGGGTGGATGTCGTACGACGACGCAGAACACCCGACGGCGCAGTGGGCCTACTCGATCGCGGTCAAGCTGGCCGCCGAGGCGGACGACGCACCGCTCGCCGGGTTCGCCCTGCGGGCCATGTCCCGGCAGGTGCTCGACCTCGGCCAGCCCGAGCGAGCACTCGACCTGGCCGCGGCCTCGGTCAACGGGGAGCGGTACCGGCGGGCCGTACCCCGGGAACGGGCTCTGCTCTGTCTGGGGCAGGCCCGGGCACTCGCCATGGCGGGTGACCGGCAGGCCGCCACGGTGGCGGTCAAACAGGCCGAGGCGGAGCTGGCCTCGGTCTCGGCGTCCGATGTCGAGCCCGACCGGGTGTTCTTCGTCGGGGAGGCCTCGCTGGCTCACCAGAGCGGTTGCGTGCTGCGTGACTTCGGAGACCTGCGGGGCGCGCTCGAGGCCTTCGAGCGGGCGGTCCAGATCCGACAGCGATCGAAGTTCGCGCGGGCCCATGCCATCACCCTGGGCGACCTGGGCGATGTCCAGGCCCGGCTCGGCCGGCACGACCAGGCCGTCGTGACCTGGTCCCAGGCGCTGGATGCGATGTCCGGCGTCCGCTCGGCCCGTACCCGCGCCATTGCCCGTCGCATCCGCGTGATGACGGCGAGCAAACCGGTCCGGGTCGAGGGTTCTGAAGAACTCGCGGCCCGCGTGGAGCACTACCTGGCCGGGTAGACGAACCTGCGCCGGGTGCCCGGTCACGCGCCGATCGGAGCATCCGGCCAGGAGCCATGCCCAGCACCAGGGCGGGGCCCCTGGCCAGGACCCATGCCCAGAACCAGGTCGGCGACCAGACGGCTGAGGCCGCCGAGGTGGCTGAGTGGCTGGACGGCTGGGAACGATCGTCCTGCTCTCCGTTCGTGATCATGCAATCCCCTGGCCTTCGGCCGGGAGGCGCCCCTATTTTGCCGGGGAAGGTTTGCATGATCACGAACGAAGGGATGGCTCCCCTCCTCGGTGGAGGACCGGTCCCAGCCGCTTCCCAGGGGGTTCGGGGCGTGCGCCCGGTTGTCCGGGCGAACCTTCACTCATGCTGATGTTCATCTTCACCGCGTTGCTCATCGCCGGGGCGGTGGGCTGGTTCATGAACCGGCCTACGCCGGTACCGGTCCAGGGCCGCCCGGTCGACCCGCAGAACGGCTACCAGCCCTACCAGCAGCCCAGCCAGCAGCCCGGTCAGCCGGGCCAACCCGGTCGGCTGCCCGACTACGGCACACCCAGCTACGGTTACATCCCGACGGCCGGCGTGGACCTCTCCGACGCCCGCGCCGAGGCCTCGCACTGGGTGGAACGTCTCGGTGGCGGCATCACCGCGCTGGAGGGCACGAACGACGGCACCAACGTCGCGGCCCGGCAGTCGATGGCTGAGGCGACCGAACGGCACGCCTCCGCCCGCCGTCAGCTGGCCGAGGCCGTCTCGGCCAAGCAGATCCAGCTCGCCGGGCGCACCGCGATCGAGGGTCTGCACTACCTTCGCTCGGCCCGGACCGCGCTCGGTCTCGACCCGGGGCCGGCGGTGCCGCAGGAGAGCTCGGTCCCGGCGGTCGAGGGCACCCGCCGGGTCACCGTGAACAACGAGGAGTACGTGGCCTCGTCCGGCCCCGGCAACGCGACCCCGTACTACTACCCCGGCGGCCAGGTGCAGGGCCGGACCGTGCCGGCCGGCTGGTACAGCCGGCCCTGGTGGAAGACGGCGATGGTCGCCGGTGCCGCGGGCATCGGGTCGATGCTGGTGCTCGATGCCCTGTTCGGTGGCCACGGTCCCGGCTTCGGGGGCCTCGGCGGTCACGAGGGCTTCGGTGATCACGGCTTCGGCGGTGGCCCCGGTGGCCCGGACGGCTTCGGCGGGTTCGGTGAGGGCTTCGGTGACGGTTTCGGGTTCTGATCGGCGGCGCCTCTACAGCGCGGCCCGGCCCCCGTCGATCACCTCTCCGTCATCTGCACGTCGGGTACCGGTCACCTTGGCGTGTTCCACCGTCCTCGTCGATGATGGCTTCACCAGGACTCCAGGGGTCATCGCCGATCCGCCTATCTCCCAGCAACCCCGCAGCGGAGGCCGATCGTGGAACTCCACCTGATAGCGAGCCGGGTGCTCGGCGTCATTCCGCGCACCCCCGAGCAGTTCCACGCCACGTTCGACCACGCGATGTCGGTGCTGTCCGACGAGCCGACCATGCGTTGGTCATGCATCGCGCTGATCGCGGCCGGGGTGGGCCTGGCCCTGGCCCGGCGCCTGATCCCCACCCTGATCTGCGTTCTCGCGCTCGGCGTCACCAGTTATGTGTGGTTGCAGGTGAGTCACGTGCGCGAAGGCGTGATCCTCTACACCTTCTCGCCCGACCACGGGCTCACCGAGGCCGATCTGCTCGCCCCCGTGGTGGTGTCGATCTCGGTCCTGCTCTGGCTGATCGGCCAGGCCGTGTGGCGTCGACGGGGGCCCCGACAGACGTACCGAGAGACGCGCACCGTCTCCGTCACATCGTCCTGAATCGGACCGAACGGGCCTGAACTTGCCTGAACCATCCTGAAATGGGGCGGCCTCAGCCCTCGACGTCCTGCCCGCTCGGCCCCTCGGAACCGGGTGACTGCGACGGCAGGCGTCCCGGATGGGTCTCCTGGTACGACCACCGCTCCTCGGCCCACACCTGCCCGCGCAGGTGGTACCCGCGTTCCTCCCAGAAGCCCCGACGCGGTTGCAGCAGGTACTCCCAGCCGCGGAACCACTTCGGGCCCTTCCACGAGTACAGGTGCGGAATGATCAGCCGAACGGGGTAACCGTGTTCGGGTGCCAGGTCAGCGCCGTCCTGCCGGGTGGCGAGCATGGCGTTGTCCGCGATCAGGTCGTCCAGCCGCACGTTGGCGCTGTAGCCGTACTGCCCGTAGACGATGACGTTGGTGATGCCGGGCAGGGGTGGGTAGGCCTCGACGACGTCGCGGGCCAGCACGCCCTCCCACAGGTTGTCGAGGGTGGTGAACTTGCCGGCGCAGTGCATGTCGGCGGTCAGTGACGCCTTCGGCAGCTGCTCCAGTTCGCCCAGCGTGACCACGAAGCTCTCGTCGCTCTTCGTCGCCCCGCCGAAGCTCATCGACCAGGTGTCGCGGTCCCGGACCTTGGGAACGGGTCCGTAGTGGCGCACCGGGCGGTCCAGGCGGCCCCTCTGGCCAGGCGGCATGAGGCGGTCGTCCGGCTGTTCGCCCTGGGGGTGATCGTGATCCGGTCCCTCCTGCATCCCGTCCCTCATCCCGCCCATCAGGTCTCGTGATCTCGCCGCGTCCGTATGACCTTCAAATACCGACCGGCGTCCACCATGTTCGACGCTGTCGGCCCATTCGCCCAATCGGCAGGTGGGCGGGGCCTTGGACTCTACTGACGGGTCAGTCAAAGTAGTTAACGCGCCCGCTTCGGTGGCGCCCCCTCGCTTGTAAGGGCCTGTAAGGGTCCGGATGCACCCGGTCACGTCTGCAGTTGAGATCGGCCGGTCAGGAGCAATTCAGGAGTGGTCGCGGCGACATCAGGGAGCTGGGTAGGCGGTGACCTCGGTCGCCTTGGCCGACAGACGCACCTGGAGTCCGGGCGAGAGCTGCAGCTCGGCGACCGCCGCGGCGGTGACGTCCACGAGTGCGTCGGGAGCGCCGGTCACAGCCACCCGCACCCGATCGGTGAGCAGCTCGACACCACTCACCGTGCCGGTCCAGACGTTGCGGGGAGAGCCCTGGGGTAATTCACCCAGATGCAGGGAGATGGCGCTGGGGGAGAGTACGACCAGCACCCGGGAGCCCTCGGCCAGATCGGGGGTGGAGGTCCGGAGCTCACCCCCGCCGTCCAGCACGACGTGTCCCGGACCGGCCAGACGCCCGCTGTAGAGGTTGAGGCCCATCAGCCGGGCTACGTACTCGGTGACCGGCCGCCGGGCCACCTCCGAGGGCGTACCGGTCTGGGCGATGTGGCCCTCCTCCAGCACCAGGATGCGGTCGGCCATCACCAGTGCCTCCAGCGGGTCGTGGGTGACCACGATGCTCGGCCCCGCGAAGGCGCGCAGGTGCCGGCGCAACTCGGTACGGATCTCCAGGCGGGTACGGGCGTCCAGCGCGGCCAGCGGCTCGTCCAGCAGTACCATGGCGGGTTTGCTGGCCAGGGCCCGGGCCAGTGCCACCCGCTGGGCCTGCCCCCCGGAGAGCTGATCCGGGCGTCGGGCGGCCAGGGAACTCAGGCCGAGCCGCTCGAGCACCTGCGTGGCACCGGTGCGGGCCGCGCTCCGGCGGGCCCCCCGGGCGCGGGCCGCGAACGCCACGTTGTCGAGCACGGACAGGTGCGGGAACAGCCGGTAGTCCTGGAACACCAGCCCGACGCGGCGATCGGTGGTGGGCACGAACCGGTTCGCCGCCGGGTCGTCCCAGCGTCTGCCCCCGACCTCGACATGCCCCTCGCGCAGGGCCAGCAGCCCGGCCAGAGCCCGCAGCAGGGTGGTTTTCCCGGCCCCGTTGGGTCCGAGCACGGCCAGCACCTCACCCGGCCCGACGCGCACCTGCGCGCGCAGTTCGAAGTCCTCGCGGTCCACCACGATGTTCGCGTCGAGTCCGATGGTGGACGCGCCGACTGTCGCCTCGGGCGGGCTCGCGCCGGTCACAGCCGTGCTCCGCTGCTCAGCCAACGGTCGCGCAGCAGGGCCAGCGCGGCCACCGAGACCAGCAGCATCACCAGGCTGAGGGCGATTCCCGCGTCCGGGTCGTTCTGGATCAGCAGGTAGATCTTCAGTGGCATGGTCTGGGTGGTGCCGGGGAAGTTACCGGCGAAGGTGATGGTGGCGCCGAACTCACCCAGCGCCCGGGCCCAGGTGAGCACGCTGCCCGCGACCAGGCTGGGGGCGATCAGCGGCAGCGTGATGCGGCGGAACGTGGCGAACGGTTTCGACCCGAGTGTGGCCGCGGCCTCTTCCAGGCCCTGGTTCGCGGTGCGCAGCGCGCCCTCCACCGTGATCACGAGAAAGGGCATGGCAACGAAGGTCTCGGCCAGGATAACGGCGGTGGTGGTGAACGGCAGTGAATAGCCGAACCATTCGTCCAGATACCGCCCCACCAGGCCGCGCCGGCCGAGCGCCACCAGCAGGGCCACCCCACCGACCACTGGCGGCAGCACCAGCGGCAGCGTCACCAGGGCCCGCAACACACTGATTCCCGGCCGCCGGCTGCGCGCCAGGATCCAGGCCAGCGGGATGCCGAAGAACAACGAGAGGCCGGTCGCCGCCGTCGCACAGACCAGCGAGAGACGCAGTGCCTGGAACACTTCCGGCTCGGACAGGAGCTGTGGCAGGTCGGTCCAGGGGGCACGGACCAGGAGCCCGGCCAGCGGCAGCAGCAGGAACAACGCCGCGACCAGCGCGGGCAGCAGCATCGGCCACGGCGTCCGCGTGGTGACCCGCAGATCCCGATCCCGGCGGCCGGGCCGGTCGCCGCGGTCGATGGCCATCATGCCTTCCCCTCCCTCTCCGTTTCGCCACTCTCTTTTTCGCCGTGATCATGCAAAACCTCCCCAGCGTTCTAGAACTCTTCCAGGGGGAGTTCTAGAACTCCGGGGAGGTTTTGCATGATCACGAACAGGGGTTGCTGGGGTTGCTGGGGTTTTGGGGGCTGGGTCAGGGTTTGCTGAAGCCGGCTGTCGCCAGCTCGGCCGCGCCCTTGTCGGAGAGTACGTAGTTGACGAAAGCCTTCGCCAGGTCGGCGTTCTTGCTGTCCTTGAGGGTGGCGATCGGGTAGGTGGTGGTGGCGTTGTCGGCGGCCGGGATCTCGATGCCGGAGACCTTGTCGCCCGCGGCCTTGACGTCGGTGACGTAGACCAGGCCCGCGTCCGCCTCGCCCAGGGTGATCTTCGACAGGGTGGACTTCACGTCGACCTCGTTGCTGACCGGGGTGACGGTGATGCCGGCGTTCTTGAACACCTCGCGGGCGCTCACACCACAGGGCACGTCCTCGGCGCAGAGCACCACCTTGACGTCCTTGTTCGTCAGGTCGTCGAGGGAGTCGACTCCTGCCGGATTGTCGGTCGGTACCGCGATCTCCATCGTGTTGTTCGCGAAGGTGACCGGTTCGGAGGCGTTTCCGGCCTCGACGACCTGGTCCATGTTCTTTGTGGCGGCCGAGGCAAACACGTCGGCCGGGGCGCCCTGACTGATCTGCTCGGCCAGGCCGGAGCTCGGGCCGAAGCTGAAAGTGACCTTGGTTCCGGGGTTCTCGTCTTCGAAAGCCTTGCCCAGGGTGGTGAACGAACCGGTCAGGGAGGCGGCCGCGAACACCGTGATCTCACCCGATGTCCCCGAGGACGACGATCCGCCGCAGGCGGTGAGGGGCAAGGTGGCGGCAGCCAGCCCGACGACCGCGCCGAACGTGTTTCTGTGCAAGGGTTTTCTCCGGGAATCGAGAGATGGGTCAGGACGGGTCGGGGACCTCGACCACGACGTTCGTCGACTTGATCGAGGCCACGGCGAGCGAACCGGGCTGCAGGCCCAGCTCGTCGGCGGCCTCGCGGCTCATCAGGCTGACCACCCGGAAGGGCCCGGCCTGGATCTCGACCTGGGCCATCACGGTGTCGCGCACCACCCGGGTGACGAGCCCGGTGAACCGGTTGCGCGCCGAGGAGAGGCCGAGGCCGTCCTGATCGGGGCCCGGGGTCTCGGCCGCCAGCTTCTCGGCGAACAACGCCAGGTCGGCGCCCTCGACCGCGCGGCGGCCGGCGTCATCGGTCGTCGTGGGCAGACGCCCGGAATCGGCCCACCGGCGCATGGTGTCGTCGCTGACGCCGAGCAGTTCGGCGGCCTGCCGGATGCGGAACCTGGTCACGCCCGTGAGCATAACCGCAGATGCGGATCGATCATCCACCGGGATTCCGTAGTTGCGGAACCCTGGTGGTCAGGGTCGAGCGCTCAGAGACGAGTGGCGGGCACCCGCACCGTGATCAGCCGCAGGTCGTCGGCCAGTTCGTCGATCCCTTCCCGCTGCACCGGCCCGGCCACGATCAGCGCGTGCAGCGGATGCCGGTCGCCGAGGGCCCTCACGACCTGCAGGGTCTCGTCCTCGGCCCGCAGGCTGTCGTCCAGGTCGAAGGTGTCCAGCAGGGCGTACCCCTCGGAGCCGGCGCACAGGGCTATCTCGATGCGGGCCCGGCGGCGCAGCTGGTCCGACGACCCGGGTGGGACGCGGAACAGCCCGACCGCGAGGGAATGTGCCATGCCACCAGAATCCGTGACCAGGGTCTGGACAGCGATGTTCCACCGGTGAACCGCTGCTGCATCGTCCCCGCTCAGGGCGTTCGGTAGGTTCGTCCGGTGCCGCGCCCCTTCGCCCTTCCTCGTGTCGCCGCCGTTCCGTCCACCGTGGCCCTGGTCATCGTCACCGGGGTCGGCCCGATCGCCACCGACTCCTACGTGGCCGCGCTGCCCGCGGTGCAGGACTCGCTGGACGCCTCGGCCGCGGTCGCCCAGCTGACCCTCACCGCGTTCATCGTCGGCATGGCCGCCGGTCAGATCCTGCTCGGCCCGGTCAGCGACGGCCGGGGGCGGCGTCGGCTGCTGGTGGGCGGGGCGATCGTGTTCACCCTGGCCTCGGCGCTGTGCGCGGTGGCGCCGACCGGTGCGCTGCTGGTGGTGGCGCGGCTCGGGCAGGGGCTGGCGGCCGGTTCCGGCATCGCGATCGGCCGGGCCGTGGTGGGCGACGCCTATCCGCCCGCGGAGGCCGCCCGTCGCTACGGCACGCTCGCCTCCATCGTCTTCCTGGGGCCGGTGCTGGCCCCGGCCGCGGGCGGGCTGATCCTCACGGTGGGCGACTGGCGCACCGTGTTCGTCGTCCTCACGTTCTTCGGGGTCCTGATGATCCTGGCCGCCGGGCTGGGCCTGCCCGAGACCCTGCCGCCGGAGCAGCGGCACGGCGGTGGTCTCGTCGCGGCGGTCCGCCGGATGCGCGACCTGGGCGGCGACTGGTCGTTCATGCGCCACGTCTGCCTGCAGTGCCTGACCATCTGCGGGTTCTTCACCTACATCGGGGGCTCGTCGTTCGTGCTCCAGGAGGTGTACGGCATCTCCGAGAGCACTTATGCGCTGGTGTTCGCCGTGAACGCCTGCGCGATGGCCGCCACCAGCATGTTCTTCCGGTTCGCGATCGGCCGGGTGTCACCGGCCCGGCTGCGCGTCATCGGGATGACCGTCTCGACCTCCGCCGCCCTCGGTGTGCTGGCGTGCGCCGTGGCCGAGCGGGTGGCGGGCTCACCGCCCCCGTTGGCGATCCTCTGGGTGCTGCTGTCGGTCATGGTCGGCGGGATGGGCCTGACCATCCCTTCCGCCACCGCGCTCGGCCAGGAGGCCGGCCGTCGGGCCCGGGGCACGGCCGCCGCGCTCCAGGGCGGACTGGCGTTCTTCTGTGGCGCGGCCGTGACGCCGCTGACCGGCCTGCTCGGCTACGACTCGCTGCTGCCGATGGCCGCTCTGATGAGCGGCTTCTTCATGCTCGCCCTCCTGATGCTCGCCGTCTGGTTCGGGGGCCGCCGGACCGGTGGCGCGGCGGCCTCGGGCGAGGAGACCACGAAGGTGACCGGATCTCCCGAGCTGAGCAGCTGAGCAGCAGCGATGTCAGTGCCGGGGCCGGCTCTTGCGCTGGGCGTGGTCGACCCAGTCCACCCAGCGGTCCGAGCGGTGCAGGCCGCCGCGGGAGGGGCGCCCCTGGGAGACCCGGACCCGGAGGATGGCCGGCGACTGCTCGCTCGGCGTCACCGCGACGATGCCGGGCAGCGCCCGGATCATCCGGCCGGCCGTCCCGTCCTGCCACTGGTCGGCATGGGCGTGCAGGTACACCACCAGTACGTCGGGTTCGATGACGTCCTCACTGATGTCCAGCAGCGCCAGCCCCCGGCTGCGCAGCTCCCGGCTCAGCAACTCGGCCCGCATCTCCATCTCGGCCTGACTGTTCGCGCGACCGTCGTTCATGCTCGTGATCAGCCCCCTTGTGACGAGCAATCCCTCAAACACGACCACCAGGAGCCCCGGCGCGAAGGACCCCTGGGAGGGCGAGACCAGCGACGGGTGATGGTCCCCAATCGCTGGCCTCGCCGATCTAGGTGGCCGACCCCCGTTTGCTCGGCCACATCACCAGGGTCATACGGATGATGGGCTGAGTCATCTGTTCGATGAGGACAGGGCGAATGTCCTCATTGCACCTTTGTGGGCGAGCGATGCTGTCCCACTGGCTGACCGAAGAATCAGCAGACGCAGCGGCAACAGTAAAGGGGAGGCACGAGCAACATGATCCGTTCGGTCGTGTTCGACGTCGGCGAGACGCTTCTGGACGACACGTCGGAGTGGGGTCGGTGGGCGGACTGGATCGGTGTGCCCCGGCACACCTTCTCCGCCGTGATGGGGGCCGTGGTGTGGGGCGGCCGCGACAACGGTGAGACCTTCGAGTACTTCCGCCCGGGCTTCGACCTCCCGGCGGAACGGCAGCGTCGTGAGGAGGCCGGGTGCGGGGAGAGCATCAGCGAGACCGACCTCTACCCGGACGTGAGGTCCGCGCTCGCGGCGTTGCGGGAGGCCGGCTACTGGGTGGGCGTGTCGGGCAACCAGTCGGCCCGGACGGGAGAGCTGCTGCGTGCGCTCGACCTGCCGGTCGATGCGGTGATGGTGTCGGGTGAGCTCGGGCTGATCAAGCCCTCACGGGCCTACTTCGACTGGCTCGCCGGGTGGGCCCCCGGCGAGCGGGACGAGATTCTGTATGTCGGCGACCATCGCGACTTCGACGTGATTCCTGCTCGGGCACAGGGGTTTCGCGCAGCACTGGTGCGGCGCGGCCCGTGGGGGCACCTGTGGGCGGGCGAGGAGGAGGTCAAACGGACGGCGGACTGGGTGCTCGGGTCGCTGACGGAACTGCCCGCGCTGCTCGGACCGTTGCTCGGACCGCGGGAACCGGCCGGGCCGGAGCCAGTACCTCACGGGTGAAGCCCTCCACCGCCGCGGCCCGCACCGGGCTGGTACCGGCCAGTGCGGTGAGAGTGCTGTGCACGTCGGGGTCCACCCGCACGTTCTGGGGGGCGATCCGCTGGGCCGAGCGGAGCGTCTCCAGAACGTCGTCGTGCCGCCCGATCGCGAACTGGGCGCGGGCCAGGTCGACGTAGAAGTGCGACCGGCGCTCGGCCGGCAGTGTCACCGGGGGCGCCCAGCCCTCGGCCGTGTCGAGCGCCACCTGCGGTGCGTCCAGTTCGACGGCGGTGGACACCTCGTGGATGCGTACCGACTCGGGACCGAACGCCGTGCCGGCCCAGATCCCCTCGGACACCTGCGCGGCGGTGGTCCTGGCCTCGTCCAGGTGGTCCCAGGCCTTCTCCGGGAGCCCGGCCCGGGCGGCGGCGATCGCGGCCCGCATGTGCAGGGAGCCGTACTGCGCCAGCATCTCCTCCGGGCGGCCGTGATCGCGGGCCTTCACCGCATCGGCCGCGCGCTCCAGCATGACGCGCCCGGCCCGCGGTTCGCGGCCGAGGAAGAACGACTCGGCCCGCACGTACGAGGTGGCAGCCACGCTGAACGGCTCACCGGTCTGCCCCGCGGCCCAGCCCATGATGTGGATGAGCCGGCCGGACAGGTCGTGCAGCCCGAGCTTGGCCGCGACCGCGTCGGCGGCCCGCCAGGCCTGCACCAGCATGCGGGCCACCCGCTGGCGTTCCTCGTCGGTGCGCTGCTTCTCCAGGGCCCGGGTCAGCTCGGGGATCAGGGCGGGCAGCGTGCTGAGCAGCTGCCGGTACTCCGAGTTCAGCCGCTCGTCGACGAGAGCGTGAGTGGCTGAACGCAAGGTGCCGACATCACGGACGGGTCCGTCGTCGGGCAGGTCGTACAGGTCGGCCAGCCGGTGCAGGGCGCCGATCCCCGGGCCGTCGGCGGTGACCAGGCCGAGCCCGGTGTCCAGCCGCCGGGGACGGGCCTCGATCCGGCGTTCGGCCAGGTCGAACTCCAGGGCCGCGGTCGCCAGCCGCACCAGCTCGCCCTCGGCGCCGAGCACGTCGTCGAGACGGCGCGCGACGTCGGGTTGCGGGCGCCGCTCGGCGCGTTCCATCTTCGCGATCAGGGTGCCGCTGACGTGGACGGTGCGGCCGAGCTGGGACTGCGCCATACCGGCCTGGGTGCGGTAGGCGCGCAGCCGCGCACCGAACCGGGCAAGCCGGGAGGCATCGGGGTCGAGGTCGCGCAACGGCTGTGGCATGGCTGGCCTCCCATCAAAGGTCCAGTCGCAGCCATGCAGTCCGCTATGTCAGCGTGCGCACGCTGCTGTCATCACAATATGCAACCCTGCGCCAAAGAGTAAGTCCGAATTGGGCCTATTTCGTGAAACCGTAACCCCTCCGGCGCCTTCTTCGGCCACCCGTCCAAGGAAATTCCTACCGGGTTCCTCGCGAGTAGTCCGGCAAGGCATTGATCGCCAGGCGTGTCGACGATAGGGCGTGTCCCGGGCCGGAGTTTGGAGGGCGGGGCCGTGATGGGGCTCGAAGCTGTCCGTCATCGCGGCCCCGCCGGCCGCAGGGGCAGTATCGGGGTGCCTGCCGACGCGGAGATACTGTCAGTCGCAGTGGGTTACGGGACATCTGTCGGGGGCGGCAGAAGAGGACAGCGGGACTGTCCTCTTGGGCCCTCGCTGATCCGGATCAGGCGGTCCGCGGCACCGGCGCCCCGCTGAGGGATCGCAACAGCCAGCGGGCGGGGGCGAAGCGCAGCACCCGCGCGACGTTCGTCTGGCCGCGCGTCAGGCGCTGGAACTCGCGCCAGCCCAGGGGGGTACGGGTCAGCAGGGCATGCATGACCGACGGGTGTCGTTCGAAAGCCTGTAGAAACACCCGGCCCGCCTCCATCTCCGGTCCCAGCTCCTGTGTGATGCGGATCGTGTAGTCGCGCACCACCCGGCTGAGATCGCCCATGCTGGGCGGCATCCCGGTCGGTCCGGCGGCCTTCGCAGCGCACTCGCCGGCGATCCGGCCGGACCGCAGGGCGAAGGAAATGCCTTCCCGGGTCCAGGGTTCCAGCAGGCCGGCGGCGTCCCCGGCGACCAGGACCCGGCCCTGGCCGAGGGGGGAGTCGGTGGTGCGGCAGCGGGTCAGGTGGCCGGATTCGTGGATCACCTCGGCGTCGTCGAGGCCCTGCTTCCGGACGAAATCCTTGAGGTAGGAACGGGCTTCGTCAGATGTGCCGCGGCGTGCGATGACGCCGACGGTGATCGTCTCGCCCTTCGGGAAGACCCAGCCGTACGAGCCGGGAATCGGGCCCCAGTCCATGTGGATGCGCCCGGCCCAGGTGCGGGCGTGCTGCTCGGTGGCCCGCAACTCGTACTCCAGCCCGAGGTCGACCTGCCCGAGGGTCACGCCGACGTGCCGGGCGATACGGCTGGCACTGCCGTCCGCGCCGACCACGTAACGGGCCCGGATCGGCCCGACCGAGGTGGACAGCAGCGCGCCGTCGACGTCCTGGGTCACCGCCGTCACCGTGACGCCCGAGCGCACCTGCGCCCCCAGTGACACGGCGTGCTCGAGCAGGGCGGCGTCGAACTCGCTGCGGTCGACCAGGCTGAGCAGGCGCCCGCGGGACGAGCGGCCGGCCGCCTTCTCGCCGTCGGCGGTGAACGACGCCCGCCTGATCTCCTGCTTCACCGGCACGTCGAACCCGGTCAGCTCGGCCAGACTGACCCCGATCAGCCCGCCGCCGCACGTCTTGTACCGGGGGAACTGCGCGCGGTCGACGATCAGGGTGCGGGCGCCCATCCGAGCCGCCGCCGCGGCCGCACTGCTGCCGGCCGGGCCCGCACCGACCACGACCACGTCATAGCCGATGCGATCGTTGTGCTGCTGGTTCCCGCTGACGCCCATTGGCGCATGCTAGCCAGATCGTCTGAATGCCCGATGGTGAGGAGGCCCTAACTTCCTGACAAACATCCATTTCGTGATCAGGCAGAGATGTCCCGGGACGTTTCGCCGGCCTACGGCTGGAAGCGGTACCCCATGCCGGGCTCGGTGAGCAGGTGTGCCGGGCGGGTCGGGTCGTCCTCCAGTTTGCGGCGCAACTGGGCCATGTACTGCCGCACGTTCTGGGTCTCCGCCCGGTAGGTCGGGCCCCACACCTGCTCCAGCAGGTAACGCTGGCTGAGCAGTTTGCCCGGCTCGGCCACCACCGCGGCCAGCAACTGCCACTCGGTGCGGGTGAGGTGCACGTCTTCCGGGGAGATCGCGTGTCGTGCCAGGTCGACCGTGTGCCGCCCGATCCGGACCTCGCCCGGCGTCTGGCCGGTGCCCTGACGGCGGGCCACCACCCGGATCCGGGCCAGCAGTTCGTCCACGCTGAACGGCTTGGTCACGTAGTCGTCGGCCCCCGCGTCCAGGGCGTGCACCTTGTCGTGACTGTCGGAGCGGCCGGACAGCACGATCACCGGCACCTGGGTCCACTCGCGCAACTGCCGGATCACCTCGACGCCGTCCAGATCGGGCAGGCCCAGGTCGAGCACCACGATGTCGGGCCGATCCTCGCGGGCAGCGTCCAGGGCCGCCTGCCCGGTGCCGGCTGTGATCACCTCGTACTGCCGGGCCAGCAGGTTGATCCGCAGCACGCGGATCATCTGCGGCTCGTCGTCCACCACCAGGATCCGGGTCACGGCGTGGTCACCTGCATGAGGGTCATGATCATGGTCAGCCCGCCTCCCGGGGTCGTGTCGGGGGTCAGACTGCCACCCATGGCCTCGGTCAGACCGCGCGACAGAGCCAGACCCAGCCCGACCCCGGTGCCGTTGTCCCGGTCACCGAGCCGCTGGAAGGGAAGGAACACGTCGTCCCACAATTCGGTGGGGATCCCCGGCCCACGATCGATCACCCGCGTCTCCACCTCACCGGCGTGCGCGCTCACCACGATCATCGGCGGACTCCCCACCGGACTGTGCCGCAACGCGTTACGCAGCAGATTCACCAGCACCCTCTCGATCAGCACCGGATCACCATTCACCTCCAGGAACTCCTCCGGCAGGTGCACGACGATCTCCCGCCCCTGCGGGCCCAGCTCGTCCAGAGACATGGCCACGGTCTCGGCGATACTCGTCGGCTCCGGGTGCATGGCCAGCGCCCCGGCCTGCAGACGACTCATGTCCAGCAGATTGTCCACCAGCCGGGTCAGCCGATCCAGCGACTCCTCGACACTGGCCAGGAGCTCCTTCTGGTCGTCATCACTGAACCGGATCCCCGGCGTCCGCAATCCCCCCACGGCCGCCTTCGCCGACGCGAGCGGCGTCCGTAGATCGTGACTGACCGCCGACAGCAGTGCCGTGCGCATCCGGTCCACCTCCGCCAGCGGCCCCGCCGCGGCGGCCTGCTCACGTAACTGCTGCTGCCGCATGGCGACCACCGCCTGGGCGGCGAAAGCCTGCACCACGCGGCGGTCCTCGGCCGCGAGCGGATGTCCGCAGAGCACCAGGGAGATCTCCTCGTCGACCAGCACCTCGGCATCCCCCTCGCCGGGCGCCGACAGCGGCCGGCCCACCGATGCGACCACCTGCCAGGCGCCCGGGTCGTGCTGCAGGTCCGGGCTCGGACCCGAGTCGGGCGTTCGTTGCAGCAGCGTCGCGCCGCTGAACCGGAAGGTCTCGCGCACCTGGTCGAGCAGGGCGGGCAGTGGCTGGGCGCCTCGCAGCACGCTGCCCGCCAGGGTGGACAGCGTCTCCGCCTCGGCCCGCGCGCTCGCCGCCTCCCGCGTGCGTCGTGCCGCCCGGTCGACCGTGGCGCTCACCGCCACCGCCACCACCAGGAAAACCACCAGCGCGAGCACGTTCTCGCGAGTCGCGATGGTAATCGTGTGGAGCGGCGGGGCGAAGAAGTAGTTCAGCAGCACCGACCCGGCCACCGCCGCGAACAGGGCCGGCCAGAGCCCGCCGACCAGCGCCACGATCACCACCGCGGCCAGGTAGAGCAGCAGGTCGCTGCCCAGCGAGACCTGGCCCCGCAGGTGGGTCAGCAGCGCCGTGAGCAGGGCCAGGCCCAAGGTTGCGACGAGAAGTCCGGCCAGCCGCCGGTTACGGCTCAGGGCGCTCTCGGCCTGGGGCACGACCCGTCCCTGGTGAGCCTGGGAGTGGGTGACCAGGTGCACGTCGATGGGGCCCGCGCCGTTGGCCGTGGTGACGCCGACACCGGGGGAGAGCAGGCTGGACAGCCGTCCTCGCCGGGAGACCCCCAGCACCAGCTCTGTCGCGTTCACCCCGCGGGCGAAATCGAGCAGCGCCTTGGGCACGTCGTTGCCCACGACCTGGTGGTACGTCCCTCCCAGGTCTTCCGTCAGCGTCCGCTGGGCCACCAGATGGGCGTGACTGCCGCCGCTCAGACCGTCGTTGCGGGCCACGTGCACGGCCAGCAGGTCGGCCCCGCGCGATCGGCTGGCCAGCCGGGAGGCCCGGCGGATCAGGGTCTCCCCCTCCGGACCCCCGGTCAGGGCCACGACGACCCGCTCCCGGGCCTCCCAGGTGTCCGAGATGCCCTGCGAGGAACGGTAACTCTCAAGCTCGTCGTCCACCT